>JAZKIX010000127.1:0-3988 GCA_040384645.1 Pseudomonadota bacterium | reverse complement strand
GCCAGTTTATAGATGGTGATAGTCTCTTTTAATGCAGATTTAACCTGCGGATAAAAAATCTCTTCTTCAACCAGGGTATGGATACGCAGATCGGCGCAGATCGAATCGGCCAATTTCTTTTTGGTGGCATACGATTTTTCGCTCAACGATTCGTAGACTTGGAATGCCGTCTTGACTTTGACATGATCGGCTTTAAGGAGCGCGATAGCATCTTTATGTGATGGATGGCCTGATTCGCTTTTCATGATCGGTAGTCCCTTAAGAGAATTTTGAATACCCATCATCGTCGCAAGGTAATTGCTTGTATGTGCGGTAACTAACGCGCATCGGGATTTTCTCCCTTGCTTGTTTTTTAAGCCTATGCGGTGAAATTGCCTGACACTTTTCAATCGCACCGAGTGTGATTTAGCGCACAAAATATTCATGCGTTTCGCTTTACGATCAACTCTTGAAGTTTAGATTTCTCACAAACCACAAGGGGATATATGGCAACGCGTAAAGACCAGGTTTTACCAATTGAAGGTGCCGGATCTGTCCTGAGCACCGTTTCCGGGCCATCTACAGGCACAGCGCCAAAATCCTTTGGTCCTGGAAGCGATACGCCGGCCGAGCTGCTGAAAAAGATCGTTGGATCGGTCAAGCTCACCGCGCAAATGCCGAATAATCCAAATAAGCCGGGCGAATTTGGCAGCGCCGATCCAATACCTGAAGGCGTGCATCTGGATCCTGCCACCAAGGTAGCAACGGCCAGTACGATCACTGAGAATGCCGCATCGGCAAAAGTGGGCAGCGGCACGCCGCCGCAATCAAATAATCCGACGGTCGGTTCGCTGGATCGGGTCAGGGTCGATTCCGGCGCCAGCGTGCTGACCACCAATCAGGGCGTTGCGATTGCCGACAATCAAAATTCGCTGAAGGTCGGCTTGCGTGGTCCGACGGCGCTGGAAGACTTCATCTTGCGTGAAAAAATAACGCACTTCGATCACGAGCGGATTCCAGAACGGGTGGTGCATGCGCGTGGTTCGGCGGCGCATGGCTATTTTGAAAGTTATAACGATTTGTCGCAATTGACCCGCGCCGCACCATTTGCCGCGGCTGGCAAGCGGACGCCGACTTTCGTGCGGTTTTCGACCGTTGCCGGCGAGCGCGGCTCGGCCGATACGGTGCGCGATGTACGCGGCTTTGCCGTCAAGTTTTATACCGACGAAGGCAATTGGGATTTGGTAGGCAATAACATTCCGGTGTTTTTTATCCAGGACGCGATGAAGTTCCCCGACTTGGTGCATGCGGTCAAGCCAGAGCCGCATTTCGCCATGCCGCAGGCGTCCAGCGCGCACGACACGTTTTGGGATTTTGTCTCGCTGATGCCGGAATCGACCCATATGTTGCTGTGGCAAATGTCGGACCGCGCGATCCCGCGCAGCTATCGCATGATGCAAGGGTTTGGCGTGCATACCTTTCGTCTGGTCAATGCCGCAGGCGAATCAGTCTTCTGCAAATTCCACTGGAACCCGATCGCCGGCACCCATTCGCTGGCGTGGGATGAAGCGGTCAAGATCGCCGGTGCCGATAGCGACTTCCACCGGCGCGACCTGTGGGAAGCAATTGAAGCCGGCGTTTTCCCGGAATGGGAGTTGGGTTTGCAAGTATTTACCGAAGCGCAAGCCGAAGCATTCGCCTTCGACGTGCTTGATGCGACCAAACTGGTGCCGGAAGAAATGGTACCGGTGATTCCGGTGGGACGCATGGTATTGAACCGCAACCCGGATAATTTTTTTGCTGAAACTGAGCAGGTTGCCTTCTGCACTGCACACATTATTCCAGGGATTGATTTCACCAACGATCCACTATTGCAGGGACGGATACATTCTTATCTGGATACCCAGATCAGCCGACTCGGTGGCCCGAATTTCCATGAAATACCGATCAATGCGCCTGTTGCGCAAGTGCATAACAATCAGCGTGACGGCATGCACCGGCAAGCTGTGCATCGCGGTCGGGTCTCGTATGAGCCCAATTCCCTGGGCGGCGGTTGCCCGTTTCAGGCCGGCGCGGCCAAGGGCTTCACCAGCTACCCAGAACGGATTTCAGACGACAAAGTGCGCGGCAAGGCGGAACGTTTTGCCGAACATTATGCACAGGCGCGCTTGTTCTGGATCAGCCAGACGGCGGTGGAGCAACAACATATCATCAACGCCTTCCGCTTCGAATTGACGCGGGTGCAAACGCAGGCAATCCGCGAGCGTGTCTTGTCCTTGCTGGCTAATGTGGACGATGCATTAGCTACAGGCGTGGCAACCGGGCTGGGCATCCCGGTACCAGCGCCGGCACCGGTATTGGCGCCATTGCCGCACTACGACGCATCGCCTGCGCTGTCGCTAATGAGCCGTCCCGGCGACGGCACCATCCGTGGCCGCAGGGTAGCGATTCTGGTCGCGCCTGAGGTCGATAGCACTAGCGCCAGAACGGTGTATGCCGGACTGCTGGCAGCGGGCGCAGTGCCGCGTTTTGTCGGTCAGCATCTGGGTCAAATTGCAACCCAGGGCGGCGCGCCGATTAATGTCGAGATTTCGATTGAAGCGGGGCCGTCGGTGTTATATGACGCGGTGGTCTTGCCGGACGGTGAGGCCGCTGTCGACACTTTTTGTAAAAATGGCCAAGTGCTGGAATTTATTAAGGACCAGTTTCGCCATTGCAAACCGATGCTGGTGCTCGGCGCTGGCGCCGGCTTGTTGGCAAAAGCGCAGATTCCCACCGCTTTGCCCAATGGGGAACCTGATCCGGCAATTGTCTTCTGCGCAGACAGCTCGCTGCAACAAGCGTTGCACCGGTTCTTCAACGCCTTGGTTGGCCATCGTTCGTTTGCACGTGAGATGGATCCGCCCGCGGTTTGATGCCATTGCAATCGGATTGTCGAAAACCCAGCGATAAGGCGGTAGCTTGATGAAATCAACTGCCGATATTTTTATCGCTTGTGCCGGCTGGAGCATTTCCTCGGCGTATGCCAGCCATCCGCTATTAAGCCAAGCCGGCAGTCATTTGCAGCGCTATGCGGCGGCGCTGCCGGCGGTCGAAATCAATTCTTCATTTTATCGACCGCATCAGCCGAAAACCTATGCCCGTTGGCGCGACACTACGCCGGCGGGCTTTCGTTTTTCCGTCAAAATTCCACGCACCATCACGCATTTTAAAAAGCTGATTGGGGTCGGCGATCTGCTCGATGATTTTCTCGGCGAAGTGACGCATTTGGGGGAAAAGCTCGGTTGTCTATTGCTGCAACTGCCACCGACATTGGCGTTCGATGCAGCCGTGGCCGGCAGCTTCTTTCACGTCGCGCGGGGCAAGACACCGGTCAAGCTGATGTGCGAACCGCGTCATCCATCGTGGTTTAGCAGTGAAGCCAATGCATTGCTGGCAGCGCACAATGTCAGCCGCGTCATTGCTGATCCGCCGCCGGTCCCGATTGCGCTACAGGCGCCACCGCCCGTTTCCGACGCGGTGTATTTGCGTCTACACGGCTCGCCTGAAATTTATCGTTCGACCTATAGCGCCGCCTATCTCGATAGTCTGGGCCAGTGGATCAATCTGCAGCGCGAGGCTGGCTTGTCCGTCTGGTGCGTGTTCGACAATACAGCCAATGGCGCCGCGCTGGGTAATGCGCTATACCTCTTGTCTTGCATTCGATAATCCGGCGATTCCAGCGGTATAGGATTTTCCCTCATTCGGTTTAGGCAACAATTGGAAACGTTGCCACAAAAAGCAATGCGTCTTCAATTCAATCGCCCGGCTATTTTTACCGCGCCATACGGCCTGCATTAATTGATTGGCGACGCTTTTCGGTTAGCCAAGCGCGCCGCCAGCGCGGTACAATGCGACCCGAAGCAGGCCAGACAGTCGCTGGCTGACCTTGCCACTTCGGTGGATCACAAGGTCGGCGGGAGGAAGGTCCGGACTCCATAGAGCAGGGTGACGGTTAACGGCCGTCCGC
>JAZKIX010000126.1:776-2969 GCA_040384645.1 Pseudomonadota bacterium | reverse complement strand
GAGCAGGCGTTGCAGGCAGAGGTTACCCGTGTGCAGGCCATCTACCTGCAATATCACGGCATTGTCGTGGAGCAGGAATTGCATATTAAGGTGCTGGAGCAGCAGCAAGCCGAGCTAACCGCCACCAACGAACGGCTTACGCAAGAGTGCAATACGCTGTTTGACAAAGTGCAAGCCGCCAATACTGCGCGTCGTCAGCTAGAGCGGCGGCTTCCAAATGAGTGACGCGCACTGGGCAAGTGACCTACAGCCTCACACCAGCCTCGCCCACAAAGCGAATTGTCCCCATAGTGCATCTGTGCTATACTGTTGTCACAACCGCAAAGAGTTGCCCAGGGATGCTGAAACATCGCCTGGGCTTGGCAACAGAAAGGTAAGTTTCTGATGCAACCTCAATATATCACCCTCAAAGGTCGCGCCAAAAATATAACAGGTCAACGGTTTGGTAGACTCGTAGCTCTTGGCCCTGTCTCTCGCAATCGCCACAAACAAATCATTTGGCTCTTCCAATGTGACTGCGGGAATACCCGCGCTATTGCGCGTTCTGATTTGCGCAATGGGCATACCAAATCTTGTGGATGCTTGCGCGATGAAACGCTAAAAGCTATCGGGGCTAGTGCAAAAACTCACGGCATGTCTAAGACTCCGATTTATCGAACTTGGCTACATATGCGAAAAAGATGTGGCGACCCAAGCAACAAAAATTACGCTGATTACGGCGGACGGGGCATACATGTTTGCGATAAATGGCAAAACTCATTTGAAACGTTCCATGATCATGTCTCTCCGCTAACCAATTTTGGCAAAAGAGGCTATACGCTTGACCGCATCAATAACAACGGCCATTATGAACCGGGCAATGTACATTGGGCGACCACATCTGAACAACAGAGCAATCGTCGCAACAGCGTCGTGCTTACGCTCAACGGTAAAACGCAGTGTCTTGCGGCATGGGCCAAAGAGCTTGGCGTACCCCGTGGCAGGCTGGAGAGTAGGATTCGCTACGGCTGGAACGATCAGCAAATCCTTATAATACCACTTCGGGGACGAGTCTAGATCGGGTTATCCAATTCCACCGTTGCCTCGATGGCAGCGGCATTGGCAGCCTCCAACTGCGCTTTCTGCACTTCTTTCGACCGCCTCCTTACCTCGACCTTGATATGCTCCAGAATGGCAGTCAGGTTTTCGGTGGCTGTGCCTGTGATGGTTATGCCCTGACTGCTGGCATACCGCTCCAGGGCAGCGGCTACCTGTTGCGCCGTGCCGTTGATCGTGATTGTCGCCACCTCGACGCCCACGCGTATTCTTAAATCTTGTGGCATTCTGCACTCCTATGTTCCGACTTGCCAAACGCTGCTTGTCATGTGCCAGGTGATATTCGTGTTCAAAACTCCGGTCACTCTACATCTTACGGTAGCTCCGGTTACATCAAACGTAGCATCATAACCCGCTACGGATTCACCAACTACTGTTTGAGCCACCGCTCCAATAATCGTTGCTACACCTGCTACATTTTTATAGACGCCATTGATAATATAATAGGCCCCATCCTCTGCTGTTCCCGCCGTACCGCCCGTCCGGCGCGCAATGACGCGCGCCTCGATGGCATATATGGTCGAAGCTGGCACGGTGAAGGTATGCAGCGTGGTAACCGTGGCATCGGTCGTAGCAACGCGATTCTGGTAGACAATCTCGCTGGGATCATCGTTGGTGGCAGTAGTTTGCAACCGTTGCACAGCGCTGCCAAGCGTAGGTTGCAGCGCGTGGGTCGCAGCCAGCGGCGCGGCAATGCCGAACCCGACATTGCCCGCCGAGTCTACCACCCAGCCGCGACTAAAGGCTGCGATTACATCGCCCGCTGTGCCTGACACCGCAGCAAAAGCCACAAGCGCATTGTCGGTATAGTTGCCTTGCAGTAACCATGCAGGTTCGCCGCTGCGCACATAACGCACGTTCGTGCCATCGAAATAAGCATTGTAATAAATAGCTGGAAAGTAGGTAACAAGACTAAAATCACCTAGTTGAAGAGTCTTGGTGGTGGTGCCAGTACCAGGTGCGGTAAGGGTCGCTGGCGTCCCTACGCGTGCAATGGCGGCGAGTTCAACATTGCCGCCATCTTGGATAATCACGCCTGGGTTGCTGCCATCATCCTCCAATCGCGCGAAGACGCGATCCGGGGGACCCAAGCACGGT
>JAZKIX010000126.1:0-766 GCA_040384645.1 Pseudomonadota bacterium | reverse complement strand
GCGCCGCTGCGTATCCTGCAGGCGCCCCGCTGTTTCGCGTTGTGTCAAGTCTGCAATATTTTTAGACATCTGCGGCTGTCACCTGTAGTGTTTCGGGCATGGCCCCACCAGCGCTCACGTTGACCATCACGCGCCGGATTTGCGGCGTGTAGGCAAAACCCAAGAGATACGCACTCACCTTGTCACCCAAAAAATAATGCAATCCATAAAGAGTAGAAGGCACTTGGATCACGTCAAAGCTCAGGCTATCGCGTGCGCGCAACTCCTCAAGCCGTTCATCGGCGGCACTGTCCAACCCCGCATCGGTCGTGTATTGGCTGGCGTTGAGGAACAATTCGTAACTATTAACCGTGGCATCATAGTTGGTCCCTGTGCGTGTGCGCACGGCGCGCCCAGTGTCCACGCCCTGACCACCCGCCGTCACCGCTGTTTTTTCGCTGCGCCGATTACTGCGCAGGGAGGGTCGACGCATATTGCCATACTGCAAGGCGAAAGTGACGCTGGCACTGCGATCTGTGCCGAGCAAAGCCGATGTGCGAAACTGCCACGCCCGCGCCGCTGTTTTGACCAGGCTAAAGTCCAAACCGCCCGCGTTGGCAATCCCCTGCAATACCTCAAATAGATTTTCACCCATGCAAGCTACGGTCTGACTCGTCCCCGCCGCCGTATCGGCGGCTACGCTGACAAAAGCCCCCCACGCATCGACGTTGCGGTCACGGCCATCGGCGGTGGTGCCAGAGGTGGTAGCATTGCGCGTGACCAGTGC
>JAZKIX010000125.1:0-9805 GCA_040384645.1 Pseudomonadota bacterium | reverse complement strand
GGTATTCGCGGTTGCCGTTGATGCCCTTGCCGACGATGTAGGCGCCCTTGTTGCGAAAGAACAGGCTAGCCAGCACGTGGATTTGATGATTCGGCTCGATGCCGGTAAAGCCAAACATCGCCTTAAGGCGTGCCTCGATCAAGCCAATGTCGCGCTCAAGGTCGGCAAACGGGCGCTGCAATTGGAAATTGGTGATGATGCGCTTGAGCGTAAACGCCAAACCGTCACGCGCCGGGTAATACACGCGGTAGGTCGGCGCCAGCTCATCAGTCTCGATGTATTCGGTTGATATCGCCGGCCGCACAAAAATGAAGTCGTTATGAAAATAGGTGCGATGCAAAATATTGCAGCACACGGAATTAAAAAAAGTTTCGGCCAACTCAGGCTGTTTATGGTCGGTCAAGAGCCCGATGTAATGCAGCTTGACCTCGCGCCAGACTTGGTCCGTCAACTCCGCCGATTCGTATTCATCTTCCAGCTGCTGTACGCATTCCTGTACACGCCGGTCGTAGTAGCCGATCCGGCCACGCGCCGCGATCTGCGCCTCTTTCCAGGTCCCTTCCTCGAAATAGCGCCTGGCTTGCTGACTGGTGATGCGAAACAGGCGGTAATGCTTGTCAAAGCCGTCGAGCATGGTGCGGGCAATGTCGAAGGCAATTTGCGAGGACAGTAATTTAGGGAAACGCGCTTGGGTCATTAGGGGATAGCTTTTAAAAAATTCTGGTCCGCGAAATAGGGGTTCGTACGTTTTCTCAAGCTGTTGCTTCAAACAATTCGCGTCCAATCAGCATGCGCCGGATTTCGCTGGTGCCGGCACCGATTTCATATAACTTGGCATCGCGCCATAAGCGCCCGGCCGGATAATCGTTGATATAACCATTGCCGCCCAATGCCTGAATCGCTTCGCCCGCCATCCAGGTCGCTTTTTCAGCCGCGTACAAAATTGCGCCGGCAGCATCCTTGCGCAAGGCACGCGCCGCTTCCGGCGTTTCGGCGCGGTCACACGCCTGGCCAACTGCATACACGTAGGCTTTGCATGCCATCGCGGTGGAATACATATCGGCTACCTTGCCCTGCATCAATTGAAATTCGCCGATGGCTTGGCCGAATTGCTGGCGCTCATGTATATACGGCAAGACTAGATCGAGGCAGGCTTGCATGATGCCGAGCGGCCCGCCGGCCAGCACGGCACGCTCGAAATCCAGGCCCGACATCAAGACTTTAGCGCCCTGGCCGACTGCGCCGAGCACGTTTTCATCCGGCACGCGGCAGTCCTGAAATACCAATTCGCCGGTATGGGAGCCGCGCATGCCGAGCTTGTCGAGTTTTTGCGCGACTGAAAAACCAGGAAAGTTTTTTTCAATCAGAAACGCCGTCATGCCACGCGCACCAGCTGTCGGATCGGTTTTGGCGTACACCACCAGCACGTCCGCATCGGGGCCATTGGTAATCCACATTTTGCTGCCGTTCAATAGCCAGTGACTGTCTTTGCGCTCGGCCCGGCACTTCATGCTGACCACGTCCGAACCGGCATTAGGCTCCGACATGGCAAGGGCGCCAATCAAATCGCCGGCGATCAGCCCTGGCAAATATTGCGCCTTTTGCGCGGCAGAGCCGTTGCGGCTGATCTGGTTGATGCAAAGATTGGAATGAGCGCCATAGGACAAACCGACTGCAGCGGAAGCGCGGGAAATCTCTTCCATCGCGACGATATGCGCCAGATATCCCATTGCGCTGCCGCCATATTGCTCGTCGGCCGTGATGCCCAGTACACCGAGCGCGCCCATCTTGCGCCACAGATCCATCGGAAACTGGTCGCTACGGTCGATCTGGGCTGCCCGCGGCGCTATTTCATTGGCGGCGAATTGCGCCACGGTGGCGCGTAAGGCGGCAATTTCTTCGCCATGATCAAAGGTTAAGCCGGGTAGCTCGCGCATCGTCATTCCTCCTAAAGTGAAATGCAAATTTTGTTGGAATCGCCGCTAGCGGGTACTATCTCTTTGCGCTTCTGCTGGCATTGAAAAACGGTCGGCAATCCGATCATAGCCAATCTACTAATTTTATTGTAGGCGCGCTTACCTAATTTGGAAACTTACCCGCGGCTGTCATGAATGATCTTGAATCCCAATTGAATTATCCCTTTGGCGATGTGGTACCTGAGTCCAGCTCTACGATTGAAGTCGCGCCCGGCGTATTGTGGATTCGCATGAGCTTGCCCTTTGCCCTGAACCATATCAATTTGTGGCTGCTGGAAGATCGGATCGACACCGACACCGGCCCGATGCATGGCTGGACTGTGGTCGATTGCGGCGTCGCCAACGATGCAACCCGTGCCGCGTGGGAAATCATCTTCACTTTGCAACTGCGCGGTTTGCCGATCTTGCGCGTCATCGCGACCCATTGCCACCCAGACCATCTTGGCTTGGCCGATTGGCTATGCGCCCGCTGGAATGTGCGGCTTTGGATGAGTGCGGGCGAGTATGCGTTCGGCCGCATGATGTCAGCCGCATTGCCGGGTGCGGATGGCTCGGCAGCCTTCCCGCATTTCCAGCGCCATGGCTTGCGCGAGCCGGCGATGCTGGCGCAATTGGAAGGCCGCCGTAATTTCTATCCGGCGCTGGTGCCATCGATACCGGTCGCGTACCACCGCATGTTTGACGCGCAACAACTGACGATTGGCCAGCATGGCTGGCGCGTGATTACCGGCTTTGGTCATTCACCGGAACACGTGTCTTTGTACTGTACGGATTTGCTATTGCTGATTTCTGGCGATATGGTGTTGCCGCGTATTTCGACCAATGTATCGGTATTCGCCATCGAGCCGGAAGCGAATCCCTTGCAACTTTATCTCGACTCGTTAGAGAAGTTTTCCGACCTGCCAGCCACAACACTGGTATTGCCTTCGCACGGAAAACCGTTTATTGGCCTGCCGATTCGCATTACGCAATTAGAACAGCATCACCAAGCTCGCCTGGATGAAGTCATCGAGGCCTGCAATACACCACAGTCGGCCGCCGATATCGTCCCCGTCATGTTCCGCCGCACGCTCGATGCGCATCAGCTCAGCTTCGCCTTGGGCGAAGCGTTGGCGCACTTGCATAAGCTTTGGGTCGACGGCGTGCTCCAGCGCGGGGCGGATTCGGATGGCATCCTGCGGTTTTCGCGCCATTGATGGGCGTCGGAATTGGTGCATTGCCACTTAGCAATAATGCCATGCATCTGTTTCTGAAATACCTACAAATATCTGCACCGCTTGCCCTATACTGGCAGCCGAACAGTGGCAACGGCGTTACACTGCTCGACTAACTTGAATACACTTTATTGCTCAAGAAAAGCGTCATTATTGCGGTCTTTTGTCACCCGCAGCTGCGCTTCACTGAATTTTCAATTGTTACTTCAAGTATATTGAACTGTCACGAAAAGTCTTTAGTATGCAGAAACTGACTTTCACGGATCGACATGAAATAGTAAGTATCGACATGAAATAGTAGGCACAATGAATGCATCTATAGAACGGGACGGCTTTAGCGAACGCTTACAACAAGCGTTGCGTAGCGCCCATTATTCCCCCGATAGCCCGACTAAACTGGCACGCGAATTTAACATTCGCTTCTCCGGCCGTCCCATAACCGTCCATGCAGCCCGTAAATGGCTGGTTGGCGAGGCTATTCCCACGCAAGAGAAATTACGCACGCTCGCGTTGTGGCTCGGCGTTCCTGCCGAGTGGCTTCGGTTTGGCGGCGCTGAAGTGCGTTCACAGGCATCCGAATCGGCCGGTTTGTTAGCGCGCTTCGATTCGAACGATGTGAAGCTTTTGGCCGATTTACAGCGTCTGGATGAGCATCATCGCCAAATTGCACGAGAATTTATTCGTCTTCTTGTTCGGGTAAATCACAAAAGTTGACTGAAAGTGCTTGTTTTAGCGCGTGACCGGTTAAGTTTCTAACCGGTTTCGTTCTTTCCGGCACGCACTTCGCGACTGAATGTGGAAATCACCTCCTGGCTATGCGGCCTGCACGTGAAATACTTGTGCACCTGCCAATTTGACAATTGCAGTAGCCAAATTCGGGTGAGTTACTTTTATCGGACTCAAGCGGCAGCCAGTTCCAAACTCTTTCGTTAGTGAAAATAGCGTAGATATATCCGCCTTGAGATTATTTATGCTGCGGCGCACAAAAATTGCTTGACGCAAAAAAGAATAGGGGTACAATAGAAATTGTTGCGGCGCACCATAGAACGCTGCGAAACTGATACTTTCCTATAACCGTTAAGGAGCATGCTATGTTTTCCGTCCCAGAACAATTCTCAGCAGCAACCAAGTCCCATCTTGAGTCCCAAGTTGCACTGTTCAACACCTTCACAGCAAAAGCTTTTGAAAGCGTTGAAAAAATCATTCAACTGAACGTCACTGCTGCTAAAGCATCGTTTGAAGAATCCAGCGCGACGGTCAAGCAATTGATCGAAGCAAAAGACCCACAAGAATTTTTCGCTTTGTCAGCTGCTCAGGCTAAGCCAAGCGCAGAAAAGACTTTGGCTTACGGCCGTCATCTGGCTGGCATTGCTTCCGGCGCTCAAGCTGAATTCACTAAAGCAGCAGAAGCACAAATCGCTGAAACCAGCACCAAGGTAACTGCCCTGGTTGACGAAGTCACCAAGAATGCACCAGCCGGTTCTGAAAACGTGGTTGCCCTCTTGAAATCAGCCATCGGCAACGCTAACGCTGGCTACGCACAGTTGACCAAGACTGCCAAGCAAGCGACAGAAACACTGGAAGCAAACGTTGCTGCTGCAACTAGCCAGTTTGTAGAAGCCGCTGAAAAAAATGTCAGCCGCGCCAAGAAATAAGTTTGTATCAAGTGTCAAATAAAAGTATTTGTAATTAGTTTGATTTCAGCTTTAAAAAACGGGTCGCTATGCGGCCCGTTTTCTTGTGCAAAGCACAATATGCCTCCATACTATTGTCATGGTTAGTTGTCCAAGGGCAAACCCAGTTGAATTTTTCTGGTGTAATCTGATCCATTGTCTACGAGTGTCAAGCATCTCATTTGCTGAGTGCTATCCATTCCGAATTTTTTTGCCTGGTGTGTCTGTCATTTATTGAGGGAGTGTCAAAATGCAAGAAGTAGTCATCGTTGCCGCAGGTCGTACCGCCGTAGGAAAATTCGGCGGATCTCTAGCCAAAGTTGCAGCTGCCGATCTGGGCGCGCATGTGATCAAGGGCTTGCTGGCAAAATCCGGTCTGGATGCCAATCTCATCAACGAAGTTATCCTCGGCCAAGTGCTGACCGCTGGCGTCGGCCAAAATCCTGCGCGTCAGGCTGTGATCCGTGCCGGATTGTCCAATATGGTGCCGGCATTCACGGTCGGCAAAGTCTGCGGTAGTGGCTTGAAAGCGACCCACCTTGCTGCGCAAGCGATCATGTGCGGCGATGCCGACGTTATTATTGCTGGCGGCCAAGAGAATATGAGTGCTTCGCCACATGTATTGAACGGATCACGCGATGGTTTTCGTATGGGTGATGCCAAGCTGATCGACACCATGATCGTCGACGGTTTGTGGGATGTTTATAACCAATACCACATGGGCATTACGGCTGAAAACGTCGCTAAGAAATACGATATTTCACGCTTGGAACAAGACGAATTTGCAGTTGCGTCGCAGAACAAGGCTGAGGCCGCCCAAAAGGCCGGCAAGTTCAAAGATGAAATCATCCCTTACGAAATCGTCTCAAAGAAAGGAAATATCCTCTTTGACAACGATGAGTTCATCAAGCACGGCGCTACTTTGGAATCCCTGTCCGGCCTGCGCGCAGCGTTCAGCAAAGACGGCAGCGTGACCGCCGGCAATGCTTCCGGCTTGAACGATGGCGCTGCTGCCGTCATCATGATGTCGGCAAAAAAGGCCGATGAATTAGGCTTGTCTCCCATCGCACGCATCAAGGCGTATTCTTCGGCCGGTATCGATCCAACCATTATGGGTATGGGCCCAGTGCCAGCCGCTCAGTTGTGCTTGAAAAAAGCCGGCTGGACACATCAAGACCTCGATCTGATGGAAATCAACGAAGCTTTCGCTGCACAAGCCATCGGTGTCAACCGCGAAATGGGCTGGGATACCAGCAAGATCAATGTCAATGGCGGCGCCATTGCCATCGGTCACCCGATCGGTGCCTCAGGTTGCCGTATTCTGGTCAGCCTCTTGCACGAAATGGTACGCCGCGATGCCAAGCGCGGATTAGCCAGCCTGTGTATCGGTGGCGGTATGGGCGTTGCATTGGCGATTGAAAGGTAATTACTATAGTTAGCTTACTTAGTGACGCGGGTTAGTCACCTTTAGCTTACGCGATTCCAACAATGGAATCGCGTATTAGCTAGATAGTTTATGAGGGGGTATAGGCCAAAATACGAGCTATCCCGCCCGTATATAGGGCATCAAATTTTATACTGCGCCCAGTATTTTTTTTTGTCAAATAGTGCCTTTTCTGCTCTTCTCGCGATACCTGTAGCGCGCTGCCAGCTTCGTTTTAACCACTTCCCTTAGGCATTTCCCAGAGCAGGCGCGCTGTTTCGTCCTACTCTGATCGGCTAGCTGAGAACGAATAGCTAAATCGGCCGGTTACAATGCCTCTTTTCTGATTTTCTTGGGCTACTGCCCTTCGCCAACTCGCCATCCAAGCTGACGCTGGGTCAGGCTAACCGCCTGCTAGCCGTCGCTGACCTGACGAGCAAAGCACTTGGAAATTGGTTTATTCGTTGCCTACTAAGATCATGTTTACCTCGCTTATCGACCCTGCTTTTCTCGCCAATCCCTACCGCAGTTATCAAGCCTTGCGTGAGGCCGGGCCGATCCATTGGAATACCGAATTTTGCGGCGGCGCCTGGCTATTGACTTCCTATTCCGACGTCGCCAGCGCACTGCGCGATCCACGTTTTTCTGCGCAGCGCACTGGCGGCTGGGTCAATGGCAGCGGGCCAGAAGCGCTTGCCGAATTGCGCGAATTTAAACGGATTTTTTCTCGTTCGCTGGTATTTTTGAACGGCGCTCAACACACTCGGCTGCGCCAGGTCATGAATGTCGGTTTCAAGCCCGCCGCGATAGAAGCGATGCGACCAAGGATCCAAAGTATTGTGGATGGCTTGATTGACCGCATCGGCGGGCAGCAACATTTTGATTTCATGCGCGAACTGGCTCGGCCCTTACCCGCCATGGTGATGGCGGACATGATGGCGGTCGATGATGCAGATCAAGCCGATTTCTTCGCCTGGTCGGATGATATTGCCGCCTTTATCGGTAGTCCTACACCGACCCTGGACATTGCGCGCCGTGCCCAAACAGGCTTACTTGCGCTGACCGATTATTTCCGTGCACTGTTGCCAGAACGGCGGCGCAAGCCCGGCACGGACTTGGTGAGCCAATTGATACTGGCCGAAAGCGAAGGCGGCATCATCACAAGCAAGCAACTGCTGGCACAATGTTCGACGCTCTTGTTTGCCGGACACGAAACCACCCGCAATCTACTTGGCAACGGCATTTACGCTTTGCTCAGTCGCCCGGCGCAATGGCAACAATTGCAACTGAATCCAGCGGGCATACCATTGGCCTTGAAGGAATTGCTGCGTTTTGATAGTCCGGTGCAATACACCGGGCGTCGGGTGTTGGTCGATACCGAATTGCATGGACAATTACTGAAGCGCGGCGATTTGGTGATTCCACTGATCGGTTCCGCCAATCGCGACCCGGCCAAGTTCAAGCAACCCGATACCCTGCAATTGGACCGGGCCGAAGGCAATCACCTGTCGTTCGGCTATGGCCCCCACGTTTGTATTGGCGCAACCCTGACCTATCTGGAAGCCGAAATCGCCTTTCAAACCATCCTGCGCCGCTTACCGCACCTGCAACTAGTCGATACCCCACCGCAATGGGGCACCAATGCGGTGTATCGTGGTTTGACCTCATTGCCGATGCATCTTGCCACTGCGCCGGCTAACTACTTGCCGCAACCATCCGCTTACGCATGACAGGAACCTGAATGAATGACATCCAAAATCGCCTCGCACTGTTGGAACAACAAGGTCTCAAGCGCAAGCGCCGGATTGTCGAATCGCCCCAAAGTGTCCACTTGCTAGTAGATGCCGTGCAGTATCTGTCTTTTGCCAGCAATGATTATCTTGGCCTGGCAAATCATCCTGAGGTAATTGCCGCAGCGCATCAAGGGCTGGCGCAATATGGCCTTGGCGCTGGCGCCTCGGCCCTGGTGTGCGGCCATTGTCGCGCGCACGAAGACTTGGAGGCTGCGCTGGCGCAGTTCGTACAAATGCCGCGCGCCCTGTATTTCTCCACTGGCTATATGGCCAATATCGGCGCTATTCAATCGCTGGTCGGACCTGGCGACACCGTGTTTTCAGACCGACTGAACCACGCCTGTCTGATCGACGGCGCCCGTTTGTCGCGCGCCGAACTCAAGGTTTATCCGCATTTGGATGTCGTAGTATTGGAACGGCTACTGGCTAAATGCAACAGCCCGCGCAAACTGGTTTTAACTGATGGCGTTTTCAGCATGGACGGCGACATCGCCCCGTTGGCGGATATTCTAGTGCTGTGTGAACGATATGACGCCTTGCTGTTAATCGACGACGCGCACGGTTTTGGCGTTTTGGGCGACTCTGGTCGCGGCAGCGTTTCGCATTTCGGCCTCGATTCCCCGCGCATTGTGTATATGGGCACCCTGGGCAAGGCGGCCGGCGTATTTGGCGCATTTGTCGCCGGCCATGCAGACGTGATCGAATTATTGCTGCAACGCGCTCGTACGTATATTTTCACCACCGCCAGCCCGCCAATGCTGGCAACCGCCTTGATGGCGAGCCTCAAGATCATCGAAGCGGAAAGCTGGCGCCAGCAACGCATCAAGGCGCTGGCAGAGCGATTGCAACAAGGATTGCACGGCTTGCGCTGGCAACTATTGCCGTCGCAAACCGCTATTCAAGCGCTAATCGTTGGCGACAATCACCTCGCCATCGAATTGATGGAATCGCTTCGGGGCTTGGGCATCTGGGTACCGGCCATCCGCCCACCCACCGTTCCCGACGGCACTGCCCGATTCCGCATTTCGCTATCCGCAGAACATTCGGATGCCGATATTGATCGACTGATTGGCGCGCTATTCAGCCTTGCTGAAACCGAGAAATAGCACGGCTGTTAATTGTTTAAATAAAGCGTCTGCGCATACAGGAAGTGTGAGTAGGGTGCGCCGTGCGCACCGAGGTTGGCAATGATCGCGGTTGGTGCGCACGGCCTTGGCGGCCCCGCACACCCTACCGAAACAATTAACAGCCCTGCGAGAAATAGGTGCTTTTGCCGGGGTATATGCCAAAAACAGTGCTCATCCGCTGAATTCTATTGGGGTGCTTTGAATACTGGGGGAGGGTATTTTTACTGAAATTGGCTATTTACAAAAAAATGCCGCATTCAAAATATCGCTAGTTGATGGTGCGGCTGGCGGGGATCGAACCCACAACCCCTGGCTTCGGAGGCCAGTACTCTATCCATTGAGCTACAGCCGCGCGGGAGGAATGCAAGAGTAGCGAAGAATACCGTTTTTCGAGTTTCCCGTCCATGTAAAACCGCCTTTTCCCCATTCCAAATACGGGTCTTTACGTCTATAATCGCGGGTTTGGTGGCGGTTTGCGGGGCGCGCTTGCCTGCGGCGCGCAAGAGCGTGAGCGTCATCCAACAGATAAATGTACCGAGGAAATTATGAACGATGCACACGACGATCACGAATCAGTAATCAAAACTCCTAAACAACTC
>JAZKIX010000124.1:26757-40259 GCA_040384645.1 Pseudomonadota bacterium | reverse complement strand
AAGCGCAGCAGTTGGCCGATCAGTTCGCGTTTCACGGCCCGATTGCCGCTTGCAGCTTCAGCGCCTTATCGACGTCTTTCGACCTTGTCATCAATGCCACTTCAGCGAGCCTGAACGCTGATGTGCCGCCGATTCCAGCCTGCGTATTCGGCCCGGATTCGCTGGCCTACGACATAATGTATGGCGCGCAAGCGACTGTATTTATGCAATTTGCTGTGCAACACGGTGCCCAGACGTGCGACGGCTTGGGCATGTTGGTGGAACAGGCCGCCGCCGCGTTCTATCTATGGCGCGGCGTTCGGCCAGAAACCAGTACCGTGCTGGCCGATTTGCGCGGGGCTTTGTAGATGAAAAAGCTGCGGCGCACCTTGTTGTGGACGGTGCTTGCTGTCGTGGCGCTGGTCGTGCTGGTGCAAGTATATTTTTTCTTGCAAATCGGCTGGTGGGTCAATAACGACCCCGATTCAACGAGCTTCATGCGACATCAACTGAGTGTGCTGCAAGAGAAAAACCCCAACGCCAAATTGCAGCACACCTGGGTGCCGTATAAGCGCATTTCGAATAATCTCAAGCGCGCGGTAATCGCTTCCGAAGATGCCAATTTTGCCGAACATGAAGGCGTCGATTTCGAGGCAATCGAAAAGGCCTTCAAAAAAAATAGCAAGAAGGGCAAGGTGGTGGCCGGCGGTTCTACCATCACGCAGCAACTGGCCAAGAACTTGTTTCTGTCCGGTTCGCGCAGCTATATCCGCAAAGGGCAAGAATTCATCATTACTTACATGCTTGAGTTCTGGATGGACAAGGATCGTATCTTTGAAATCTACCTGAACGTGGTCGAATTCGGCAGCGGTGTTTTCGGTGCCGAGGCAGCAGCGCGCCATTATTACGGTACCAGCGCGGCCAATTTGAGTACAGGACAAGCGGCGCAATTGGCGGTCATGTTGCCTAACCCGCGCTTTTATGACAAGCATCGCAGTTCGGCCTATCTGGCGCGTCGTAGTGCCTTGATCCAGCACCGGATGGGGGCGGCGGAATTGCCGTAGTAGATCAACCAGATAAAAAATGGATAGAAAGCGGTGGATGCGCGAGGCGGTCAAGACCGTGCACATCAATCTGCTTCATTGATCTGTGCCGAAGCAGAAAAACGTCGACAATCTCGTTCGGCTAGCAAAATTTTCGTGGCAGCCATCATGCTGCCGGTATTCATTAAAACGCCCGGCTGAAAGAAACCATGATCAACGTTTTTGTTTTGCAAAATGGCCGGCTCAATCAAGTTCCCATCGACAGCCGTGCCGATCTTGAAAAAGTGGCACCAGTGTGGGTCGACTTGACCGACCCGAATGAAGACGAGCGCCTGTGGGTCAAGGCAATGTATGGCGTCACCTTGCCCGGTGAAGACGAGGTCAAGGATATCGAAGCGTCGGCCCGTTATTACGAAGCCGAAAACGGCCATCTGCATCTGCGCACCGATTTTTTGCTGGAAGAAGACGACGGCCCTTCGCGCATCGTCACCGTCGCTTTTATCCTGGCTAAAAGCATGCTGTTCTCGGTCCATACCGACGACTTGCCGGTGTTCCGGCTGGTGCGGATGCGGGCCCGTTCGCGCCCCGGTTCGATTGCCGATTACATGGATGTCTTGCTCGACCTGTACGCCACCGATGCCGAATATTCGGCCGATGCTCTGGAAGGGATTTATCAAAACTTGGAAGAAGTCAGCGGCCGCGTGCTGCAAGAACAATTTACCGACCAAGACGCCGCCGCAGCACTCAATTCCATCGCGCACGAAGAGGATTTGAACGGCCGCATCCGCCGCAATATGATGGACACGCGGCGCGCCGTCAGCTTTTTGATGCGCGGCCGCTTGCTCAATGCCGAACAATTCGAAGAGGCGCGCCAGATCTTGCGCGACATCGAATCGCTCGACGGCCATACCTCTTTCCTGTTCGATAAAATCAACTTCCTGATGGATGCCACCGTCGGTTTCATCAACATCAATCAGAATAAAATCATCAAGATATTCTCGGTCGCCAGTGTCGCGTTCCTGCCGCCAACCTTGATCGCCAGCATCTATGGCATGAATTTCAAAGCCTGGTTCCCGGAGCTGGACTGGTCGCTGGGTTATCCCTTTGCGCTCGTGTTGATGCTGGCCTCGGCGGTGACGCCGTTTTGGTATTTCCGGCGGCGCGGTTGGTTGAAGTAGTGTGGTAAGGGAGTATAGGGGGAAATGTGCCCGCATCCCACGTATCTATTGGCGTTGGAAAATTACACGCCGGAGTATTATTTAAAGGTTGTCAGGCATTGGCTTTAATGCCATGGCGTTTTCTTTGAAAGGAGCCTGAATCATGCTGTCACTCGAAATGCTGGCCTCCTATTGGGTTGGCCCTGAACTGACCACCAACCTCATCATCATCTTGAACCTGTCCGGCGCCCTATTGCTGGGTTTGCTGGTCGGCTACGAACGCTCGTACCACGGCCGTGCTGCGGGGATGCGTACTTATGGGCTGGTGTGCATGGCGTCGGCATCGCTGACGGTGATTTCGGGTTATCCAGAATTTTGGTTTGGCGGCCATTTTGGCGGTGGCGGTACGGATCCGACCAGAGTGGTGCAGGGCATCGTCACTGGGATCGGTTTCCTCGGTGCGGGTGTGATCATGAAAGAAGGCTTTAGCATCAGCGGCCTGACGACCGCTGCCTCATTGTGGGCGGCATCGGTGATCGGGATCATGATCGGCATCGGATTTTATGTGGCAGGTATTGTGCTGGCAGCCTTGGTGGCGATTTGCATGGTGTGGATTTCGATGTTGGAAAACTGGTTGCCGTCGCGCCATGCGGTCGCGGTATCCATCAAGTTCAAGAAAGATTTTGTGCCGCATATGGAAACCATCAATGGCTTCGTGATGACGCATGGCTATCAGCTGGCCAGCGGCTCGGTGCGGGTGACTTACGATGCGGGTCAGTTAGAGTGGCATTTCGTGGTAGTTGCATTGCGTACGCGCATTAGGGAACCGTTGACGGTGCTAGCGACCAATATGGCGGAATTTGACGGCGTCGACCGGTTTGATTTGTCGCATGCGCGCAATTAAACCGCATTTGATAAATTTTATTGCGTTGGATCCGGCGCTGTTATAAAAATAACGGGGTATATGGCAAAACGATGCCGTTCCCGCACGTTATTAAAGCCTCTTTAAATATACATGCGGGAGTATATTTTGGCTCTTAGCCGTTTTCCAAGGCCCTCCGCTGCTTCCATCAGTGCCGTAAACAGCGTAACGCCCGCGCCGGCATCAAGGCGATGCCAGGCCGTTACCTTGTGCTGGCGTTATAGCGCAAATGGCAGGTGCTGTGGTCGGCGTTAGTTGTGTAACCGTGAAAACACGCGTTTAGCGGCGTCGATTGTGGCTGCGATGACAACGTCATCGTGGGCGGCCGAAACAAAGCCCGCTTCAAATGCGGCCGGTGCAAAGTACACCCCTTCGTCCAGCATGGCATGGAAGAAGGCATTGAATTGCAGCTTGTTACCAGCCATCATTTCGGCATACGAGGTTGGGATCTGTTTGCTGAAATACAGGCCGAACATGCCGCCGATTGCATCGGCGCAAAAGTCTACGCCGGCCACTTGTGCGGCGCTGGCCAGACCGTCGGCCAATTTGCGGGTTTGGGCCGCCAGTGCTTCGTAAAAACCCGGTGCCTGGATTAGCTTGAGGGTGCTCATGCCGGCCGCGACGGCGACAGGGTTGCCGGACAAGGTGCCGGCTTGATACACCGCTCCCAAGGGCGCCATGCGCTGCATCAAGTCGGTGCGCCCGCCAAAGGCCGCGACCGGCAAGCCGCCGCCAATCACCTTGCCCAGCGCAGTGATATCGGGTGTGATGCCGTACAAGGCTTGGGCACCGCCGAGCGCAACACGAAACCCAGACATGACTTCGTCGAAAATAAGCACGGTGCCATGTTCGGTACAGAGGCGGCGCATGGTGTGCAGGAAGTCGGGCGTGGCCTTGATCAAGTTCATATTGCCGGCGACTGGCTCGACAATGACGCAAGCGATTTGGTCGCCTAAATTCTTGAAAGCGTCTTCCAGTTGTTGCGTGTGGTTGTAGTCCAGTACCAGCGTATGCTTGACGAAATCTTCCGGTACGCCGGCCGAGGTCGGGTTGCCGAAAGTGAGTAAGCCACTGCCGGCCTTGACCAATAAGGAATCGGCGTGACCGTGGTAGCAACCTTCAAATTTGACGATTTTGTCGCGCCCGGTGGCACCGCGCGCTAGACGTAAGGCGCTCATGGTGGCTTCGGTGCCGCTCGATACCAGCCGCACTTGTTCAATCGATGGCACCAGACGGCAAATTTCTTCCGCCATTTCGATTTCGCCTTCGGTCGGCGCACCAAAACTGAGGCCGCGTGCAGCTGCATCTTGCACTGCCTTGACCACTACCGGATGCGCATGGCCAACGATCGCCGGCCCCCACGAACCGATGTAATCGATATAGCGCTTGTCGTCGGCATCCCAGAAATATGGCCCGTCTGCACGCTTGATGAAGCGCGGTGTGCCGCCCACCGAGCGAAAGGCTCGAACCGGAGAATTGACGCCGCCAGGCGTGGTGAGTTGGGCGCGTGCAAACAGAGTGTCGTTATTGGAGGTCATGGAATGTGTGGATGTAAAAAGAATCGATAGCCAATAATGGCGTTCTCAAACGTGCACCTTATGCCTGGGGCGCGTCGCCGGTTGTGTTTGGATCGGATCCGTCGTTTGACTCTGACGCTGCCTCTGGCTCGACAGCGGTATCGCGGGCCCAGAAGTAGCGGTCCGGTACCAGTTTCCCCATACCGAAGCGATTCGCATTAGACAGTGCAGCGAGATTGAATTCTTGCGCTTCGAGTACGCCTTCGGGCACATCGAGTCCATTGGCCAGCATGGCTGCGACCGCTGCCGATAAGGTCGCGCCGGCGCCCACAAAAGAGCCGGGCAAGCGTTGCCAGACATCGTGCCGGTTCATGCCATCTTCACTAAACAACATATTGGATACAGATAAGGCATCGCACGGCGTACCGGTCACAAAAACATACGGGCAACCGAGTTCGATCAGATGCATGGCGTCCAGCATCATGGTGTCTTCACTGGACGGCTCGCGCCAAGTTTCGGCCAGACGTTCCAGCTCGACCGCCGATAGTAGCAAGAGCGTCGATTGCGGAATCAAGAGTTCGCGCATCGCGGCTAATAAATCTTCGCCGTCCGGTCCGGGATCGGGCATCGACGATTGAAACGGATCGAAAATCAGAGGGATATCGGGGTAGTCGGAGACGATTTCAGCAATCGCAGATACATTCTCGACACTGCCTACCACGCCGATTTTGAAGGCCGCCACCGGCATGTCTTCTAGCACCACGCGTGCCTGGTCGACCACCCAGTCGGGCTCAATGGCTTGAACATCCTCGACCCGGGCCGTGTCGCCAATCAAAATCGAGGTGATCACGGATAAACCGTGACATCCCATCGCAGCAAAGGTAGCCAGATCGGCCTGGATGCCAAAAGCGCCGACCGGATCGGATACGCCGAACGTTAAAATCAGAGGGGAAGTTTGGTTTTGCACGGCTGGTAGATTAAGATACGCAACTCGCCATTTTACTAGAACCGCGGAGGGTTAAAGTGGTGGCAGATGTAATCACAAACGCAACAGAAATTGGAATTGGCGAGTTTAGAATGAAAACATGGATGTGTTTGATCTGCGGTTGGATTTATGACGAGGCTGCTGGATTGCCAGACGATGGAATCGCGCCCGGCACCGCTTGGGCCGACGTGCCTATCAACTGGACGTGCCCGGAATGTGGCGCGCGTAAGGACGATTTTGAGATGGTCGCCTTATAAAATGTGATTTTTATTGAAATTTATCATTTTTTTGTTTTATGTTGTCATTCTTAGGGTATCTTTGCATAAAAGTCGTGCCTGAGAGAAATTGAGCTTGCCGTAGTTTTGGTAAAGCCGCATCATACTTGTTGCACTGGAGCAGTAATTTCAATTAAGCTTACCGAGATGACCTTATGACAACATCGTTGGAAAATGCGAGTCTGAAAATTATGGTGATTGACGACAGCAGTACGATTCGTCGGTCAGCTGAAATTTTTCTGGGGCAGGCAGGCTATCAGGTGGTGCTTGCCGATGACGGCTTCGATGCGCTGGCCAAGATCAACGACCATCATCCGGCCTTGATTTTTTGCGACATTTTGATGCCGCGGCTCGACGGCTATCAAACGTGTGCCCTGATTAAAAAAAGCGCCAAATTTCATTCCACCCCCGTCATCATGCTGTCCTCCAAGGATGGCTTGTTTGACCGGGCGCGCGGCGCAATGGTCGGTTCGGACGAATATTTGACCAAGCCATTTACCAAAGACAGTTTGCTCAAGACAGTGCGTGAGCACACTGTTCATGCACTTTCTAAGTAACAAGTAACCCTTGAGGTAGGAAATTAAAATGGCCATACAAAAAATTCTGATCGTGGACGACTCGCCAACCGAGCGTTATTACTTGACAGACATCTTGATCAAAAACGGATTCTCCGTATCGACCGCTGAAAATGGTGAAGATGCTCTGCTCAAAATCAAGGCCGACAAGCCGCAACTGATATTGATGGACGTCGTCATGCCCGGGAAAAATGGCTTTCAGGTCACCCGCGCGATTGCACGTGATCCTGAGACGCAGGATGTTCCTGTCATTATTTGCACCAGCAAAGACCAGGAAACCGATCGCATTTGGGGTTTGCGCCAGGGCGCGCGCGATTATCTGGTGAAGCCGATTGATGCAAAAGAACTACTGGCAAAAATAGCTGCTCTGGGATAAACACAGCTCATGACTCAATCTTCCAATTCGGACTCACCCTACAAGCTTGCCAGAAGGCCGGACAATGCAGCGCGACGCACGCGTTTGCGTGAATTCCAAAACCAGCTTCTTGAGCGCATGCAGGCTGCGCGTAGTGGCACCGACACGCGCGTCAGCCAGCTAGGGGTCATGGTTGGTCAGACCCGATGGCTGCTGGACTTGCAAGAGGCCAGTGAAATTGTGTCGGTAGGTACGATTACAAAAGTCCCGTTGACACACGATTGGTACCTTGGTCTGTCGAATGTTCGGGGAAATCTCATCAGCGTCATTGATTTCGCGCGTTTTCAAGGTTTGGCTCCTACACCGATTGAGCAAGAATGCCGGATTGTGGCCTTTGCTCCGGCGCTGTCGTTCAATTGCGGCTTGCTGGTGTCGCGCGTCATGGGATTGCGGAATATTGCTGAAATGGCGCCTGGCACGAGTGCGCAGGAAGCGGCCACACCTTGGTCGGCGCAATGCTATCAAGATCGTGAGTCTAAATTGTGGACTCAGCTAGATCTATCTTTAATCGTACAAGACCCCCGATTTTTACACATCGGTTTATAAGTCGTCACAAGTACGGCGCAGCAAAATTAGCGGTAATTTATTGGGAATCAGGAGACTTTGCAATGGCGATCAAGTTCTTATCCAAAGGTAAAAAAGAAGCGCGTGGCGGGCAAGAGGATTTGACCTCGGCATTGTCGGAGCCTGGTATGTCACTCGACCAGTTCGATACGGTGGTGCCGATGCAAGATCAACGCGACGCGATGCGATTGGGATCCGACGAGGCAATCGGCGGAAGGAATCAGCCGCTATCGAGAGCGGGCGGCGATTTGTTGGGTGGCATGCTGGCACGAGGCGGCGACTTTCAATTGCCCTTAATAGGCCAGCTTCCCCTGCAACAACAGATTCGGATCCTGTTGTCGTTACTTGGCTTTTCCCTCCTTTGTGCAATCGGGTTCGTGTGGCTCAATTCGCACAACTCAACTTTGACCTCGACCAAAACGCAGATTGCTTCTGATGCGCTGATGCACTCGCAACGAATTGGTAAAGCAGCGCCAAATGCGATTCAAGGGAACCTCGAAGCGTTTAAGCAGTTGGCGGATAGCCGCAAGGAATTTAATGACGACTTGAAGGTGCTGTCTCAAGGCGGCGTGTTTCAAGGGCGCTCGATTCCGGCTCCGAGCCAGACAATGAGCGCGCTGTTGAAAGACACGCAGAAAATTTGGGAGACTTCCGATACGGCTTCTAAAACAGTGCTTGAGTTGAAGGACGAGTTGACGACCTTCGGTTTGACTTTGCAAAAGTTGAATACCCTTTCCCCTGTATTGCTTGAGTTGACGGAGCAAATTTCTACCTTGAAGGTACAAAGTGGTGCGGCTCCGCGTGAGATTTCGGCGGCTGGACAGTTGGTGATGTTGACGCAACGGTTAGGGCGTAGTGCGAATGAGTTTCTAACGACCGAAGGTGTAAATCCTGAAACGGCGTTCCTGTTGGGTAAAGACACAAACACTTTCCGCGACATCGTTGACGGCTTTTTGGCAGGTAGTGAAATGTTGCGTTTGACGCCAACCAAGGATGAAGACACACGAGACAAATTGACTGAATTGCAAACGACGTTTGCCGAATACCAGCAATCTGTTTCTCTGATTTTGGGGAATTTGCAGAAATTCATTGCAGCGAAACAATCGGAACAATTGCTGTTTAGTGAAAATGAATCCTTGAAACAGCGTCTTACTGCGGTACAAAAAGCTTATCGTGACGAGCAAGACTCGTTTGACTGGTCGTTCTGGATGATGTTGGTGAGCGCTATGCTTGCGTTGTTTGCTGCTGCCGGTGTCGCGATGGTACTGTTGCAGGATAGCCGGGGTCGTACCAAGGAAGCTGACTTACGCCGGCAAGAAGCGGATGAGCAACGGCTACAAGCGCAAAAGCAAGAAGAAGAAGCGAATAGTACCAATGAACAGAATCAGGCAGCTATTTTGCGACTGATGAACGAACTGCAAGAGGTTGCGGATGGCGACTTGACAGTGCAAGCGACGGTGTCGGAAGACATCACCGGCGCGATTGCTGACTCGGTTAATTACACAGTGGAAGAGTTGCGGGGTCTGGTTGAGCGGGTTACCAATACGGCCGAACAGGTTACCTCTGCGTCTGACCAAGCGCAAAATATTTCGACCGATCTGCTGGCCGCATCGCAACAACAATCACGTGAAATTCAGGACGCTTCGGAAGCGGTTCTGAAAATGGCGGAAGAAATTAACGACGTATCGAAATCCGCCAACGAATCAGCCGACGTTGCGCGCCAGTCGGTGGCAGCGGCGAAGCAAGGTGCAACTGCGGTGGAAAATGCGATCAAGGGTATGAATGAAATCCGCGAGCAAATTCAAGAAACATCAAAACGGATCAAACGGCTGGGTGAATCGTCACAAGAAATTGGTGAAATCACTGAGCTGATTTCAGACATTACTGAGCAAACCAACGTCTTGGCGCTGAACGCTGCGATTCAGGCGGCGTCCGCCGGTGAAGCCGGTCGAGGATTCTCGGTGGTTGCGGAAGAAGTTCAGCGACTTGCGGAGCGTTCCGGTGAAGCGACTAAACAGATCGGGGCCTTGGTTCGTACCATTCAAACAGATACCCACGATGCGGTTGCCGCTATGGAAAAGTCGACCCAGGGTGTGGTTGAAGGAGCTAAATTGTCTGATGCGGCCGGCGCCGCTTTGTCTGATATCAGCCGGGTTTCAAACCGACTGGCGGAACTGATTCAAGGTATTTCTTTCTCTACCGAGCAACAGGCGACTTCTGCCAATGGCGTTGCGTACAACATTCAACATATTCTGGCGATGACCGAACAAACCAAAGAGGGTACGCAGCAAACCGCGTATTCGATTCATGAATTGTCGACTCTGGCTGAGGAGTTGAAAAATTCGGTGTCGCGATTCCGTGTCGTAGCGTGAGAATAGTTGTTTAGTATGATGGGCTGATGCGCTTGGGACTTGGGAATTGACGTAAAGTAGCTCGGGATACGCTTTTGCTCGCAATCGAGACTTTGTTTTTGATTACGAGTAAAAGCAAATTGTATTGCTGACTTCGTCTGCGGAATATTTATCCGGCTTTTTTTCAAGTGGACTTGCATATTGCCCATCTCTGTTGCGCCAATTGTGGCCATTTAGTGATGCGTGGCGATAGATGATTGTCCAGGTCTGTCGCCTTTTGAACTCGCGAGGCAAGCATGACCACCCCACTTTCCGCACTACCCCAACCCATCCAAAACAATTTTGATACAGGACCCTTATCTTGGGTCATGGGTGAAATTCGCGACGCGCTGGCGCGTTCGAAAGCGGCATTATTCGATGCGCTGGCCCAAGATGCCGATTCTCAATCGACCTTGCTCAAGCATGCCAAAACGTATTTGCATCAGGCGCATGGTGCGTTGCAGATCGTCGACGTCGATGGTGTCGCCATCATCACTGAAACTATTGAAGATTTGTTTGATCGTCTGGAGGGCGGGAAGTTGGCTTTGACCGAAGCCAATGCGCATGTCATCGAACGTGCCTATCAAGCAGTCATAGAATATTTAGAAGAATTATTGACCGGCGCGCTGCCGCAACCGGTACGTCTGTTTCCGTATTACCGTGCATTGCTGGAAATTCGCGGCGCTGACAGAATTCATCCGGCGGACTTATTTTTCCCTAATCTGGCAATCCGTCCGCAACTGCCCCAAAACGCATCGGCGTCTGCAGCCAGCACTTGGTTCGAGAACGCCGATTATGCAAGTTTGCGTCTCCGTTTTGAAAAAGCATTGCTGCTGTTCCTCAAGAACGTTGATCCGAAAGCCGAACGCGAAATTACAAAAGCCATGCTGGGCGTTATCGCTGAAGTCGAACGGCGCCAGTTCAATTCGCAAGCGCATGCATTTTGGTGGGTGATGCATAGCTTTGCGGAAGAGGTGTCGTTGGGGAATGTTGCCATCGAACTGTATGCGAAGCAATTATTCGGTCGTATCAATATGCAGATCCGGCGCTTGGTTGAAGGGTCACCCAGCATTGCGGAGCGGCTGTTGCGCGATGCACTGTTCTTCATCGCGCGCGCTGAAAATCCATCCATCAGGGCGCAGCAAGTAAGGGCTGTTTACCAGTTAAACGGAGTGGTACCGCAGGATTACGAAAAAAGGCGTTATGGTCAGATCGATGTTGCCGCATTGGCCGTGGCTAAGGAACGCCTGGCACAAGCCAAGAATATCTGGAGCCGTATTGCCGGAGGCGATGCCAATTTAGGTGCCGCGTTCGAGCAAGAGATGCGTGCAGTCACCGATGCCAGTACCAAGTTAAATGCGCCGGCTTTGCCAAAATTAATGGGGGAGATCAATGGTATCGCGCGACACGCGCTCACCGCCACTGCCGGCAATCCTTTGGGACTTGAATTGGCCACAAGTTTGTTGTTTGTCGAAAACAGCTTGGAACATATTAACCGGTTGCCGGAAGACTTTGCCCAGCGTGCGGATGCGGTGGGAGCAAGGTTGCTTTCTATTGTTGCAGGTGAGTCACAGCTCGAATCGGTGCAATGGATGGACGATTTGTCGCGCCAGGCGCAGCAACGCCAGACAGTGTTGGCGCTCGCCACCGAAATGAAGGCGAGTCTGCGCCAAGTTGAAAAAACCTTAGATGAATATTTTGTAGACCCATCGAAACATATTGCGCTGAGTCAGATCGATCCTGTATTGCATCAGATCGAAGGCGCTTTGGCCATCTTGGACCTGGATGACGCAATGCGTGCAATCCAGCATACTCAAGCGGAAGTGAAACGCTTTGCCGCGTCCGGAGGCGGCGAGAAAGATATCGATGCTGAACGCAAAGCCTTGCAGGCGGTGGCGCAAAACATCGGCGCATTGGGCTTTTTCGTTGAAATGCTGCCTCAGAATGTGGAGGCTGCAAAAAATCGCTTTTCGTTCGATGACGAGCAGGGCACTTTTCGCGCGAATCTGATCGAAAAAAACTTGCCGTCTCAGGTAGCACTAGATGTGCCGGTGCCGGCATACCAGTCAACTTCGAGCCTGTCAGCGCCACTTGCATTCGAAAGTGAAGGTGCCGCAAAAAAGCCTATCGGTTCTGAAGGGTTGCCTACTGTCGAGGACGAATTAGCCATACGTCAACAACAGTCGGTCGAGTTAGCCGCTTCCCTGGTCGCAGAACCGAACAATGCAATTCTTCATGAGCAACTCAAGGAATCGCTTGAGCAAGTCCGTTTTGACGCGGCACTATTAGACGATACCGTCGCTACTGACCAGGCCCAAGCGGCGATCGATTTGCTACAGCAACCCGATTTCAGTGAGTCGGTCGAAGCGTTGAGCAGTGTTTATGCCCCGGTAATTACACCGGTAGTTGCCGAGCAAATTGCAGTGCCGGCGGCACCTGTGTCGGACGACGCGATTGACGCCGAATTGCTTGAGATTTTCATGCTGGAGGCAGAAGAGGTCTTGGCCTACGTCAAGCAAACCATTCCAGAGTCGCGTGGCAATTCACATAGCCAAGAACATTTGACCACCTTGCGTCGTTCATTTCATACTCTCAAGGGCAGTGGGCGGATGGTCGGCTTGACCGTGTTTGCTGAAGCGGCTGCAGCCATCGAACAAGTCATGAATTTGTGGTTATCCGAAGCGCGTGCCGGTTCAGCCGACTTGTATGCCTTGCTCGATAAATCGTATGAAGTGCTCAATGCCTGGGTCGAAGAATTAAATGCCCAAAATGGCCAATCCAGCCGCAGCGCGACAGCCTTGGTCAACGCGGCAGAACGTTTGAAAAACGGTGAATCATTCGTCTACCTCGACGCGCCTGTTGAAGCAACCTTGCCGGTAGCCGAGCCAGAGCCGGAGGTATTCGCGACCACGCAAGAGATTGACGTATTCGCTTCGGAAGCGGCACAACCGTCTCCGCTGCCGCTGTTGCAGGCCGAAGAAGTCACATTGTCGGACGCCCAGTTGGATGTGTTCAAGGGTGGAGCCGAACCTTTATTGCCTGAACTGGATTTTAGCGATGCAGTGCCGCTTTCAATTGCCGCACTTGACGTGTCGGAGCCAATGCCGGTAGCAGTTGACAATGCCGAAGTGGCCGACCAGCATGCACCTGAGATCGCGGTTGATGACAGTATTAAACGTATCGGGCAGCTAGAACTTAGCGTGCCTCTTTACAATATTTATATAGCGGAAACCGATCAAATCGTGCGTTTGTTATCGCACGATTTCGCTGAATGGCGCCATGAATTGCATCGGCCAGTCACCACCCAAGCCGTGCATGCGGCGCATTCTTTGGGTGGCAGTTCTGCAACGGTGGGGTTTAATACGCTGCAGGAAGTCGCTCATTCGCTCGAAATGGTGCTGCAATCGCTGGCACGCAAACCGGTTACGCTAATTCCCGAAGAGTTTGATGTACTGGAGCATTGCGTCGATCGTTTGAGGCAAATGCTGCAAACATTTGCGCTTGGCGAGATGTCACCGCGCCAGCCCGATCTGCTCGATTTGCTCACGCAATTGATGGATGGCGTCACCGAGCGTGCGTTGAACAAAAGCAGTGTCGAGTCTTTCGTTTCTCCGATCGCGCCGGAAGACAGGGTTCGGCACGAAGCGGCAGCCGATCATGTCGTCGATATCAGCGATTTG
>JAZKIX010000124.1:3063-26747 GCA_040384645.1 Pseudomonadota bacterium | reverse complement strand
TGCGTCCGAATTCCCCACTATTGAACTGAACCCGGCGCCAGCTATAAGTCTGCTGGCACCAGTGGAACTACCGGTACCCCACGCTGGTCAGGCGGAACCAGTTGCCAATATTGTCGACGCCGAGGCGCCAACTGAACCCGTGACGCCAGCGCAGCCGGAACAATTGCAAGCCTTGGAGCAGGCACAAGATGTTCAGCTTATTTTCCAGCCAATACTTGACCATGATCCAGTGGCTGAAGCGGCGCTGCCAACGATTGCAACCGACGTCACGCCAGTTGAATTGGATAGTGTTATAGCCGATGAAGCTATCCCAAGTATCGACTTGCCGGCATTGCCTTTAATCGAGCCGCAAGCGCCTTTTTATGCAACTGCAGACGAAGCCGCGGCCGATCCTGCGCTGACCCTCAAAGATGCGCTGGATGCCGATTTGCTACCAGTGTTTTTGGAAGAAGGCCGCGATATGCTGCCGCAGATCGGCGAAGCACTGCGTTTGTGGCATCAAAATCCCAGCGACCTGACGCAATCGCATCAATTGCTGCGCCTATTACATACCGTCAAAGGTAGCGCCCGGATGGCGGGTGCGATGCGGCTTGGGCAGCATACCCACGAAATTGAAACCCGGATCGAAACCATCATGTTGTCCGGTGCTATTTCCGCCAAGACGATTGACGATCTATTGACCCAGCATGATCGCAGCTTGACACTTTTTGATTGGCTGGAAAATCCTAGTGCGGAAGTACAAGAATTGCCAGCACTAAATTTACCGACGATTGGGGTTGATGTCGCAGATGCCGCACCGGTAGCGCAGACCGCGCTGGTGAAGGCGAAGGCCGCGTTGCCAAAAGCGTCTACCGCGCCGGTGCCGCTGGTACGGGTGCGGGCCGATATCCTGGATCGCCTGGTCAATCAGGCCGGTGAAGTATCCATTACGCGTTCCAAGCTGGAAAATGAGGTCGGCACTCTGCGTCAGTCCCTGACCGAATTGACTGACAATATGGCGCGTCTGCGTCGGCAATTGCGTGAAGTTGAAATCCAGGCAGAGACGCAGATGACTTCGCGTATGACGCAATCGAATGAGCGCGAATTCGATCCGCTTGAATTTGACCGCTTTACCCGCTTGCAAGAACTGACCCGCATGATGGCCGAAAGCGTCAACGACGTTGGTTCGGTGCAGGACAGCCTGACGCGTACCGTTGTTGGCGCGACCAACGGTTTGATGTTGCAGGCGCGGCTGACACGGGATTTGCAAAAAGACTTGATGCGGGTACGCATGGTGCCGTTTGCCAGTATTTCGGATCGGCTGTATAGCGTGGCGCGCCAGACTTCCAAGGAACTCGATAAGCGGGTCAATCTGGATATTCGCGGTACCTCGGTTGAAATCGATCGCGGCGTGTTGGAAAAAATGGCTGGGCCGTTCGAGCATTTATTGCGCAATGCCATCGTGCATGGTATCGAATCACGGGATGACCGCCGTGCCGTCGGCAAGGAAGAAACTGGCGAGTTACTGGTTGAAATCCGGCAGGAAGGTAATGAAGTCGTCATTCACTTCACCGATGACGGACGCGGGCTGGATCTGGCGCGGATCCGCAGCAAGGCCAAGACCGTCGGCCTGATCACCAACGATGCTGAAGTATCCGATACCGAAGTGGCCGACTTGATTTTTGAATCGGGCTTTTCAACCGCGGATTCGATCACCGAGCTGGCCGGCCGTGGTGTTGGCATGGACGTGGTGCGTTCGGAAGCGGCCGGACTGGGCGGACGGGTCTCCATCGTGTCGCAAGCCGGCAAAGGTGCGCATTTCACGATTCACTTGCCCTTGACCCTGGCGGTAACGCAAGTGGTACTGCTTAGTACCGGCGGTCGCACTTATGCGGTGCCATCGGTGTTGGTCGAGCAAGTGCAACAGTTAAAAAGCGCTAATCTGGCTGCTGCCTATAACGAAGGCGCGGTGATGTGGCAGGGCAGTCGGGTCGCTCTGTATTTCTTGTCGCAATTATTGGGCGATAGCGGCGTGACGCCTGAAGTGCAGCAGTATTCGCCAATCATTATCTTGCGCAGCGGCAATGACCGGGTCGCGATCCATGTCGATGCGGTGGTCGGTAACCGCGAAGTGGTGGTCAAAAACATCGGGCCGCAATTGGCGCGTCTGATCGGGATCGCCGGCGCTACCGTACTCGGTTCGGGCGATATCGTATTGATTTTGAATCCGGTACCGTTGGCGCAACGTCTGGCACACGAAAATCTGCGTGCGCCGCGTATCACTGAGTCCGATGCGCCTGACGATATGGGTGCAGTAGCAGAATTGGTGCAGCCGGTAGTTGCGAGCGCGCCTGCCAGCATCGAGCCCGTGTCTGGCTTGCGCAAGATGAAGATTGTGATGGTGGTTGATGATTCGCTCACCGTGCGACGTGTGACACAGCGCTTCCTGGTGCGTGAAGGTTACCAAGTGGTCTTGGCGAAAGATGGTGTTGATGCGCTGGAACAATTGCAATCGATCACACCGGACGTGATGCTGGTCGATATTGAAATGCCACGGATGGATGGCTTCGATCTGACCCGCAATGTCCGCAGCGATGAGCGCACCAGCCACACGCCGATCATCATGATCACCTCGCGCACGGCCGACAAGCACCGCAACTATGCGATGGAATTGGGGGTCAATGCCTATTTCGGAAAACCGTTCCAGGAAGAAAAATTGCTGGAAGCGATTGCCGGTTTTGTCAATGTCGAGGCATCCATCGTCTAAAGCAGGATAGTTGGATGTGTTTCAAATAAAAAACCCGCAGATTTTGCGGGTTTTTTGCTTCAAATGTGTCAAAACATACTGGGGTATGTATTTTTAAAGATGCAATGAAAACCTGCGGGTAGACGGGTATTTATGCCTATACCCCTCATTATTGCCACTAACAGAATGCTATTTATTAGCCGGGTCAAGCTGCGGCCGGCGCTTTTTTAACCACGGCATAACGCGCCAACGTTTGCTTGCGCGCTTCCTCATGGGCGACGATGGGATGTGGGTAGTTTTCTCCCAGACGCACACCGGCATAAGCCAGTTCAGCCGGTGACAATAGCCACGGCGCATGAATATGCTTGTTCGGCAATTTTGCCAATTGCGGTAAATAACGCCGGATGAATTTGCCTTCCGCATCGAATTTCTCCGACTGCGTGACCGGGTTGAAAATTCGGAAATAGGGTTGCGCATCGCAGCCGCTGGAGGATGCCCATTGCCAGCCGCCGTTATTGGCGGACAGGTCGAAATCGTTTAAATGTTGCGCAAAATAGCCTTCGCCCCAGCGCCAGTCGATCCCTAAATCCTTGATTAGGAAACACGCCGTCACCATCCGCAGCCGGTTATGCATATAGCCCGTTTGATTGATCTGCGCCATCGCTGCATCGACTAGCGGGTAGCCGGTACGGCCATCGCACCAGGCTTGAAAGAGGGTTTGCGCCTCTACGCCGGATTCCCATTCGATAGCATCGTAATCAGGTTTGAAGGCAGCGTGAACCACATGCGGATGCTGAAACAGGATCATGAAATAAAACTCGCGCCAGATCAGTTCCGACAACCAGACCGCAGTGCCGCTACCGCCTTGACCCAAGGCAATCGCCTCGACCGCAGTGCGCACCAGGGTGCGGATCGATAGTGTGCCGAAGCGCAAATGTACCGACAGGTAGGATGGCCCCCTGATCGCCGGGAAATCGCGGGTTACATCATAACTGGCCATGCGCGGCAAGAAATCCTCCAGCAGCGTCTGCGCGCCTGACATGCCGGGCAAAATCCGCAGTGCGCTTAGGTTTGTGCTTTCAAAACCCAGTTGCTGCAAAGTTGGGATCGAAGGGGTTAGCGTTCGCGCATCCTGCGCCAGTCGCGATTGGTAAGGTTCAATTGCATAAGGATTGAGAAATTGATGCGAGCTTTGCTCCAATAAGGCATACAGTTTCTTCAACCATGCATTCTTGTACGGTGTGAATACGGAAAAAGGCTGGCCGGCCAATGACAAGACTTCGTTCTTTTCAAAAATCACTTGATCCTTGAAGCTGAACCAACGCTTGCCGCCCGCCTCCAAACGTTGTGCGACCAAAGCATCGCGCGCTATTGCGGCAGGTTCGTAGTCGTGGTTGGCAAAGACGGCGTCCACTTGCAGTTCATGTGCCAGACGGGGGATTTCGTCGGCCACCACCGCATGTCGCACATGCAAGCCGCTGCCAAGGCCGCGCAGGGCAGCATCGAGTTCGGCGATGCTGGCGTGGATAAATTCGACACGGCGGTCGGCGCGGGGCAGGATATCGAGGATGTCGCGGTCAAATATGAAAGCGCAATGAACCTGCTGACTTTGGGATAGCGCATGGTGCAGTGCAGCATGATCCGACAGGCGCAAATCGCGGCGAAACCAGAGCAGGGAGTGATTGAAAGTCGTCATGATCACAAAAAAGGTTAAAATTGCGGCTATGGCCTAGGCCATCTCAATGCACATGGATTACGTAAAATAATGAAGCAAAGCAAGCCAAGAAAATCCGACACCGTGCTTCCCAATGTTCAGGATGAGCCGGTTATTGTGGAAACGGCCAATGCCATGACGCCCTCCGAACTCAATCTCGCCAATCATTTTTTGATTGCCATGCCTTCCGTGCTCGATCCTGTATTCGGCGGCACGGTAGTGTATATCTGTGAACACAATGAACGCGGCGCACTCGGCGTCGTGATCAACAAGGCGACCGATATGACCATGGACATCTTGTTTGAACGCATCGAGCTGACATTGGATGGTACGGTGGAAAGCGCCCCTTTCGGCGGCAAGGCTATCATGTTCGGCGGCCCGGTGCAGGATGATCGCGGCTTCGTGCTGCATACGCCTGCAGGTCAATATTCGTCCAGCTTGCATATCAATGACGAGCTAGCTTTTACCACTTCACGCGATGTGCTGGAAGCAGTTGCCACCGGTCTGGGGCCAGAACGTTTGCTCGTTAGCGTCGGTTATTCCGGCTGGAGTCCGGGCCAATTGGAAGATGAAATCGCACGTAACGGCTGGCTTACCGTGATGGCCGATCCCAAGGTTATCTTTGATATGCCGGTCGAGCAGCGCTATGTTGCCGCCATCAAATTACTCGGTATCGATCCGATGATGTTATCGGCTGAAGGTGGCCGTGCTTAAAGCGATTGCAGGGCCGGTGAGCAGCTGTTCAAAGCAGGGAATAAGCCGGTGATCGCAACCGTGTTCGCCTTCGATTTCGGTTTGAAGCGGATTGGACTGGCGGTCGGCAATACCATGATGAAACAGGCGCAACCTTTAAAAGTCATTTCAGCCGCGACTAACGACGCCAAATTTGCTGAAATCGCCGCCTTGGTAAATGAATGGAAACCTGCCGTATGCGTGGTCGGGCTGCCATTCCATCCAGATGGCGCCGAGCATGAAATGACAGTGCGTTGCCGCCGTTTTGCCAATCAACTGCATGGCCGTTTTGGACTCGAAACCGTGCTGGTCGACGAGCGTTATTCCTCAGCGGTGTTGTCGGCCAAACGTGGCGAAATCATCGATGCCCAGTCCGCCGCAATCATTTTGCAACAATATTTTGACGATCATGCCCACTCCTCACATACCTGAATTCGACGCCGAAGCGCTGTACCAGATGCTGGCCGAGCAAGTCCAAGCCGGTCTGGCGCAAGCCGATAATGTCGCCATCGTCGGCATCCACTCCGGCGGTGCCTGGCTGGCGCAACGATTGGCCGATGCCTTGCAACTGAAGGCACGCCTGGGCTTTATCGATGTCTCGTTTTATCGCGACGACTATGCGCAAAAGGGTTTGCACGCACAAGTAAAGCCGAGCCAGATTCCATTCGAAGTCGAAGGCGCCACCATCTTGCTGGTCGACGATGTGCTCAACACGGGTCGCACCACGCGCGCCGCCATCAACGAACTATTCGATTACGGACGTCCTGCCAGAATTATGCTGGCAGCCTTGGTCGATCGCGGCGGCCGCCAATTGCCGGTCGCAGCCGATTTTGTGGCGCGTACGGTGACGCTGGACCAGGATCAATCACTAGTGCTGCGGCGTGCAGACGATGGCGGCCTGAGCCTGACCATCGATACCATTGTCGCCTAGGCGCCTTGCATTCAAAGCGGTCCAATCACCATTCACAATCAGTCTATTAATCCGAGCCTAAGCGCCAACCATGCTGAATCCGCAATTGAATAAACACGGTGAGCTGCAACATTTGCTGACCATCGAAGGCTTGCCCAAGGCCATCGTCAACCACATTCTCGATACCGCTTCATCTTTCGTCAGCGTGTCGGACCGCGAGGTCAAGAAAGTGCCGCTGATGCGTGGCAAAAGCGTGTTCAACCTGTTCTTTGAAAATTCCACGCGCACCCGCACCACCTTCGAGATCGCGTCCAAACGTCTGTCGGCCGATGTCATTAATCTCAATATTTCAGCCTCGTCCGCCAGCAAGGGCGAGTCGCTGCTCGACACCATCGACAACCTGGCGGCAATGCATGCCGACATGTTCGTCGTGCGCCACGCCCAGTCCGGCGCGCCGTACCTGATCGCCAAACACTTGATCGATACTAGGCAAACCCATGTCCACGTGGTCAATGCCGGCGATGGCCGCCATGCACACCCGACCCAGGGCTTGCTCGATATGTACACCATCCGCCATTACAAAAAAGATTTCACTAATCTGACGGTAGCGATCGTCGGCGACATCTTGCATAGCCGGGTCGCGCGCTCCGATATCCATGCCTTGACCACGCTGGGCGTGCCGGAAGTGCGCGCCATCGGCCCGCATACGCTGCTGCCTGGTGGTCTGGAGCAAATGGGCGTGCGTGTCTTCACCGATATGAATGCGGGTTTGAAAGATGTCGACGTCATCATCATGCTGCGCTTGCAAAACGAACGTATGAGCGGTGCCTTGCTACCCTCGGCGCAGGAATTTTTCAAGAGTTATGGCCTGACGCCGGAGCGGCTTGCACTGGCCAAGCCGGATGCCATCGTGATGCATCCCGGCCCGATGAACCGCGGTGTCGAAATCGATTCCGCCGTGGCCGACGGCCCACAGGCAGTGATTTTGCCGCAAGTCACTTTCGGCATCGCGGTACGGATGGCCGTGATGAGCATTTTGGCGGGAACTCAAGGATGACATCGAGACGGATAGCAGGCATGACACTTCACATCAAAAACGGTCACTTGATCGACCCAGCCAACGGCATTAATGCCGCCAAGGATATCTGGATCGCCGACGGCAAGATCGCGGCCATTGTCGAACCGGGCCAGGTTGCCAACGGTTTGACCGCGCACCAAACCATTGACGCGCAGGGCTTGATCGTGGCGCCCGGCCTGGTCGATTTATCGGCGCGCCTGCGCGAACCCGGTTATGAATATAAAGCCACGCTGGAATCGGAATTGCAAGCCGCCATGCAAGGCGGCGTCACCAGCCTGATCTGCCCGCCCGATACCGAACCGGTGCTGGATGAACCCGGCTTGGTCGAAATGCTCAAGCATCGCGCCAAAACCCTCAACCAAGCCAATGTCTATCCGCTCGGCGCGTTGACAGTCGGATTGAAGGGCATCGCCCTGACCGAAATGGCTGAATTGACCGAAGCCGGCTGCATCGGTTTTTCACAAGCGGAAGAGCCGATTCTCGACACCAATGTGTTGCTGCGCGCCATGCAATATGCCAAAACCTTCGGCTACACGGTCTGGTTGCGGCCGCAAGACGCGCATATCGGCCGTGGCGGCATAGCGCACAGCGGGCCGCTGGCGTCACGCCTCGGCCTGTCCGGCGTGCCGGTGATGGCCGAGACGATTGCTTTGCATACCATTTTTGAATTGATGCGCGCCACCGGTGTGCGGGTGCATTTATGTCGCATCTCGTCCGGCGCCGGGTTGGCCCTGGTGCGCGCCGCCAAGCAAGAAGGCTTGGCACTGACCTGCGATGTCGGCGCCCACCATATCCATATGACCGATGCCGATATCGGCTTCTTCGATTCCAACGCCCGCGTGACGCCGCCGTTCCGGGCCCAGCGCGACCGCGATGCGATCCGGCAGGGGTTGCTCGACGGCACCATCGATGCGATTTGCTCCGACCATACGCCGGTCGACGACGATGAAAAATTACTGCCCTTTGGCGAAGCATCGCCCGGCGCCACCGGCCTCGAATTGCTCTTGTCGCTGGCACTTAAATGGGCCGATGAATGCATCGCGCCAACCGCCACCTCGACCGAGTCCATTGCCAAAGCCATCGCGAAAGTCACCACTGACGCCGCCCGCATCGTCGGCTTGCCTTGTGGTCAACTGGCAGTTGGCAGCGTAGCCGACCTGTGCCTGTTCAATCCCGGACAGCGCTGGCTGGTCGAGTCGCGCGCATTGGCCAGTCAAGGCAAACATACGCCTTTGCTCGGTTATGAACTGGCAGGGCAAGTCAGCGCCACCATCGTCGCCGGTCATCTGGCGTATCAAAGATAGCCCTGAAAATTCTTTTGAATGATGTAAGTGAAGGGGGTATATGGCTAAATATGCCTTAATCCGCAGGTTTTTATTGTGCCTTTAAAAATACACTATGGAGTATATTTTATGATCGGTGACCTGTTTTGATGCTGCCGTGGCGTTTGTTGCGGGTCATGTTGCATCTTGTTATCGGCCTGGCGACCTGTGCCTTGTTCTTCTCTTGGGCTTCGCCTGTGCGCCGCGAACGCAGTATCCAGCGCTGGTCGAAGCAATTGCTAGGAATTTGCGATGTCCGGGTCGAGTTAAAAAATGCCGTTGCGCTCAGCGTTTTAAACCACGCCATGATTGTTGCCAATCATGTTTCGTGGCTCGATATTTTCGTCATCAATTCGCTCCAGCCTTGCCGCTTTGTCGCCAAGTCCAGCGTGCGCAACTGGCCGCTGATCGGCTGGCTTTCGGCGCAAGCCGGCACCGTGTATATCGCACGCGGCAATCGGGCAGATTTGCGCCGCTTGTATGAAGATTTGATCGGCAGCATGCATGCAGGCGAACGCATCGCTTTTTTCCCCGAAGGCACCACCGCCGGCCAAGGCAATTTATTGCCGTTTCACGCCAATTTGTTTGAAGCCGCAATCGAGGCGAAGGTTCCAATCCAGCCGTACGCCTTGCGCTATCTGGACGCCGCCGGCGCCTACCATGCCGCGGTCGATTTTGTCGGCGAAATGAGTTTTACCGCCAGCATGATAGTGATCTTGAAATCACGCAAAATCACTGCCGAATTGATCATGTTGCCGGCCATCGACAGCGCCGGCGCGCATCGCCGCGATCTGGCGAGTACGGCACGGGAATCGGTGGCGCAGGCCTTGGGATTGCAAGAGCAGGACCAAGAAGCGACCGCTTAAAATTGAGGCAGGTCGATCCCAGCGGCTTGGTTTTGAGGCGTTCTATTCAACCCGGTTTTTGATATTGCGGGCAGGCTACTTGCAATAAGCTGCGGTCTTCCAGCTGCACTGCAGTTAGCTTGCCGCCCCAGACGCAGCCCGTATCAAGTCCGATCAAATTGGCGCGCTGTACCAGCCCGCAAGCCGACCAGTGACCGAAAACCACAGTGACATCTTCCGTCTTGCGCCCTGGCAGGTCGAACCACGGCAAATGGTTGGCGACAGTACCACCCGCCTTATCCTCCAATGCCATGCTGCCATCGCTATGGCAAAAGCGCATGCGTGTCAAAGCATTGACGATGCAGCGCAAGCGCTCGACTCCGCGCAGGCGATCGTCCCAGCGCACCGGCGTATTGCCATACATTTCACGCAGGAAATCGACCCAGTCCGGGCCTTGCAATACGGTTTCGACCTCCTTGGCCAGCGCCAAGGTTTGCTCGGCGCTCCATTGCGGCAAGACGCCGGCATGCACCAGCAAATGGCCGTTTTCCAAGATGGCCAGTGGACGACGGCGCAACCAGCCCAGCAATTGCACCCGGTCCGCCGCCGTTAGGATCTCGGTCAGCGTGTCTGATTTACCCTGCTTGCGCACACCGTTGGCGACTGCCAGCAAGTTGAGGTCATGATTGCCGAGTACGCTTTCAGCCTTCGCACCCATGCCATGAACCAAGCGCAAGGTGCGCAGCGATTGCGGGCCACGATTGACCAGGTCGCCGACGAAAAAAATCCTTGCCTGGGGTGATGCGGCGTCGATTTGCTCCAACAGCATTTGCGTCTGTTGATGGCATCCCTGCAGGTCGCCAATTGCGTAAGATGTCATGGGCAAGGTAAAAATATGATGAAAAGGATTATTGTGCGGCAATGGAACATGCTTCTGTTGCGAGATTTATCACGTAAAATCACGGGTTAGCTAGATTATTCATTATGGGCGGGACACTACATGATATTTGTAACGGGCGGCGCCGGCTTTATCGGCTCAAATTTCATACTTGACTGGCTGGCACAAAACGATGAGCCGGTTGTCAATTTCGACAAATTGACCTACGCAGGCAACCTCAACAATCTATTGTCGCTCAAGAATGACCCGCGCCATATCTTCGTCAAAGGCGATATCGGCGACAGTGCGCAGGTAGCGAGTTTGCTGGCCAGCCACAAACCACGCGCCATCATTAATTTCGCTGCCGAAAGTCATGTCGACCGTTCGATCCTGGGGCCGGGCGAATTTATCACCACCAATATCAATGGCACTTTCGGCTTGCTGGAAGCGACCCGCGCTTACTTTGCCGCTTTGCCCGAAGCTGAAAAAGCCGCTTTCCGCTTCTTGCACGTTTCCACCGATGAGGTATTCGGCTCGCTCGAACCAGACGATGCGCCATTTACCGAGACCTCGACTTACGCCCCTAATAGCCCTTATTCGGCATCGAAAGCAGCGTCCGACCATCTAGTGCGTTCCTATCACCACACCTATGGCTTGCCGACCCTGACCACCAATTGCTCCAACAATTATGGTTCTTATCATTTTCCCGAAAAACTGATCCCGCTGATCATTACCAATGCCCGCGCCGGCAAAGCCTTGCCGATCTATGGCGATGGCCAGCAAGTGCGCGACTGGCTATTTGTCAGCGACCACTGCGCCGCGATTCGCACTGTGCTAGCAAATGGCTTGCCGGGCGAAACCTACAACGTCGGCGGCAATAACGAAAAAGCCAATCTGGAAGTAGTACATACCCTGTGCGACATCCTCGACCAGCTTGATCCCAAGCAGGGCGGCAGTTATCGCGACCAGATCACTTATGTCACCGACCGTCCCGGCCACGACCGGCGTTACGCCATCGATGCCCGCAAGATTGAACGCGAACTGGGCTGGGCTCCCGCCGAAACTTTCGAAAGCGGCATCAAAAAGACTGTGCAGTGGTATCTCGATCATCCTGAATGGGTACGTGATATCCAATCCGGTGATTATCTGAAATGGGTTGAAACCAATTATGGCCAGCGCGACGTCAAGGAAGCGGCGTAATCATGGCCACAACAGCAGCGGCAAAGACGCGCAAGGGCATCATCCTGGCCGGCGGTTCCGGCACCCGCTTGTATCCGGTCACGATGTCAGTGTCCAAGCAATTGCTGCCGGTGTATGACAAGCCGATGATTTATTACCCCTTGACCACGCTGATGTTGGCGGGGATTCGGGAAATCCTGATTATTTCCACGCCGCAAGACACACCACGTTTTCGCGAGTTATTGGGCGATGGCAGCCAGTGGGGTATAGCACTCAGTTACGCGGTGCAGCCTTCGCCGGACGGTTTGGCGCAGGCCTTTATCATTGGCCGCGAGTTTGTCGGCGACAGCCCTTCGGCGCTGATCCTGGGCGACAATATTTATTACGGTCATGAGTTCGACGCACAATTGCGCACCGCCTGCGAGCGTACCGCGGGTTCAACCGTGTTCGCCTATCACGTGCATGACCCTGAGCGCTACGGCGTGGTTGAATTCGATGCCAAACGGCGGGCCGTGAGCATTGAAGAAAAACCCTTGCAGCCGAAGTCGAATTACGCCGTCACCGGCCTGTATTTCTACGACAACCAAGTGTGCGACATCGCCGCGCACATCAAACCTTCGCCACGCGGCGAACTGGAGATTACCGATGTCAACCGGGTCTACCTGGAGCGCGGTGAACTTGATGTCGAGTTGATGGGACGTGGCATGGCCTGGCTCGATACCGGCACCCATGAATCGCTGCTAGACGCAGCGCAATTTATCGCCACCATCGAAAAACGGCAAGGCTTGAAAGTGGCCTGCCCGGAAGAAATCGCCTACCGCAAAGGCTATATCGATGCGGCGCAACTGGAGCAACTGGCAGCGCCCTTGCGCAAGAATGCTTACGGCGCCTATCTGTTGCAAATTCTTAAAGACAAGGTGTTTTGATATGAATGTAGTGGCAACTGCCATCCCCGAAGTGTTGATTCTGGAACCGAAAGTCTTTGGCGATGAGCGCGGCTTTTTTTATGAAAGCTTCAATGCGCGCCGCTTTACCGAGTTGACTGGCGTAACTGCCAATTTTGTACAAGACAACCATTCCAAATCAGCCAAGAACGTATTGCGCGGCTTGCATTATCAAGTGCAACAGGCACAAGGCAAACTGGTGCGCGTGGTCGCTGGTGAAGTGTTTGATGTCGCAGTAGATGTACGTAAAACCTCGCCGACTTTCGGCAAATGGGTCGGCGTGATGCTATCGGCAGAAAATCACCGGCAACTGTGGATACCCGAAGGTTTCGCGCACGGCTTTGTCGTCACCAGCGCCTCGGCCGAATTTCTCTACAAAACCACCGATTATTGGGCGCCGGAACATGAACGTTCTATCCTTTGGAATGACCCCGCCATCGGCATCGAATGGCCCAGCGATATTGCGCCTTTATTGTCAGGCAAGGATCAGGTAGGCAAACTGCTGGCTGATGCCGAGGTGTTTGCGTGAGGATGTCGACGTGAAGATACTGGTCACCGGAAAAACCGGCCAGGTCGGTTACGAACTGGAGCGCAGCTTGCAAGGTTTGGGGCAAGTCATTGCGCTGGATCGTGCGCAAATGGACCTGTCCAACCTGGCACAAGTACGTGAAGTCATCCGCAGCATCAAGCCGCAATTGATCGTCAATCCGGCAGCCTACACTGCAGTCGATCAAGCCGAAAAAGAGCCTGAACTCGCCATGCGCATCAATGCCGAAGCGCCGGGTGTGATGGCGGAAGAGGCACGCACAATTGGTGCCGCGATGATCCATTATTCGACCGACTATGTATTTGACGGCAGCAAGAATAGCCCTTATGTCGAGACCGATCCGACCTGTCCCATCAACGTTTACGGTCGCAGCAAGCTAGCCGGCGAGCAAGCGATTCAGGCTGCCGATATCCCGCATTTGATCCTGCGCACTAGCTGGGTCTACGGCATGCGTGGCAAAAATTTTTTACTGACGATGCTGCGGCTGGCGCAAGAACGCGACGCCTTGCGCATCATCGGCGATCAGCATGGTGCGCCCACCTGGTGCCGGACCATTGCCGATACCACCGCACACATCGTGGCGCAAATGCGCAGGGCTGGCGAGCCGGGCGAAGTTTTGCCGGCGCAGTTGAAACCGTATTCCGGCATTTATCACCTGACCGCACTAGGCCACACCACGTGGTGCGGTTTCGCCGAATCGATTCTGGCGCATTCTTCCGTGCCAAAAAAGCCTACCCTGACGCCGATCAGGACTGAGGAATACCCATTGCCGGCAGCACGCCCGCTCAATTCCCGCCTGTCGTGCGAACGCTTGCGCACCACTTTTTGCGATTTGCCTGTGTGGCACGAGGCACTGCGACTGTGTCAGGAATGATGCAATGAAAGTGGCTGTCATTCATGATTGGCTCACCGTCTATGCTGGCGCAGAGCGGGTGCTGGAGCAAATCTTGATGTGCTATCCCGACGCCGATTTATTCAGTGTCGTCGACTTCCTGCCGCCGGAGCAACGCCGGTTCTTGAATGGCAAAACGGTCACCACGTCCTTCATTCAAAACATGCCGTTTGCACGGCGTAAATATCGCCAGTATCTATCCTTGATGCCTTTGGCGGTCGAACAATTCGACTTGTCCGCTTACGAGATGATCATTTCTTGCAGCCATGCGGTTGCAAAAGGGGTGATTACCGGGCCGGACCAATTGCATATCAGTTATGTCAATTCGCCGATGCGTTATGCCTGGGATTTGCAACACCAGTATTTGCGCGAATCCGGTCTCGATAAAGGCATCAAAGGCTGGCTTGGCAAATGGGTCTTGCACAAGATGCGCTTATGGGATTTGCGTGCGGCCAATGACGTCGAAGACTTTATTGCCAACTCGCATTTCATCGGACGGCGTATCTGGAAGGTCTATCGCCGCACTGCAACCGTCATTTATCCGCCGGTGCAAATGGACGAGTCGGGCCAATTGCCAGCCAAGGAAGATTTTTACATGACGGTGTCGCGCATGGTGCCGTACAAGCGGATGGATCTGATCGTGGCGGCCTTTGCCGGCATGCCGGAGCGCAAGCTGGTAGTGATTGGCGACGGTCCCGATATGCGCAAGATCAAGGCGCAAGCCGGCCCCAATGTCATTTTTTTGGGCTACCAGTCGAATGCGGTATTGCACGACTATATGAGACGCGCCAAGGCGTTTGTTTTTGCAGCGGAGGAAGACTTTGGGATCGCGCCGGTGGAAGCGCAGGCGCAAGGCACACCAGTGATTGCCTTCGGCAAGGGCGGCGCGCTGGAAACCATCTGTGGCCTGGAGTGCGCGAAACCGTCCGGCGTTTTTTTTGATGAACAAACAGTGCCGTCGATCAGGGCGGCGGTGGCATTGTTTGAGCAAGAAAGTCATCGCATCACATCAGAGAATTGCCGCACCAACGCACAGCGTTTTTCACCCGAGCGTTTTCGGATGGAATTTTCTACTTTTGTTGAAGCGTCCTGGGGTCGGTTCAAAGAGCCGGTAGTGAGGGCAAAACTATTGTGAGCCGGCGTAGTTTATTGAAAGAAAATGCCAGCATGCTGGAACTGGTGCAACGGGTACTTGATCCGGTGTTGGTGTTGGCGGTGGGCGTTTTGCTGTTTGCAATCCAGTTTCATCACTTGGATTTTTCTCGCAACTATCTGCTGATTTTGAGCGGCGCTTTTTTGCTGTGCATGGCGGTATTCCCGTTTTTTGACATGTATCGCTTGCAGCGCGGTGCCAGCCTGTGGTCGGAAGCACGCTCGGTGGCCAGCGCCTGGACCTTGGTGGTGGCTGGACTGGCCGTCATGCTGTTCGCGACCAAGACCGGGAGCGATTTTTCCCGTCTATGGATCGGGCGCTGGGCGGTGGCTGGCTTTGTGGCGCTAGTGCTGTTGCGTTTGTGCATACGCGGGGGCTTGCGCCTGATCCGGCGCCAGGGTTACAACTTACGTTTTGTGGCAATCGCGGGCGCCGGTGAACTTGGGCGCGGCCTAGCACGGCAATTGGCGGCGGCGCCTTGGACCGGTCTCAAGGTGATCGGTCTGTATGACGACGATCCGCGTTTGCAAGGGCTCGATTTTGATGGTGCCATCGTGCGTGGCGGCTTGCATCGTTTGGCCAAGGAAGCCAAAACGCTCGGCATCGATCAAGTGTTAATTGCTTTGCCGCTGCAACAAGATAAGAAGGTTAGTGCGCTGGTCAACCAGCTCAGCAAACTCTCAGTGCAAGTCACGCTGGTGCCGGATATTTATGGCTTCCAGTTGCTCAACCATTCGATCGGCGAGGTGGCTGGATTCCCCGTGATCCATTTGATGCAATCGCCCTTGTCGGGTGTGCGTGGCTTCGTCAAGGCAATTGAGGACAAGGTGCTTGCCGCCTTGATCCTATTGCTGGCGAGTCCGTTGATGGTCTTGATTGTGCTGGGGATTCAAGTTACTTCGCCCGGCGCGATTTTTTTTCGTCAATTGCGCGGAGGATTGCATGGGGAACGGATCAGGGTTTGGAAATTTCGCAGCATGAAGCCGCATGCCGCAACGCCAGGCAAGATCGATCAGGCGGTGCTGGGGGATCATCGCATCACGCCTTTCGGTGCATTTTTACGCCGCACCAGCCTGGACGAGTTACCACAATTTTTTAACGTGCTGGCGGGCGATATGTCGATTGTCGGGCCGCGGCCGCATGCAATTGAACACGACGATTTTTACCGGAAAAAAATCGATGTCTATATGCTGCGCCACCACGTTAAACCCGGCATTACAGGGTGGGCGCAAATCAATGGCTGGCGTGGTGAAACCGGGGAGTTGATCAAGATGGAAATGCGCGTCAAGCACGATCTGTATTACATCAGCAACTGGTCGATCTGGTTCGATTTGCGGATTATTTTCATGACCATGTATATCGTATTGACCGGGCGCAATGCACATTAGTGATCGAAAACTTATATTGTGGGCGGGATAACAGCAGTTAATTTTCGACGCTTTGTTAAGTGTCAGAGATTTAGGGCAGTATATGCATTTTTACCCATTAAGCCGCACGGATTCTTTGAGCCTTTTTTAATACTGCGGGCAGTATATGTGGTACTTCTGTTCGTTTTTTTAGCTGGTTGGCAACCGCCTCGGCTGATTTATTGAATATGCCGCAGCCTGATTCAATTTGTTAAAATCACATCGTTTTTTACCTTGGATAGAGTCGGCATGACCTCAGAGATGGATACCTGTGTAGCACCCTTGGTCATGCCGAAGCAACGAACCTATTTGTTGCCAGCGATTTCCCTGATACCCCTGCTTGCAAGCATATTGCTATTGTCTTTGCTTTACCTTGGCTTCACTTTCGACGGTAGCTGGTTTAGTAGCGCCAAACCTTTGCGTTGGAACGGTGCGCGGATGGCCGTGAGCAAAGGGGAGGGCGCTGTTGTTCAAAAAGCGTTGATCATCAAGGCTGAAGGCCAAGCTGGCGTTGCGGTGGCGTCGCTGACCACGCCGCCATTTTGGGCCCAGGATTATGCCAAGGCGGTATGGTCAGTCGAGGGTGCTAATCCAGCAGCGGAATATGCCATGTTATGGCATAGCATAGAAAAACCGGGGCGCATTTTCTCGACACCTTTGCTATTGACGCGGCAGGGACTGGTTTCGGCAAATTTGCATGGCGATGAAAAATGGAGCGGCCAGATCGTCGGGCTGGCATTGACCATGCAAGGCGCTATCGCAGCACCGATGACGGTCAATCGAGTCACAATGCAACCGGCATCTGCTGGCGCTGCATTGGCCGAGGTTTGGGATAAATGGACAACGCCGCAGGTTTGGGGCACCAGCACCATCAACTATCTGGACGGCGAGGCACTGGAGCACGAGATCGCGCTGCTGCCGGTGATGGCGGGCGGTTTGCTGTTGGCGATATTGATATTGCTGGCGCTGGCCCGTTTTGGTCGCAAGCCTGTGGATGTCGCTGTCATTTGGTTCATGGTGTTTGCCACATGGTTGGCGTTGGATACTCGCTGGCAAGCGACCCTGTTCGATCAACTCCAGCGTACGCACCAACAATTTGCCGGCAAGTCATCTCAGGACAAGCAATTGGCCAATTTTGATGGCGAGTTGTTTCAATTCATCTTACAGGTTCGACAAAAAATCCCGCTTGCTTCCGCCAGAGTCATGCTGTTTTCTGACGATCCTTACTTGCGGGGACGTGGCACCTATCATCTGTATCCGATGAATGTGCTCTCGAGCGGCCACATGCTGCCGGCAGCCCAGTTCAAGCCAGGCGATTATCTGGCGTTGGTTGCGAAAAAAGACATGGCTTACGACCCGGGACAACAAACGCTGCTATGGGGTAACGGCCAGACTTTACGGGCTGAATTGTTGATATCCAGTCCGGGAAATCTTTTGGTAAAGGTACTCTAAGGTGGAATTTCTGGGATTGATGGCGGGCATCTTGCTGCCTACGCTATGCGGAGTGATCTGGCTGCAAATCCGCCCCTTGCGGCCAGCAGAAATTGGCTGGCCGACTTTGCTCGGATATGGTTATTTATCGGGTGCGTTGGCGACCACCTTGCTGATGCGCCTGCTTGATCTGGTGGGGATTCGATTGGGATTTATAGCGATAGCGCTGTCCTTGGTGTGCGTGACAGCGGTCGGTTTCGCGCTCGGCCATCGTACATGGCCGACGCCGGGAATAAGTCAGTTTGGGCGTGATTGGCGATCGTTCAATACGCAGCCCAAATGGCACAAAATTGCATATGCCTTTTTGCTGGCCTTGATCGTGGTTCGGTTTGGTGGCTTGGCGCTGGAATTGGTCTGGCGACCGCTATTTCCTTGGGATGCCTGGTCGCAATGGGCTACCAAGGCACGTGTCTGGTATGAATTTGGCCATTTAGTGCCATTCGTGGCTGGCGACGTATGGTTGAGCGGCAAGCTGCCAGGCGCCTATACCGACCTGGCGCCGCACTATCCGCCAGCGATACCTCTACTGCAAGTATGGATGAGCTATTGCCTTGGGCGCTGGGATGATGCGCTGATGAATTTGCCCTGGCTGGCATGCGCGATTGCTTTGGGGCTGGCATTTTATGGTCAGTTACGTCGCTGGGAGGTGTCGCCGGTGATAGCAATGATGTTTACGTATTTTTTACTTTCGCTGCCGATGCTCGATACCCATGTTGCACTGGCCGGCTACGCAGATTTGTTCATGGCGGCATTCTACGGCTTGGCGGCGATGGCATTTTTTCACTGGTCAAAAACCCGTAGCGTCTGGCAAGGCATTGTTGCCATATTGTTTGGGTTGGGCTGTATTTTTATCAAACAACCGGGGCTGGTATGGTTACTTACCTTCGTCCCGGCGGTGCTGGTAGTTCTGATGCCGCGCCGTGGTGTGATGATGGTCACAATATTGGGTCTGGCGGGCTTGCTCGGTTTAGTGATGCTAGCGCAAATGGGGACGATGACTTTATTCAGTTATAACGTTTCCTTGCAATATGCTTCTGCCTGGTTACCGTTGTGGCAAAACCTATTCATCCTCGATAACTGGCATCTGTTGTGGTACTTCTTGTTTGCTGCAATGGCACTGGCCTTGCCAAAATTGCTGCTACCCAGACTACGCGGTATCACCACCCTAGTATTTACCGGGTTTGCATTCTTGGGCGTCGCCTTTTTCTTTACCCAGGCGCAGGCTTGGGCTGAAGATTTCACCACCGTTAACCGGGCGCTGTTACACATGGCGCCGGTGCTGATGTTTTACATAGTAGTGCTGTGGCGTGAAGCCGCATGGCGGCCCTTCTCTACTAGCAATGCTTGAAGTCAAGGAGCTGCGTTAGTCGCCACAAGAGCAATGCTATCTAAGCTTACGTTCGCCTGAACTAGTTGGGCTGGAAATTTCCAGGTCAATTTAAATTGCGTGATTTTTTGTTTTGCTGCGGCCGGTACTGTGCATCTTGCCTCCTTGCCTGACGCAACCGGTGTATGAAAAGCGCATGACAATTTAGCCCCATTATCCAAAGTAATTTCGCCCTGCAGTTGGGTCTTCGGTATCCAATCTCCTTTGATAATCAGTTCCAGCGGCGTGTTCAAGTAGCGCATTTCCCATAACGGCGACATGATTTCGATGCGGTCGCTTTTGCTACTCAGATTTAACGCGCCGAAATCGCTATCGAGCGTGGTTCCGCCCAATGTGGCCCAGCCATCACTGCTCTTGACCAAGGAATTGCCGAAAGGATAATACAAGCTTCCCACAGGCCAGTCCTGCATCGCACGTAACCACCACACCAATTCGTATTCAAAGGACGATCCTTCCATCACGTCGTAAGCCTTGAAGTCGTATGGATGCAGGTCGCGGTCACCGGCAAAACTGCCCCACATCGGCGATAGAAAATGCGCGCCGCCATTGATCACGGTTTGCATCGTGGCATAGGATTCTTCGTGACTAGGCAGTTTTTCAGGGAAAGCGATAGTGGCCGGATGGAATTCAACTACGCCCCAGTCGGGGTCGACGCGCCGAATATTGTTGATCAAGCTGCTGCCACTACGCGGCTTGCCCTGATCGCGACTAGCCGGACCGTACAGTATCGCGCCCAGATGTCCGTCCTGCGGTTTGGCTCCTTCGATTGATACACCGGCCTGGTCATTCCAGCCGTTTGCCACGTCATTAATGCTGACTGCCACGTCCGGCTGAATATACGTCTGACTGGTGAAAATGCGATCGGATGGGAGACCGGCGTCCTTTGCCCATTTTGCCAACAAGGCGTAATGGTGCGCCACCAGATGCCGTCGAAATTGAGTCCATAATTGCTGCCACTGATCGCTATAGTCTATCGATTGGCGTGGTGGTTCGACCGCGCTAATATCCTTCCAAGCCTGTTTGGCCAAGCGATTGGCTTGAGCTAAGGTCATAGCACTCCCCAGCCTTGAACTTGCCAACTCGCCGCCATCCATATACGGGCCTAAATGAAACAACCATTCCCGATATTGGCGTAAGGTGTCGGGGTTGTAGTCATACCATTGGGTTTGGTAAAACCAGGGATTGATATATTGGTCGGGGTCGAGATTGACCGCCACGTACGTGGCTGGATGCGCCTTGATAAAGGCTACGATTTGATGCGCGGCCGCCTGCAGATTGCGTTTTTTATAATCCAGAAAGCGCCGGTTGTAATAATTTAGGCTCATCATCCGCGCCAATTGCGGGCTATGGGTTGAACCCGCTAAGCCTTTCAAGGCGTCGTCAGGCTCAGTTTTGCCAAATTGATTCCATTGCACTGCGCTTTCGTCTTGTTCCAGCATGTCGACAATATCCAGATCGGGTGCAGAGAATTTGGCATCGGCCCAGACTCCGCCATCGAGCGTAATCATTAGCGGCGCATGAAATCGCGATGCTGTATTGAGCAAGGTATTGAGCGATTCGCCGGTCATCTCCTGATTTTTTCGATTTCTCAGGCGTTCTGGAAAATTGGCGTCAAATTTGAAATCATTTTTGGCGCCATGGGTGGCCCTTAAATACTCGACCCGACTTCGCAAGCCTACTTCTACACAACCACCGTGCGCCATATCGGTGAGTTGCTGTAATTGCAAAAAATTCCGTTTGAAATCTGCAGTGCCACCAGGATAAAAGACGTGCAATTTCTCACCCGCGCAGCTTCTTTTGGCGCCAGAGTTGCCATCTAATACCAAGGGGCCGGGCAACTTACTGATATTGCCGATCATGTCTTGTACTACTACTTGTATCCGCTGCAAGCCAGCGGGAATTGCACGGCTTGATAGATTCAATGTATAAATGCCACCTTTCGGCATCGGTGGCTCATTCTTCCAGCTACGATCTTTGAATCGAGCGTCAGGAAATGCTTTTGGCGCTTGATTCGCCGCCGTTAGCATCAGTGCGCCAAGCGGTATACCCGTTTCGGTTTCAACCATTGCACTACGGATGCCATCCTCGTCTCCAAGCCAAGCCCGTAATGCAATGGTTTTGGCGCCGGTCAATTTGTCTTGTTGTGCCAACACTTTGCCGACTGGTAAATCGTTGATGACTTCCGGTCCGTCTATTTCACGGCTATGTCCTTTTTCATCGTCGATAACGATACGCAGGCGATAGCGGCCACGCGGCAGCTTTTGCATGGGCAAGACGTCTTCAAACCCACTGGCTTTTGCCAAGGGCCAGGCTGGAAATACTTTGGCGACGTCGTCGCGCAGATTGGTGGCTGGCAAGGTCAGCATTGCCTTACCGAACGCAAATACTTTTACCTTTACCGGTGCATGGGCCGATACTGCCCAGCCACTAATCAGGTTTTTTCCATCGGCGCGAATAGGCTCATCGATATCAAGTACCCCGATGGGCCCAAGGAAATTTACTGGGACTTGGCCAAGAGTAAAACCTGATTTGGCAGCACCAAAGGCGCGCAGCTCAAGTGCATTTGTGCGGGGCGATATTTCGCCACGTGACAGCATGATTGAGAAGCCAGGCGTTGCTGGAACTTGGCACTGTGGCAGTGCACGATGAACATCTGGTCGCGCAATTTTTGGTGTTGCTATCGTCAGTAATTTCCCATTAGCCCAAACTTCAATGCGCTTTACTTCGTCGGCATCACTAGCCCACCCCTCAATTCGTATACTGCTTTGATGACTATCAATAATTGCCGGCGAATCGATTGAGCCCCGCTGCAGGCATTCGGCAGGTGGGACCGGATGCGGCTTTGACTGCAGACGTAGGCTTGCGACGCTGGCGACGGTGGTAATGGAAAGCAATATTGCCGTTAGGAATTTTTTATTGAGCATGTTTTCTTGAAGCTGATTTGGTTTCGCCGGTGTGCAAATTGCATTTTTTATAAATAGCTGCGCATTGTGTAATATTTGCATCGATTTTCGAAGCATTATGTTGGCATTGCCTGAATATTGACGATGCCAATTTGCTCTATCTTCATGCGTGCTTAAGCAAATGTGATTTTTAGCCTCGATGTCTTAAGACAATATCCAAATTACGCAGTGGATTCTGTTTGTAACAAAAGCCGCAAAGCCCTTACAATTTGCGACCTGTCTACGAACATGTTCGTGATACCATTTCGCCACTTTTTAGCACTGAAAGCATCAAGTTGAGGCAACGTTTAGGGGAATTGTTAATTGAGCGGGAGCGGCTGACACAGCTTGACCTCGACCGTGGCTTGCGCTTACAGGGTGCGGGCGATCACGAGCGGATTGGCGCTTTGTTGCTCAAGCTGGGTGCCATTACGTCACGCGATCTGGCGGAGGCATTAGCGGCCCAGCTTGATCTGACACTGGTGGAAGTGGCCGATTATCCTGAGCTGCCGGTACTCGATGAGCGTGTTGCGGTGCGTTTCCTGAAGGAAGCGAAAGTCTTGCCGCTACATGAAGACGCAGAAAATTTGATATTGGCGATGGTCGATCCATTGGATGCCTACGTCATCAATGCATTTGTGATACTGACGCATCGCAAGATCACAGTCCGTGTTGCTGTTCAGCAAGATCTTGACGTCGCTTTCGACCGCTTGTATGGCACCGGCAAAACGTCAATGGGCGAAATCGTCGGCGATATCGAAACCTTGAGCGACGATGGCGCTAGTGACGATGTGCAGCAACTCAAGGATCTGGCCAGCGAAGCGCCGGTCATTCGACTGGTCAATCTGATTATTGGCCATGCCCTGGAAGCGCGTGCTTCCGATATCCATATTGAGCCATTTGAAAATCGTCTGATCGTGCGGTATCGCGTCGATGGCGTGATGCATGAGGTCGAATCGCCGCCGCGCCGACTTTCAGCCGCCGTTATTTCACGGATCAAGATCATGGCGAATTTGGATATTGCGGAACGCCGTTTGCCGCAAGACGGCCGTATCAAGATCCGTATCCAAGGCAAAGAACTCGATTTGCGCGTGTCCACCGTACCGACCATGCATGGCGAAAGCGTGGTCATGCGGATTTTGGACAAGAGCGGAACCCGGCTTAACTTCGCTGCACTTGGTTTCGATGAAGACGTATTGAGTGTATTTCTCGATGTATTAAAGCAGCCCCACGGGATTATTCTAGCGACCGGCCCGACCGGTAGCGGCAAGACCACCACGCTCTATACTGCGCTGCAAGCGTTGAATAAATCCGATGTCAAAATCTTGACGGTGGAAGATCCAGTCGAATATCAGATCGAAGGCGTCAACCAGATTCAAGTCAAACCGCAGATTGGCCTGACCTTTGCCAATGCCTTGCGCTCGATTGTGCGGCAAGATCCCGATGTCATCATGATCGGTGAAATTCGCGACCTGGAAACGGCGCAGATTGCTGTGCAGTCAGCCCTGACCGGCCACATGGTGCTGTCGACTTTGCATAC
>JAZKIX010000124.1:2439-3053 GCA_040384645.1 Pseudomonadota bacterium | reverse complement strand
TCTGGTTCGTACTTTGTGCGGACAATGTAAAGAACTCAAGCCGGTGGTGCCGGAAGTGGCCGATGAAATGGGCTTGCATCGCTTTACTGACGAACGTCCAGTGAAACTTTATCACGCGGTTGGCTGTCAACATTGCGGCCATACTGGCTATATCGGGCGCGTCAATATTGTGGAAATGCTGCCCATGAGCGATGGCATCCGTAGTCTGGTCATGCAGCACGCCACCGCTGGCGAAATCCGCAAGCTGGCGGTAGAGCAAGGGATGCGTACCATGTTTGACAGCGGCTTGCGCAAGGTGATGTCGGGCGTGACGACCATCGAAGAAGTATTGCGCGTAACACGGGAGACCTGATTTTGCCGCTGTTTCATTACAAAGCAGTTAGTGCCGACGGCGAAGCGCTGGAAGGCGATATGGAGGCACGCGTTCAGGAAGGGGTGATCGAACGTTTGCAAGCCATGGGTTATATCCCGATCCGCGTCGATGAAGCCAAATCCGACGACCGAGGCGAGCGCAAATCTTTCGATTTCTTGCGCTCGAATCGCGTCAATCAAGCCGAAGTCGGCGTTTTTACGCGCGAGATTGCAACCTTGCTGTATGCCGGCCTGCCGCTAGA
>JAZKIX010000124.1:0-2429 GCA_040384645.1 Pseudomonadota bacterium | reverse complement strand
GACCGTACGCTTGAAATCCTGGTTGAATTATCTGAAAACGAAAAAGTGCGGCGGCTCCTGTTGCGTGTGCGGGACGATGTGCGCGGCGGCGCCTCACTGTCGGCAGCGATGGAAGCGCAGCAGGGCGTATTCAGCCGCTTTTATTTGAATATGGTGCGCGCCGGCGAGGCAGGCGGCGCGCTTGGTCCGGTACTGATGCGCATTACTGAATTTATGGAGCGCGCCAAGGAGCTCAAGGAAACTGTCAAATCGGCTTTGGTGTATCCCGTGATCCTGATTCTGGTTGCGGTCACTTCGGTGATGATGTTGCTGGTTTTTGTGGTACCACAGTTTTCCAAAATGTTTGAACAATCCGGCAAGACGCTACCTTTACCGACGCAACTGGTGATCGCCGCCGGGGATTTCGTGCGGCATGATTGGTGGATGCTGGCCTTGGGCGCATTTGCGCTGTATGTCTTGATCAATCAGCAGTTGAGTAACCCGAGTAGCCGCTATCGCTGGGACGGATGGTTTTTGAGCTTGCCTTTGATTGGCGACTTGGTTGCCAAGATTGAAGTGGCGCGTTTCAGCCGCAGCTTAGGGACATTGCTGGGCAATGGTGTCAGCCTGTTGAGCGCGCTTTTTATTATCAAAGAGACTCTCAACAATAGCGTCATGGCCGAAGGTTTGGATGGGGTCGCCACCCAACTCAAGGAGGGCTTGGGCTTGGGCAAGCCAATGATGGAGACCGGTTTGTTTCCTAAGCTTGCGGTTCATATGGTGATGGTTGGTGAAGAAACCGGCCAGCTTGAAGAAATGCTCCTGCGCGTCGCCGATGTCTATGACAGTGAAGTGCAGAGTGCTGTCAAACGCATGCTGTCCTTGATGGAGCCGGTGCTGATTCTAGGACTGGGCTTGGTCATCGGCGGCATCATCATGTCGATCATGATGGCGATCCTGAGTGCGAACGATTTAGCGCTCTAAAATACTGGCGGGAGTATTTTAAAAGCCTCGCAAAATACCTGCGGGTGAGGCATGGTTTTTTAATATACCCCCTTTATTTATCTTTATTTAGTGCGTGGGTGGTGCTGGAGATAGGGCTTTTTGCTAATGCCAGAAACGACTTAGAACGCAAAATTTTTATGGAGAATGACGCAATGCAAAAATTGAAGATGGCCAAGCGCGTAGCTGCGGCCGGTTTTACCTTGTTGGAATTGCTGGTGGTGCTGGTAATTTTGGGTTTGCTGGCTGGATTGGTCGGGCCGAAAGTGATTGACGCCTTGGGTGGCGCGAAGGGAAAGACCGCCAAGCTTGATATTGATGGCATGGGCAATTCGTTAGAAATGTACAAGTTGGATGTGGGTCGCTATCCCACCTCTCAAGAAGGATTGCAAGCCTTGATCGCCGCACCGTCGGGCGCCAATAACTGGAATGGCCCATATCTGAATAAGCCAGCCGTGCCAAAAGACCCTTGGGGTTATGAGTATCACTATGTGGCGCCCGGTCAGCACTTGCCAAAGAGTTTCGATCTTAGCTCCCTTGGTGCTGATAATCGCGAAGGTGGCGATGGTGAAAACCAGGATAAGAGCAATTGGGGCAATGAGACAGCCAAGTAAATCGTCGAGCGCCGGCTTCACCATGCTTGAATTGCTGGTGGTGCTGGTATTGATGATCCTGGTATATGCCGTGGCTGTGCCGGTGATTTCCAACGGCATGCCAGGCACAGAACTCAAGGGTGCAGCACGCCAATTGGCTGCCGGCTTGCGCAAGGCGCGTAGTCAGGCAGTCACCCAAAAACAGGAAACCGTCCTGACGCTGGATGTTGAGCAACACCGATTCGGCCTCAGCGGCGATAGCCATCAATACAATTTGCCGCCAAAGTTGGATATCAGCCTGTTCACCGCACAATCTGAAATGTTGCAAGAGAAGATCGGGCGGATTCGGTTTTATCCCGACGGCAGCTCTACCGGCGGGAGGATCACCGTCGCACTCGGCGAGCGCAAATACATGGTCGATATTGACTGGCTGACCGGCCAGGTCAAAGTGCTGGATTAGCGCATGCAGCGACCGATTCGTTTACAAATGCGGCACGCAAGTCGAGGCTTTTCTTTGCTAGAAGTCTTGGTGGCCTTCGTTATTCTGGCGATGGTGCTTGGTGTCCTGATGGAAATTTTTGCCGGCGGTTTGCGCAATGTGGGACGGGCCAGTGAAACCCAGCACGCAGTCTTGCTGGCGCAATCGAAGCTGGCCGCGGTTGGGATTGAAGTGCCGTTGGCGGCAGGTGAGGTCAATGGTGAGTTCGACAAAACCTATCGCTGGCAAGTGAGCATCAAGCCTTATCAAGACAATCAACCGACGGCAGCGGACGATAGCGGATTACCAGTACCGATCCTGCCAGTGATGTTGTTTGAGGTTGAGGTGCGAGTCCTGTGGGGGGATGTCGACCCGCC
>JAZKIX010000123.1:0-10297 GCA_040384645.1 Pseudomonadota bacterium | reverse complement strand
GATGATAAATATATATTCACGCGGCACGATTTCTGCATTGGTGACACGTGCCGGCGGCTCAATCATGGCAAGGAAAAAATTCTCGTCACCATCCTTGCCGCCCTTGTACAACAGCACACCGGATTCAATCGAATTGCCAGCTAATTTGTAGTCGAGTACGAAGTCGCGGTTGCCATGTGCAGTTGATGGCGCCAGCGCTACTTCATAGTGCTGCGCGTCCTTGAGCGCGGTTTGGATCTGGTGCGAACTGGAGCTGATTTGTTTCAATGCAATTGGCGAGTCGATGACCAGTTTCATGCCGAAAGTCGATTTGGATTCGGCACCTGCTGCCAGTGTCGGCTGCGCCACCCATTGCTCATTGCTGCGGTTGCCGCCGCTATTACTCTTGTTATAGCGCGGCCCGACCACGGTAGGAAATACGAATTGATAAGTGCCCTCGGTCGGCACCAGGGTTTCGGTGTAATGCAATTCGACCGCGATATCGTCGCCCGGCATGATGTTGGCGACATTCATCTGGAACACATTGGCCCGTTGTTGTTCCAGCAGCGAAGCACTTTTGCCTTCTTTCTTGGCGGCTTCGTATTCAGCATGCGCTTGTTTTTTCTCGCGGATTTTGGCGTCGATCTGGCGCTTGCCGACCCGCATCCGCATCCCATATACCGCCGCCCTGGTCGAGGCCGGGAAAACATAGCGCGCCTCGATTGGCCGTGTACCTTCATTTTTGTAACGTTGAATCACGGTGACGTCGGCAATGATGCCGGCAATTTTGACCTCGACCTCGGTGGCCTTGAGCGGCAGTCGGTCGAGCGATGGATCTCCATTGTCGAGGAAAAAGTAGGGCGCGAGTGTCTTGCTGTCGGGGGCGGTGTCCGTCGCCCAGCTCGACGTTGTCACGAACACAAACGGTGCGGCCAGGACAGCCGCAAGTACAGCGACAGGCATAGTGCGCAATATGTGAAACCAGGTCATGGCGATCTCCGTAAAGTCTGGCGCGTCCAGCGACACGCTCAGGCAAAGGTTCGCCGACCGGTTAGAACTTCATATGAAGAATGGCTGAAATCGCGGTGAAGGGTATGTGAAGCTACCTAAACGCGTTGCTCGATGAGCTTACTTTTGTCGCTCCAATGCCGGTAGCGTCAAACTGGCCAGCGTGCCGCCTTCGGCATGGTTGGCAAGTTGCACTTCGCCGCCATGCAGATGCGCCACTTCCCGCACGAATGCCAGGCCGAGGCCGGTACTTTTGCGACCCGAATCGGGGCGTGGCAGGGAATAAAATTTTTCAAAAACACGATCCAGCGCATAGTCGGGAATACCGGCGCCGTGGTCGCGCACGGTGATCCTGATCTTGCGGCCAAGCACCTGCGCGGCCAGTTCGATGCGCGAATCCGGCGGGGAAAAATCGACCGCGTTGGCGAGCAGATTGGCTAAGGCGCGATGCAATAAGAACGCATTACCATCAACTTGCACCGCCATCCCAGTCAGACCGGCATCGATTAACAGCGCCACATTTTTGCGACGCGCGATCGGTTCGATCGCGGCTGCGACATCATGCATCAAATCGTTCAGATTGATGTGGCACACATCATCCAGCGTGCGGCGTTTTTCCAGGCTGGCCAGTTCCAGCAGGCGATCGGCCAACTCTTGCAGGCGCTGCACTTGCTCGCTGATATTGGCCGTGAAGCGTTGCCGTTGCGCTTCCGGCATCGGCTCGCGCAATAGTTCGGCGGCGCCGCGAATGGCAGTCAGCGGACTTTTTAATTCGTGGGTCAGGGTTTGCACATATTCTTCGGTATAACTGCGTCCAGCCAGCGCATCGCGCATCTCGCCGAACGCAGTTTTGGTGACGGTACCCAAACGTCGCAGCAAATGGGCGGGACGGCGAATGCCTTCTTGACGCAATATATGCAGAAAGTCTGCTGTCAGGCCGAAAGGGCGTGCTAGCCAGACCGATACCACCAGCAACAGCAAGATAAATGCAGTTAGTGTAATGAGTCCCACGTACAGCAATTTTTGGCGTGCCGTGACCACACGCTCGTGATGCGAGGCGACTGATTTGCCGACGCTGACCACGCCGACGATGGCACCGTCGCTATAGATCGGTGCGGCGACGTACATGATGGCAGTTTCCGGTTTGGCCGGATCGGTGGGCGTGGTACGGGCGCCGTATTCGCCAGCCAGCGCCCGGTTCACGTCGCGCCAGGCGCGGAAATCCTGGCCTACCGCCTGCCCGGCCGAGTCGAATATGACGCTGCCATTGTCGTCCGTCAAATAGATATGCAAATCGACCCGGCGCTTGGTGATGCCATAGATTTTTGCCTCGAAACGACGGCCGTAGGCATTCGATAATGCGCCGCGCAAACGGCTCACATCAATGGCTTGCTCGCGCATATCGGTTTCGACAAACGCCGCCAGCAAATGCGCGGTATCGACCAGCGATTCCTCCGCTGATTCGCGATAGCGCGAATCGATATCGGTTGCGACGCGGTACAGCAGCAGGCCGACCAACAGTGCAAACACACACAGGATGCCGAGGTAAATGCGGTTGCGGCGCTTCATTATTTACGCATCAGGCTTGAGCGAATAACCCATGCCGCGATGGGTCTGGATCGGATCGGCGTCCGGCGCGATCTGGCGCAGTTTGGCGCGTAATTGTTTGATGTGGGCATCGACCGTGCGGTCTAGGCTAACATCGGGATGATCCCAGGCTTGTGCCATCAATTGATCGCGTGAATAGACGCGGCCCGGGCGGTCGACCAAGACCTTCAGCAAACGGAACTCGGTGCGGGAAAGTTCTAGCGCCTGCCCCAAAAAGCTGATCGATTTACGTTCGTCATCGACCACGAATTGTTTTATATCATCGATGCTGCACGGCTTTTCTGACGCGCCTGATTGCTGCGCCCAATCGTTGCCTGCACCGCGATTGGCCCGCCGCAACACCATCCGCACCCGTGCACACACTTCACGCGGACTGAATGGTTTTGAAATGTAATCGTCCGCACCCAATTCCAAACCCACCACGCGATCGATTTCGCCGCTGCGCGCCGTCAAGAAAATCAAGGGCAAAGACCATTGGCGATTGATTTCACGGAACAGCTCAAAGCCGTTCACGTCCGGCAAGCCGACATCGACCAGCGCCAGTGCAAATTCGCCTTGACGCAAGGCTGCCAACGCCGCTTGCCCAGTAGCGCACCACACTGTCTCGAATCCTTCCGTACTCAAGGCGTAAGTGAGGGTATCGGCGATGGCCGGTTCGTCTTCAATAATGAGGATGCGTAAGGCCATGGCGAGAGTTGTTTTGATTGAGTTTTGACGCGTTGCAGCGCTATTCTTACGATGATGTTTGCGCTGGCTTTAAGGCACGAGTGTGGCTGAACAGGTCTATTAATGGTTGAAAACGAGAAATAATACTGGGTGCAGTATTATTTTTGTACCAATGAAAACGAGCGGGATAGTGGGTATTTATCGATATACCCCCCAATTTATATTAATTTCAGATGCTTTTGCAGGACGGTACGGCATGCCGTGCCAGCCCGCAATTTCGCTCAGACTCGGGTGAAACTCTAGGTACATTCAATCCAATCGTAGCGCGTCGTTACATTGCACTAACCCGTTTTAACGGCAACTCAACGACAGCACAGAACCTTCACGTGCTTCTGCCCGTTGCGGTGCATCGCGGCCGCAATGGTAGCGAACTTCCAATCGTTTCGGGCGATCCGGTGCCGGGTCGCCGCATAACGAATTATCGGCTGTGATCGTGACATGACGGCGCCAGCCGGCTGCGCGCTCGATCGCTTCCCGCGCATCGCACGCATCCCTGCGGGTGCCGTAGTTGGCATCGTCAATCACGATGCGACCGCGTGATCCAGACGATTGCTCCTGGTTGCTTTGCGCTTCGACGCCATCGCGGTAACCCTGATCGTAGCCGCGTCGATATTCCGAACTCTGTGCAAAGGCAGCGCCCGACATTGCGCCTATCGCCATAGACGCGACTAAAAACAAGGCGCGCCGTACTGCAGATGAGTTATCCATCGATTTCCTCCGTGTTGGTTTGGGTGAAATATCTTACCGTACTAGGACGGGGTTTCCGAAACGAATGCGACTAAAAGCAAGATAATTTATTTGCTTGGCTCGTCCGCAGAATCGAGCAGTTTGATAGACAGGTCGTCAGCCCATAAAGTGCCGCCATCTTCCAGCATGATGCCCACCATAAGCGAAGTGGCATCTGGCGTGATTTTCAAATCGATGGAATAAGGTTTCCAGTCTTGGGTGCCTGTTACGCGCGATTTTTCCATCATATTCCAGGCCAGGATCTCGCCACTACCGCCATCGGTACGGAGAACAAAAGCGCCGCCGCGTCCATTGGCATTGTCAGTGCGCAAGAAGCCAGACAGGCGCACGATTTTGTTATGCCACAGGGGATGGATTTGGATCGATTGCCGTAGTAGGCCAAAAGGCTCTGGACCATATTGTTGAAGGCGGGCACTGGCAGGCGCGGATCGCGCTTTTACCGCATCTGCGACGAAGGTATAAGACTTGCCGTCGGCGTGTTCGGTTGCCACCCAATCAGTCATGTTCCCTTGTTCATCGGGGGTGAACGAAGGATTTTTCAAGGCGAGGGTTTCAAGTGGCTTGATCCGTCTTGCCAAGCGACGTGCCATCATCGATTCGGCGGTGGCAGCTGGCTTTACAGCCACAGTCGGCTCCGGTGTCGCGCTAGCATTTGCACCATATGCTGTGTTATGTGCCATAGCGCCCAGTATCAGGAAAAAAGGAAATTGCAGAAACGTATTTTTCATGGATTGGTTTGTGGCCTGAGTAAATTGACCTGCAATTATAGGGGCGGCCGGCCTTGACGTCGATGCAGTCCCGAATGATCCAATCCTTGTGAAATACATCATGATCGCCCGCGCAACCTCCAGCTACAATCTGGGAGTTCAATATTGTCGGAATCGCATCCATGTTCAAAGCCATCCGCATTTCCATCCTCTTATTCATCCTCGCTGCCGTGGCGATGGCGACGTGGCGCAACAAAACGATTTCGGTCGAATGGAAATACACCTTGCCAGTCAATGTGTACCCCATCAATGGCGATGGCAGTGCGGCCTCCGAGCAATATCTGCGCGCCTTATCGGTCGAAGAGTTCAAGCCGATTGAAACCTTCATGCAAGAAGAGGCGCACCGTTTTGGCCGCGGCGCACATGCCTCCATCGAAATGCGTCTGGGTAAACCGATAGATCAACTGCCGCCAGCCACGCCGGTGAATAAAAGTGGCTTTGACGTCATGTTGTGGAGCTTAAAAATGCGCTGGTGGGCGTACCGGCACGGCGATACTTTCGGGCCGGGGCCGCAAGTAAAAGTTTATCTGCTTTATTTCGACCCGGCCACGTCGTCGCAATTGGCCCATTCCACCGCCTTGCAAAAAGGCTTGATCGGCGTGGTCAATGTGTTTGCCTCACGCGCAATGGCCAAGCAAAACAATTTCGTCATCGCCCATGAATTCCTTCACACGCTGGGCGCTACCGATAAATACGACCTTGCCACCACCTTGCCCTATTTCCCCGACGGTTATGCCAACCCGCAACTGGAACCCTTGTTGCCGCAACAGTTTGCCGAGATCATGGGTGGACGTATTCCGTTGTCGCAGGGCGAGGCAGAGATGCCGGTCGGGCTGGATAAAGTCTTGATTGGGGAGAAGACGGCGCGGGAGATTAATTGGCGTAGTTTGGCCGACTAAGCATTAAGCCACATTAGTTACAACTTAAAGAATGGTGCTTAATTACGCTCACTGAACGACTGTCCGTCTTCATCTTGATAAGTATCGCCAATTGTTCCTGTCCTGGCTTGATCCGGTCAGTCGAAAATTGGCCTGTCCCCCATACAAACTTGTCTATCGAACTTGCTTTCCGCTGTGTGAATACTTGTCCTGAAAGGACGAGTAATTTTAAGTACACAGTTGGTTATCGTTAATTCGGCTTGTCTTGTTCTTCGTTTAGAATATGGTAGCCATTTACTTCACTTGCGAGGAATAATAATGAAACGACTCATTTTTGCGGCAGTACTATTCATGCTCACTTCGGCTGCGTCGGCCTTTATGCCGGCAACAGGCTTGTGGCAGATTGATAGCGAAGCGACGGGCCAGCCAGGACGTGGTTTGACGTTAGAGGTGGAGAATGAAATTCTATTTCTGACTTACTACGGTTACGACGCGAACGGCTTTAATTTGTTTTATTCGGCTGCTGGAAAAATTGTAAACGGTACTTTCTCGGCAGATTTATTGGATGTTGAAGGAGGTACTGTTATCGGGGGCGCGTATAAGCCGGGCGTTCTGAATACGTCGCCAGGGAAGGTTAATGTGAGTTTTACCAGTGGTAAGCGCGGTACATTGACGTTGCCGGGGGAGGCGCCAAAGGCGATATCTAAATATTCCTTCGGATATGCGGACGGCCCAGATGGCTTATTGGGTACTTGGATTCTTACCCAGGTTGTTGGTGCGAATGCCTTTTCACAAGTGAAAACATTGACGACCAAGCTTGGCTTCGCTAGCTCGGAGGGTAATGGCATCGTTACAACGGCGACAGATGATTTTCGCTGTGAATTTACGACATCGGGATCGTTCGCCGGAACGATGTTTTGTTCGGACAATCATGCCACGATTGCCCAAGGTGATAGTTTGTACGCGGTAAAATTTTCGGGGGATAGAGGCACTGGCATCGGTTATTACTACGTCTCTACTAGTGTGCTCTCGCCTGCTGTCCAGGCGCATGCACTTAGAACCGCGTCCAAAAGCGGCGTAAAAACCGGTTTGAACGAAAGTACGGAGGCATCTACTATTATTGCCAACATTCAGATAGACAATGCCAAGAAGGAAAATGTGGCATCGAGCGCTAGTTCGCAAGTTAATTTTAATACCTCGCAGGAAGATGCTGAGCTCGCTACCGCGCTTGTGTCATGGGCTGCGGAAGTGCGCGCAAAGTCACACTCAGGTAAATAGGCAAGTATTTGACGATCAAGAGGCGTCGTATTCATGTCGCCCTTGATCCTCAACGCGATTTAAACGCTACGCCCGATACGTGTCATAGAAAATATGGATTTTCAATTCGGGAGCGTTTTTTGTTCTCTCGGCCTTGTGGAATGACTTGGCATCCTGCAATCTCTTCAACAAAAATCCCGACTCCCAGTCACCAGTCGCCCCAACAGCGGCGTTAAATCCACCAGCCTTTTGGCAATCAAATGCTGCACCTCGCCTTCGCATTGCCAAATGCCGTAGACCCCCAGTAAATTTGCCGTGAGCACTTCTTGCCGTTGCTGTTCGACCAGCTTGGGCCAGATGATGACGTTGATGGGGCCGGTTTCGTCTTCTAAGGTAATGAAGAGCACGCCTTTGGCGGTGCCGGGGCGTTGGCGTACGGTGACCAGGCCGCAGCCGCGGGCGAGTTGGCCGTTTTTGTAGGTGGCCAGGGTGGCGGCCGGGATGAAGCGCCGTGCCAGCAGTTGCGGGCGCAACAGGGCGAGCGGGTGGCGGTTCAGGGTCAGGCCGAGGGCGCGGTAGTCGCTGAGGATTTCCTGGCCTTCGGATGCGGGGCGCAAGACGGGGGCTTCTTCGCGTACAGTGGTTGGTTGCAGCAAGTCTTTATCGGGGACGGCGCCGACTGCTTGCCACAGGGCTTGGCGCCGGTGGCCGGCCAGCGGCAGCAGGGCGTTACCGGCGGCCAGGGTTTGCAAGTGGTGGCGATCCAGTTCGGCGCGCCGCGCCAGATCGGCAACGTCGCTGAAGGCGCGGCTGGCGCGGCTTTGTTCGATGCGCTGCGCGACCTCGGGGCGCATGCCATGCAGCAAAGACAAGCCCAGCCGCACCGCGGGTGAGGCCGACGATCCATTCGCGCCCGGTTCCAGACTGGAATCCCAATTACTGATCGTGATATCGACCGGGCGCACTTCTACCGCGTGGCGTTTGGCGTCCTGGATCAATTGCGAGGGGCTGTAAAACCCCAGCGGTTGGCTATTGAGCAGGCCGCACAGGAAGGCGGCGGGATGGTGGCATTTGAGCCAGGAGCTGGCATAGGCCAGCAACGCAAAACCGGCGGAATGCGATTCGGGAAAACCGTATTCGCCGAAGCCTTGCATTTGCTTGAAAATGGCTTCTGCAAATGTTTGGCTATAGCCGTTTGCGATCATGCGCGGGATCAGGCGTTCCCGATAGTGTTGCAGCCCACCCTTGCGCTTCCAGGCGGCCATCGAGCGCCGCAATTGATCGGCTTCGCCAGGGGTGAAGTCGGCAGCGATGATGGCCACTTGCATCACTTGCTCTTGAAAAATCGGGATGCCGAGCGTGCGTTCCAGTGCCGGCTTTAATTTTTCATCCAGTTCGCCGATGGCTTCTTGCTTTTGTCGACGGCGTAGATACGGATGGACCATACCACCTTGGATTGGTCCTGGCCGCACGATGGCGACTTCGATCACCAGGTCGTAAAAGATGCGCGGGCGCAGACGCGGCAGCATGCTCATCTGGGCTCGCGATTCGATCTGGAACACGCCGATGGTGTCGGCCTTGCAGATCATGTCGTAGGTGGCGCTGTCTTCCTTGGGAATGTCTTGCAGGGCAAACGGGATGCCGCTTTGCCGCACTAGCAGGTCGAGCGTGCGGCGCAAAGCAGTGAGCATGCCGAGCGCCAGTACATCGACCTTCATCAAACCCAGTTCTTCCAGATCGTCCTTGTCCCATTGGATCACGCTGCGATCTAGCATGGCGGCGTTTTCGATCGGTACCAGACGCGATAATTTGTCTTGCGCAATCACGAAGCCGCCCGTGTGCTGCGACAGGTGGCGCGGGAAGCGCACCAGTTGTCGCGCCAACGTGGCCCATTGTTGTGACAAGTCGGAGCTGGGATCGAGTCCGCATTCGGCAAAGCGTTCCAGGATCGCCTCTTTGCTGTCGAACCAGTGATGTGACTTGGCGACTTTTTCGACGATGGCCAGATCAATGCCGAGCGCTTTGCCGCTGTCGCGCAAGGCGCTGCGGGTGCGGTAGCAAGTGACTGCTGCGGCCAGCGCGGCACGCTTGCGGCCGTATTTGGCGTAGATGTACTGGATCACTTCTTCGCGTCGCTGATGTTCAAAATCGACATCGATATCGGGCGCTTCATTGCGCTCGCGTGAGATGAAGCGGGCGAACAGACAATTGCTGCGCGAGGGATCGACTTCGGTCACGCCGAGGCAATAACAGACGGCTGAATTGGCGGCCGAACCGCGCCCCTGGCACAGGATTTCTTTCGATCGGGCAAAGCGCACGATGTCGTACACGGTCAAGAAATACGATTCGTATTTCAATTCTTCGATCAGTTTGAGTTCTTCTTCGATTTGTGCCTGGACGGTGGCGGGCACGCCGTCGGGGTAGCGCTGGTGCGCGCCTTTGGCGGTTTCGCTGCGCAGGTAAGAGGCGGCGGTTTCGCCATCGGGCACGACTTCGCTGGGATATTCGTAGCGCAATTGTTCGAGTGAAAAAGTGCATTGGTCGGCAATCTTGATCGATTCGGCCAGACTGCTGGCGGAATAGATATTGGCGAGCCGCATGCGTGAGCGCATGTGTTGCTCGGCATTTTGCGCCAGGTCGTAACCGCATTCGGCCACCGGCCGCCCGAGCCTGATTGCGGTTAGCGTGTCATGCAAGGGCTTGCGCGAGCGCACATGCATGCAGACGTGGCCGGTGGCGACGATGGGCATCGCTTGCTGCCGCGCGACGGCCTCCACCGCGGCCCGATGCACATCGTCGCGTGCATGGTGCAGCAGGGTCATGCTGATCCAACACCGGTCGGGCGCCAGTTGCTTGAGCCATTGCGCTTGCTGGCTGAGTTGCTCGATGTCGGCGGGGTAGTGCGGCAACAGGATCAGCAGGCAATCGGGCAGGTTTTTCAGATGGGCATGGGCGCTGTCGGGCGCAGCCAGATCGTCCGGCATCAGGCGGTAGCTGCCTTTGGCGCTGCGGGTGCGTGCTAGCGTGATGAGTTCGGACAGGTTGCCGTAACCATCGCGGTTTTGCGCCAATGCGATCAGCGATAGTGCCGGACTGTCATCGGGATTGTTTAGGTGGAAATGGCTGCCGATGATGAGTTTGAGCTCGGCCTTTTTTGCTTCTGCATGGGCTCGTACCACGCCGGCGAAAGAGCATTCGTCGGTGATGGCGAGCGCGCTGTAATTGAGCTGGACGGCGCGGGCGGCCAGTTCTTCGGCGTGGGAGGCACCGTGCAGGAAGGTGAAGTTGGATAGGCAGAAGAGTTCTGCGTAGTGGGGGAGGGAGGGG
>JAZKIX010000122.1:1336-31227 GCA_040384645.1 Pseudomonadota bacterium | reverse complement strand
TAACCTCCCGACACAGGCGCACTTTTCGCTCATGGCTGAAAAACCAAAACTCCCCTTAGGCAAGTTGTTGATCCAGAAAGGCGTGATTAGCGAAGATCAGTTGCGCATCGCCTTGATCGAGCAAAAACGCAGTGGTATACCACTCGGCAAAATGCTGATCACTCTGGGCTTTGTCACCGAGGCCACAGTACGTGAGGCTTTGAGCGAAAACCTCAATCAGCAAAGTACCGATCTGGCAAACATGTCAGTCGATGCCAGCGCAATCAAGTTGATCCCGAAAGATGTCGCCAAGCGCTATCGCGTATTTCCGATGGTGTATGACAAGAACTTGCGTACCCTGATGCTGGCGATGGCCGATACCAGCAATATTGTGGCGCTCGACCAGATCAGCGCGATGCTGGGTAAAGACATTACCCTGATGCCCATGTTGGCCGGCGAATCTGAAATCACCCGCGCCACCGACCAATATTATGGTTTTGAATTATCCATCGATGGCATCTTGAATGAGATCGAGACCGGCCAGGTCAATTATCAAAGCATGCAATCAGTGTCTGACGAATACAGCCAACCGATAGTGCGCCTGATGGATGCGCTGCTAGTCGATGCGGTCCAACACAATGCCTCCGATATCCACTTTGAACCCGAAGAGTTTTTCTTGCGGATTCGCTACCGCATCGATGGCATCTTGCGGCAAATCCGCAGCTTGCATAAGACTTATTGGCCGGCGATGGCGGTGCGGCTCAAAGTCATGAGCAATATGAACATCGCCGAAACGCGTGCGCCGCAAGATGGCCGTATTTCCATCGGATTTTCCGGACGGCAAATTGATTTTCGAACTGCGGCGCAACCAACCGCGCATGGCGAAAACTTCGTGTTACGTATCTTGGACCGGCAAAAAGGCATCGTGCCGCTGGACGGCCTGGGTTTGCAAGACAGTGAACTGACCTTGCTCAAGCTGATGATCGCCAGACCCGAGGGTATTATTTTGGTCACCGGCCCAACCGGCAGCGGCAAGACCACCACCCTGTATTCGATCTTGAATCACATCAATACCGAAAGCGTCAACATCATGACGCTGGAAGATCCGGTCGAGTACCCGATGAGCATGATCCGCCAAACCTCGGTCAACGAATCGGCAAAAATGGGTTTCGCCAACGGTATTCGCTCCATGATGCGGCAAGATCCAGACATCATCCTGATCGGGGAAATCCGCGATCAGGAAACCGCAGAAATGGCGTTCAGCGCAGCGATGACCGGGCATCAGGTTTATTCAACCTTGCATACCAATTCTGCTGCCGGTGCGATCCCACGCTTGCTCGACATTGGCATCTTGCCGGACATCATGGCCGGCAATATCATCGGCATCATCGCCCAGCGCCTGGTGCGTCGGCTCTGTCCGCACTGTAAGGAGGCGTTTCAGGCCGATGCCATAGAACGCCGCCTTTTGGGGTTGGCGGAAGCCGGACCGGATGTCACGATTTACCGCGGAATTGGCTGTGACAAGTGTTCGCATCAAGGCTATAAAGGCCGGATTTCGATCATGGAAATGCTCAAACTCAATGGCGAACTGGATGATTTGATCGCCCGCCGCGCAACCGCCAGCGAACTGAAGAGCAAAGCGATATCGATGGGCTTTCGTCCCTTGGTCGAAGATGCCGTGCGTCGCGTACTGGACGGTTCTACCTCGCTCGACGAAATTTCACGGGTGGTCGATCTGACCGACAGGTTGATGTAATGGCGATGTACTCTTATCAGTCGATGGACCAGGCCGGCAAGATGATTCGGGGCGTGATGGACGCCGCGAATCAGCCCGATCTGGAACTACGCCTGAAAAAGATGGAACTCGATCTGATCGATTCCAAGCCAGCCGGCCAGCGCACGTTTACCTTCGGCCAGCGCAAAATCACCCGTAAGGACTTGATCAATTTTTGCTTCCACATGGAGCAATTGACTGCAGCCGGCGTCTCGGTGCTGGAAGGTCTGGCCGACCTGCGCGACAGCTTGGAACAACCGCGCTTTCGCGAAATTGTGGCCGATATGATCGAAAACATTGAGGGCGGCTCGCAATTATCCGAGGCAATGATGCGCCATCCGCTGGTATTCGATAAAACCTTCAGCAGCTTGATCATGGCCGGTGAACAGAGCGGAAAAGTGTCGGACGTTTTCAAGAGCTTGAGTGAAAGCTTGAAGTGGCAAGACGAGCTGGCGTCGCAAACAAAAAAAATCGTCATGTATCCAGCCTTTGTCGGCTCAATCGTGCTGGGGGTGACCTTCTTCCTGATGATTTTTCTGGTGCCGCAATTGACCGGTTTTATTAAAAATATGGGTCAGGAATTACCGTTTCATACCAAGGCATTGATCTTTGTTTCAAACATTTTCATTCACTACTGGTTTGTGGTTATTTCACTGCCGATCATCCTGTTCGTGGGTGCCAATGTCCTGCTAAGAACTAGCGCCAAGGCGCGTTACCAGGCCGATGTCTACAAACTGCGTATTTGGCTGATAGGGCCGGTATTGCATAAAATCATACTGGCCCGCTTCGTTACTTTTTTCGCTTTAATGTACGCGTCCGGCATCACGATTCTTGACTGTATTCGCCTATCTGAAGACATTGTCAACAATGAACTGGTCGCTAAGGGGTTGCGTCAGGCACGCCAACTGATATCCGAAGGACAGGGCGTAACAGCCGCGTTTCAAATCACAGGCATCTTTCCGCCGCTCGTGATCCGCATGCTCAAAGTCGGGGAAGCCACTGGATCGCTTGATTCGGCACTGCGCAACGTTGCCTATTTTTACAACCGCGATATCAAGGACATGATCGAACGGGTACAAGCCTTGATCGAGCCAGTGATGACCGTGATCCTTGGCATATTGTTAGGATGGATCATGTTGTCCGTTTTAGGTCCGATTTACGACACGATCAGCAAGATCAAAACCTGATGTACCGCACCACTGCTCAACCATAAGGCGCATCGTGTATAAGCAGCTGTTCTATTTGACCAATCATGAGCTGACTGCCTATATCTGGCAGAAGGCTGATTTATTGCGGGTCGATAGCTTTGAAAACGACACGGCTGGTTGGCAGCGGTTTGCCGATTACCTGGCAGAGGCGCAAATGGCGCCTTCTTATTTTTTAGTCGATCTGATCGAAGAAGATTTCCAACGCGACACCGTGCCACATGTCCGCGGCAAGACACGCCGACTCTTGATCGACCGTCGTCTGGCACAACTGTACCGTGATACACCGTTTCGGCATGCAGCGCTGCAAGGCCGCGATCACGAAGGCCGCAAAGATGACCGCTATTTGTTTAGCGCCTTGACCAACGCCGAGCTGCCGAAACCCTGGCTCGAAGCACTATTAAAACATGCTGTACCGCTAGTGGGGATCTACTCGCTGGCGTCATTGAGCCAAGTGCTGTTCGAAAAACTCAAGCTCAATACGATGCCAACTTTACTGGTGTCGCATCAATCGAGCGGCTTGCGTCAAAGCTATTTTCACGAAGGCTATCTACGCTTTAGCCGGCTCACGCCGCTAGCCGATCATGCCGCCGACTTGTTAGCAGAATCGTTCAAATCAGAAACCGCCAAGACCCGGCAATTCCTGGCAAGTATGCGACTGCTGGGACGCGGCGATCAGGTGCAGATTGTGGTGCTTGCCAGTGCCGACAATCTTGCCGTGTTGCAAGTAGGTTTGGACGATACGCCCGACGTGACCCATACGCTAATCGAGATCGAGGAAGCCCAACAGTTGCTTGGGCTGGGCCAATTTGATTGCACCACTGATTGCAGTCCGCTGTACCTTGCATTGCTGGCCGGTTCACGCATTAGGACTCATTACCCGTTACGCGACCAGAAGCATTTTTATCAGTTACTACAAACCCGCATTGCCCTATATGCCTTGAGCGGTGTAGTTGCCGTCGTTGCGGCGATCTGGGCCACGATCGATGTGTTGAATACGTTTGAATTACGCCGCCAGGCAGCGCAGCTGGAATTGGAAGCGGTCGCTACCGAATATCGCTTTCAAACCATCGTCAAAAACATGCCGGCCACGTTGGTCACGCCACACAATATGAAAGCGGTGGTCGATCTGGAGCGCATGATTGCCACCAACGTCCCCTCCCCCACCGTGCAATTTGCAACGATCAGCAATGCCCTCGACAGTTTGCCTCAGATAAAAATCACCCGGCTGCAATGGGAGGCGGTTGAAACTGCCAGCCTGCTGACACCAGCAGATGAGAATGTACCTCTACCGCCACCTGGTGAAACGCCACCATCTGCTGCGTTGGTCGGCGTACCGGATAAGACTTCGCAAATTGTATTGCTGGAGGGCGAAATCGAACCGTTCAAACAGGACTATCGCGAGGCCATCGAAAGCGTGAACAAATTGGTTGAATCGTTAAATAAAAACAAGCAATTGCATGCAGAAATCACCAAACCACCGCTGGACACCAGGCCATCGGTCAAGTTGGAAAATAGCGCTGGCGAAGAACGAAAGGAATTGAAAGCGCAATTTGCCCTGAAACTGGTTTGGAAGCCGTGAACATGGATACAAAAACGCCTGTCGCTGCAAACAACAGCCAAACGCTAGCCAAACCAAAAGCCGTCACGGAGGCGTATACCTTTTCTAAAGATGGTTGGCCACGCATTCGTAAAGCGGCAATCACCTTTACCATTGCACTTCTCATCAGCATCGCGCTAGTGACGGCTTGCCGGCTTGTTCTGCTGCGGGCGCAGCCAGTGGCATTGGAAGCACAAGGAAAGGAATCTGCCGCGCGCGACAAATACAATCAGGCCGAAAGTGAGCGTATCGAAATTCGTGATTTTTTGCCGAAATTCGAGCAACTTCGGGCACGCGGCTTCTTCGGCGAAGAACAGCGTCTAAACATGCTGGAAGCGATCAAGCGGATTCAAGAAGCGCGCCATCTACTGCCCATTAATTATGAATTTGCACCGCAACAAATCGTCACCGTTGATCCGTCCTTACTGGCTGCGCCGCTGGAATTGCGCGCAACCAAAGTGACATTGCATATGGGCCTGTTACATGAACTGGATTTATTTAATTTCCTACAGGATTTAAAAACCATGGGGTTCTACACTGTAAAAGAATGCCTATTAACGCCAATTGAAACGCGAACCGACGCACCCCTGGCCCCGAACCTGAACGCTGAATGCAGTTTGTATTGGCTCACCATTGGACAAACTGCGGCTCCTGCCGTCGAGGCTACGCCGACTCAATAAAAACCCACTAAAGCGCAATTGCTTGAGCAAAATGATAAGAACTCTGAAATACCTGATTGCCCTTTTCGCTGGCTGGTCGCTGATGCCGGTCTTTGCTGCCGAACAGGTCGGACGGCTATTCATGACTCCCGTCGAACGAGCAGGTTTGGAAAAAATCAGGCAAGGCGGTCCCGAGCCAGTGGTAAAAGAACCAGAAGAGGTAAAGCCGGTTGTTCCGCTGGTTGAAGGGGAGGAGATTATCGTGCTGGACGGGTTCGTCAGACGCTATGGCTCAAAAAAAATGACCACCTGGATCAATGCAATCCCCCAGCACGAAAATGAAATGTCTCAAGGCATCGCCGTCCTTCCACCCACGTCAAGGGCAACGGCACTCTCGCTGAAACTGCCGTCAGGCAAATATGTAAGGCTTAAAGCGGGTCAAGAAGTCGATGCAGCGACGGGACGCGTATATGAAGGCTACGAAAGCGGAAGAACTCGGGCGGTAGGAATGGACGCCGTGCAGCAACATTGAGTCAATTGATACCAATCGACAGCGGCTTGCTACCAGGCAAAGACCGCCGAGCACATGCGCTCAATGTGGCGTACGCGCGCCTAGACTCACCCGGCCGAGTACGTCAGTGAGGGTGGGATGACTCAAATAATCGTCAAAATGTGCCGTGCTTGCTGAGTTATTGATTGCCATATCGATAAAAATAGTCGTACCTAGCAAGGCTTGATTATTCAGGTTAGCCGATTCATTGGCGCCTACAGTAACGGTGCCAGCTTGTAATAGCCCAAAACTATTGAATGCCCCGGCCCCTGTCGGCCCATGAGAAATCAAGACATAGGCGGCGCCACTGGAATTGGGCGGCGGGGGCGACGATCCGGGCCAGGCGGGCGTAGATTGATTCAACCATCCGCTTGCCCCGTCTTGCACTTTCAGCCCCTTCGAATACAGGAAATTCAAAGGATTCATGCAAGTATTTCCGGCACATCCCGCAGTACATGCCAGCGCCTGGCCGGAAGCGCCGCTGGGGGTGCCGGCCGGATCGCACCAGCTCATATTCATCAATCTTAAAAGATTGCTGGCCAGCGCAGGCTGTACCCGGTAAGTGATGCGGCCGTTCCAGGGATCTAGTGCATCGTTTTCAGATATGCCAAGCGTCACCCAAGGCAGTACGCCATTACTCTGGTTCGCAGGATTGCATAACCCCGAGCCTACCTGCAACGTCTCGACCCCGGCATTCAAGGCGCCGCTGGCGATGCTGCCATTGGCTGGGCAAGGCAGCCGCTTGTTGACCGCCTCGAAATTGGCCAAGGCCGTGTCAAGCCGGCTATCGCTGGCGCCAAGAAGCGCAGCGATAGAAAGCTGCTTGTTTAATTTGCCTTCGGCTTCTTGCATGAGCATTTTTGCAAAAAATAATAAGGCAATCATCAGCAGCACTGCAAACACGGCGAGCGTTATACCGCCTGCTTGCCTATCAATGCGCACGGGGTCCAAGGCTGGCCTTGTTCAAGACCTGCACGATGCTAGGGTGGCTTAAATAATCGTCAAAGTGGTAGCCCGGTTGCGGCGGTAACGGCGGCACTATCGGCGGCGCGGGATTGTCGTTCAATCGCGCATCGCGGTAAGTGGTAGCCAATGCGGAGGGTATTGCAATTGCCTGGTTATTCAAGTTAGGCGTTTCATTTGAACCGGCCAAAACAGTTCCCGGCTGGAGCACCCCGCCATTGTTATAGGCACCCGTGCCGCTAGGCCCGTGCGAAATCATCACATACGCAGCACCAGTCCCGGATGCCGGATTATTGCCCCGCGTCGCCCATCCGGCCACGTTCGCAGGATCTGGCGCACCATTCCAGACATCCAGGCCCTTGTTTGCCAAGAAATTGGACGGTGACGTGCAGGCGCTCCCGGTACAGGACGTATTGCATATTCCTCCGGCCCCGGTTGCGGCTATACCGGCCGGGTCGCACCAGCTCATATTCATCAATCTTAAAAGATTGCTGGCCAGCGCAGGCTGCACCCGGTAAGTGATGCGGCCGTTCCAGGGATCTAGTGCGTCGTTTTCAGATATGCCAAGTGTCACCCAAGGCAGTACGCCATTACTCTGGTTCGCAGGATTGCATAACCCCGAGCCTACCTGCAACGTCTCGACCCCGGCATTCAAGGCGCCGCTGGCGATGCTGCCATTGGCTGGGCAAGGCAGCCGCTTGTTGACCGCTACAAAATTGGCCAAGGCTATATCCACCGTATCCAGGCCGATGCGGACGGCCTTGCGTTTCTGTGCATCCATCAAACCTCCTGTGAGGTTGAGGATCATCCCCAGCGCCAAGCCAATAATGAGCAACACTATAGCCATTTCAATCAGCGTAAAACCGCGCGCAAACTGAGGTGCATGCTTACGAATATTGGCGTGCCGGGTTACGCTCTGACGATTCATATTTTGCCGAAAAAAAATCATGCCCTTGGGAGTAAAAGTCGGATAATCCTCTGTAACGACCAGACATTTGGCATTCTAATGATTCTGAAGATCAACTATTTTTAGAATAGACTCGTTTATTTTGAATATCAATCACTATAAGCAAATGTATCGACAAATTTACACCATCGCCTCCTACACCTTGCTCGAAGCCGTGCGCAACCGCCTGATCTGGCTGATTGCAATGGTCATCGTTATCGGTATCGGATTGACCGGCTTCATCAATGAAATTGCACTAACCGAGAGCCGGCAAATTCAAGCCGCCTTGATCGCGACCTTGTTGCGATTCGCCGCCGTATTTTTTCTGGCCACTTTTGTTGTGACCAGCATGGTGCGCGAGTTCAACGACAAAGGTCTGGAGTTAATCCTGGCCCTGCCATTGCCGCGCGCCGCATACCTGTTGGGCAAATTGCTGGGTTTTGCACTAATCGCAGTCTGTCCCGCAGCTTTGTTCGGCATGCTGATATTGCTATTCGCACCGGCTGGGCAAACTGCGCTATGGACGCTGTCTTTATTGTGTGAATTGTGGCTGGTTGCCGCTTTCGCCTTGCTATGTGTCCTGACCTTCAATCAAACCATGTCGGCATTGAGTGCGGTCATGGCGTTCTACCTTGCGGCACGTTCGATCACTGCATTTCAGCTGATGGGACATGGTACGCTGAGCGAGCCGACGTTGTCGCAAAACGTCATCAATATGGTGCTCAACAGCGTGTCCGTAATCTTGCCCCGTCTCGATGAATTTACCCGCACAGAATGGTTGCTGTACCAGACCGGGAGCGTGCAAATCCTGTTCACGATCCTGCTACAAAGCCTGATATTTTTGATCTTGATTGCTGGCGTTGCCATGTTCGATCTATATCGGAAAAATATCTAATTCCGTTTCCAAATCGAAGGTGAACGCTGCGGTGGATCGCGGACATTACGCTAGCAAGGCAAGAGCCGACAAAAAAGCACACGTTTGATGTAGAAATGGAATAAACATGCGTGAACGGTCGATTTCGTCAGTACCAAAATGGGCCGTCCTGTTGCTCGTTTTTGGCATGGCATTGCAAATCGGTTGGTGTTCACTAAGGCCGGCGCAGCAAGCCAAGGCAGAATATGTGGAAGCGCCGCCGAGCTTGTCGACATTGCGTATCCTCAGTGTCGGCGAACCAATCGCGCTGGCAAAACTGCTGATGTTTTACTTGCAGGCATTTGATCAACAAGCCGGCATCAGCGTCCCGGTTCAAACCCTGGATTACGTCTTGGTAACGCAATGGTTAGGGCGGGTCTCGGACCTTGATCCATTGGCACAATATCCTTTGACTGTCGCCAGCCAACTGTATGCAGAAGTGCCGGATGGAACAAAAAAAAGACAGATGCTAGAGTTTGTCTACCAGCGTTTTTTAGAAAATCCAAACCACCGATGGAAGTCCCTGGCGCACGTCACGCTGATTGCAAAATATCAGCTCAAGGATTTGCCGCTAGCGCTGCGTTATGCCAAAGCGCTTCGCTTGCAAGCCACCGACAAAAACGTGCCAGACTGGGTCAGACAACTAGAAATATTCGTGCTGGAAGACATGGATGAGCTTGAAAGCGCGAAAATTTTAATCGGCGGTTTTCTGCAAAGCGGCCAGATTAGTGACCCTCGCGAACTGCACTTTCTTAGCACCCGCTTAAAGGAATTGGAAGCGAGGACAACGGCAAAATGAACGCCATCCTATCCGATATTTTGCTGGTAGAAGACGATGCCGGATTACGCACCATGTTGCGCGGGTTACTGGAGATTAATGACTTCAAAGTCGTCGAAGCTGACCGACGCGAACCAGCGCTGCAATTGTTGCGTAGTAATCCTGGCATTCAGATCGTAATTCTCGATTTTGGCCTGCCACCCAATGCGCACGATATTTCTGAAGGTCTGGCAACGCTAAAGGCAATCCAAGCTGAAATTATGACGGCCAAAGTCATCGTATTAACCGGTCAGGATCAAGAAGCGGCAGCATTGGAAGCGATCCGCGAAGGCGCTTTCGATTTCTTGGCCAAACCGGCAGGATCGGAGTCGATCTTGCGGGCCATTAAGCGCGCCTCGCTATTCCTACAAAAAGAAAACGAACTGAGCCACGAAGGCATAACGCGGATTGCTGTCAATGCCCAGATCGGCGATGGCTTGAAAGGCGTGCGCACAGATGCCGAAGAACGCCTGGTGCGCCAGATCTTGAAAGAGACTGGATTCAATGTCTATCAAAGCGCCAAACGACTCGGCGTCAAGCGCGAGAATATTTACTATTTCATGAAGAAGTTCGGGATATCGAGGGATGATTGAACAAATCTATCTCTACCTGATCCTGGTTGGCGCCACTATCGGCGCAGTGCTCGCCACATTGTGGTATCAGGCGCATAAAACCGGCCGCATCAACTTGGCATTAATCCGGCTGAACGAACAGTATCGCTTTGATACGCCCACCTTCCTGAGTCATGCATGGCACCTGCTGTCGCAATCGGGCCTGCTCGGCATTGCGTGGCGCCTCGATTGGTTTGGCGTACTTAAGGAAGGAAACGCCGGCGTGACGACAGGTATGGTGACAGAGCGCCAGATCGAGGTTGCGGAAATGAAGTTGACGGTGAATTTTTACCGTCGCGATTCGCGCGGGGAGCGGCGCTATTTTGAAGAAACGATGATCGAGACTTTCTTGCTCCTGCTGCGCACCGATATGTTGCTCAAGGCTGGTACCACCGATGCTACGCTTTCGCAAATGTCAAAATTGAATTTATTCTTGCAGCACGATATGAAAAATATCGCACAGTTTATTCAATTGATGGCCGACCAACTGGCGTCGATACCCGCCGGCAAAGAGCAACAAGTACTGGAATATCTGCGCCGCGCCACCCCATTAATCCGGCATCGGGCCGACCGCATCGTGAGCACCTTGACTGTTGGCTCCCGGCCGGAAGAAGCAGCGCGCACCATCCAGCTACGTGAGGTTTTGACAGAAATAGGCGATTTATATGGCTTGGAATACACGATTAGTGGCGAGGCATCGATCCGCGCCACCGGTAATACCATGGATACCGTGCTAGACAATATTTTGAAGAATTACCATGACCTCGCGATTCGGGAAAACACGGCCAGGTTACAGGTCTCGGTTGTCATCAAGAGGCATTCCGGCCAGGTCGAAATCACCATCGAAGCCGCCGATGCGCCGCCGGCACCGGCGCCGGAGCGCCTGTTTGAACCGTTCTGGAGCAGCGATCCCGCCGGGCTGGGAATCGGCCTGTATCAAGCCAAACAGATGCTGGAGCTGCAAGGCGGCGCCTTGTGGATTAGCCATGAAGCAGGCGCGCCGTTACGTTTTCATATCACTTATCCCGACCAGAATTCCGACCAGACCGTTGCTGTTACTTTGTAACACCCCCGGAACTTCGCTTGCCTTTCTTTGCTGTCGGCACGCAGACACGTGTAAATAATTTAGACATCTAGCATATTCGTTGCCGTGTGGTAACTTATCCCTGCACTGAGACCGAACCTCGATCTCAGCATTTTCGGGGGCTTATATGAAACACATCACATCTAAACAAAGCGGTTTTACCTTGGTTGAAATCGCCATCGTCCTGGTCATCATCGGCCTCCTGCTCGGCGGCGTATTGAAGGGACAGGAAATGATCGAAAGCGCTCGGATCAAGGCGGTCGTAACCGATATGAACGGCATTTCCGCAGCCTATAACACTTATTTTGATCGATATCGTGCAATTCCAGGCGATGAAACTGGGGCGACATTGACAGCACGCGGCTGGGCTGGCGCTGCGGTCGGTAACGGCAACGGCGTGCTCGGCATCACACTGGCACAAACCTTCACCAACGGCGGTGAAGAAGCGGCATTTTGGCGGTCCCTCCGTGCTTCCGGCATGACCAGCGGTGATGCCGCAGCGCCTGCGACCGTTGCAGGCTTGCCACGGGCGGGAACAGGTGGTCTGGTCGGCGTCACAATGGCGCCATTTGGCCTGACAGGACCGGCCGTATGCGTATCAGGACTGTCGACCAAACAGGCATTGGGGGTCGATACCACGATTGACGGGCCACTGCCTACAACCAATATTGGCAACAGCGTGGGCAATGCAAGGGGCAATACGGGTGCCGCCAATCCCTTGGCGCCAACCGCAGGTGCGCCAGCCGGCGCCGCATACAATGAAACGACCGCTACAAATCCGTGGACCATGTGCCGCGCAATTTAACGCTGTGCTATTGCAGATCGCCTCGTTGGAATACCGGGGTTTTATCTGGCGCATTTAGCAAGCGTGAGTTGAATTGAAAATAAAAAACGCCTCGTGAATCGAGGCGTTTTTTATTGCTCATATCGGATTGCGGTGTATAAATTCTACCGATATTTTTTACCGCACCGGCATGTGGCGAGGCACGCTTAACATGGAATTGAATCTGTGACGACTTCAAAGTATTAGAGCCTATTCCAGTAAGCCCCGTCATCGTCTTGCGTGCGATAACGGGTGCGTACTGCATTGCTCGTACTTGCATAGCGCGCTATGCTGCGTCCTCGCGCCTTGGCCGCCTACCTTTCTCTGACGCAATCCAACCACGCTCCCTACTGGAATAGGCTCTACTACCCAGCGTTGCCAGCTATAGCCAAAGGCAAAAAAATACTCCCACGTGTATTATTTTTCACCCAATGAAAACGTGCGCATCGGGCTATATTTGGCACATACCCCCATGATTTCAGTAGTATATGCGTATACCAAACATTAAAAATGGCACATCTGGCGATGCGCCCTTTTCGATCAATCCTTTATCCATGCATTCGTCATCTCTATGCCAGCAAAACTTACTGCTAGCAATAAAGCTACTTAATCCTGAATGGCCTGTTTCTGTTTACGGACACGCTGTATTGAGTCCATAACCATTGTCCTTGATCGTCATGGTGCTAGTGGCTGATGCGCCAAGACTGTCAACTGCGGTAATGATTACATCGAAGGTGCCGGTCGGAATATAAGTGCCATCATTGGTGACGGTATTGACACATCGATTACCGGTGGAACCCACCGCAACCGTTAGCAGCGATCCTGAAATCGACACACTCGACAAGGTCTCGTCGCTGGTAAAGGCGCGGTACGGGCCGGTGCCGCCATAAATATTAAGTGTGAACGCGCCGGCGTAATTTTCACCCACGATCAAGGCGCTCGGTGACACTCTCAGCACCGTCGACAATTGTTCTACCTCAAGGGTAAATGTAGTGGCCTGGCCGCGCGAATCGACTATCGTCACAATCGCCTCGCCGACATTCATCAAGGTCAGGCTAAACGTGCCGCCGCTTGCCGCTACCGTCGGCGGGCTTACCACTGTTGCGATGCTGGTGTTATTCACGGTCACGGTATAACCCGGCGTGCCGCCACTGACCAAAAACTGCAACACATCACCCACATTGCCGGTGGCGCCATTCGGTATGACGTCAATTGGCGTGGCCGCTATGGTAGACACTGCCACATCAATCGAGACCGATGCGCCGGCCGTGTCGAACACCAGCACCTTGGCGACGCCGGTCGCCACACCGGTAATGGTCAGTGACCCGCCAGACAATGCAACTCTGGCAACGCCGGTATTACTGCTGCTGGCGTTATACCTGCCGGTACCACCGCCGACGAAATAAACCGGGGCGGCGCCAATGGCGACATTGATATTACTGGCTGCCGTCGTATACAAATCGACTGGCGTAACCACCACCGCCTCCACCGTCACGTCAATCGTCACCGAAGTGCCGGTGGTATCGAACACCAATACTTTGGCACTGCCGGCACCGATTGCGCTAATAGTCAAGGTTGCCCCGCTCACGCTTACCCCGGCGACGCCGGTATTGCTGCTGGTGGCGGTATATGGCGCGGTACCGCCGCCTATCGTGTAAACCGAAATCACACCGGAGCCCACGGTCACAGCGCTGGCAGCGGTGGTGTAGAGCGCTTTGGTGACGCCACCGGAGCCAACCGTGACTGCAATAACCAACGAAGCGCCGGTCGAATCGAGCACTGTAATTTGTGCACTGCCAGCCACGATGCCGCTGATGACAAAATTATTACCATTGATGCCAACCGTGGCGACTGCCGCATTACTGCTGCTGACCGCGTAAGCCGGCACGCCGCCAGCAATGGCATACACGGCAGAAGCGCCGACCGCGATAGTCGTGCTGCTGGGCGCGGTGCTAAATAAGGTGACCGGCGGCGGGCCGGCTTCGACCGTGACAGCAATGGTGACGGTGGCGCCTTTGGCGTCTGACACCGTCACTTGAGTGCTGCCGGCGACCACGCCACGGATGACCAAATTGGTGCCGTCGCCAGTGATGCTGACCGCCACGATATTGACATTGCTGCTTTTGGCACTGTAGAGCGGAGTGCCGCCGCCGATGGTATAGCTGACCGCCGCGCTGGGTCCGGCGGGGATGGAAATAGAACTTGGTGCAGAAGTAAAAAAGACGACACCAGTATCGATGCCTAAAGTACGGCTGCCGCCACCGCAGGCAACCAGCGTCGTGGTAGATAGTGTGATCAGGCAAAGGAGGAGAAAGCGAAAGAGAGAAATATTTCTTGTAGAGGAGATCATGTTTTATCCATAGAAATAGTTAGCCTTATTATTACGTCGAAACTTGATTCTCACCAATGTCTAAAGAAATAAAAATCGCCAACGTCGTCTTCTCGCGTCCTATCGTCGCGACGACACCACAATCCCGCCCACGATCAGCGCAAACGCCACCGCATGATAAATATGCGGTAACTCACCCAAAAATGCCGACGACATCACGGCCGCAAACAAGGGTGTCAGGTTGCTGAAAAATCCAGCCACGCTCGGCCCCGCGCGCTGCACGCCGGCACCCCAGCAACGGAATGCAATAATGGCCGGCCCGATGGCGACAAATAGCAATGCCGCAATCAAAGGCCAGCCCCAAACAATCGTAGGATCGCTTAAAGTCCATTCGCCTAGCGCGAACAAACCTGACCAAACCGTGCCGAAAGCCACTTGCGCCAACAGGAAGGCCGCCCAGTCCCGCCGTAACTCTGCCGGTTCTTTTGACTGGGTCAGCAACCAGCTATAAAACGACCAGGCGATGGTGGCGAAGATCATGAAAATATCGCCTGGCACCAGTTGGAAAGCCAGCAACTGGCGCCAGTCGCCACGGCTTAATACCAGCAATACGCCGAGGATCGACAAGGCAGCGCCGGCGACCTGCCTGCGCGACACTTTGGCGCCGAAAAATAGCGCGCCAACCAACAGCATCCAGACCGGCATACCGGCAGCCACCAGCGTGACATTGATCGGCGTCGAACTTTGCAGCGCCAGGTATTGCAAGGCGTTGTACAGGCCGATTCCCAGCAAGCCAAGCAAGGCGAAGCGGCGCCGATGCTGCCACAGACCGCTGCCAGGACGAAAGATTTGCGGTGCCAGCGGCAGCAAAATGGCAAAGGCAATCGCCCATCGCAAAAAATTGAGCGTGATCGGCGGCACCATTTCATGCACCAGCCGCCCGACAATCGCATTGCCGGCCCACAACAGCGGCGGGACGGTCAGCATGAAGAAGGTTGAAGGGGATATCTTGTGAGTCATGACGGAAGTTTGAAGATTGCGCGTGACGATTCGATTTGAAGATTCAGCATCAACGCTGGGGCGACAATTCCCTGCCGGATTCGATAGCGCCCGCCTTCAATCCGGCTTGCGAAAATCGTTCTCGATCCATGCCAGCGCACTGGCCTTGCTAAGCTTAAAGGTCGGCGCGACCTTCACCTGCGCCAGCGCCACTTGGTCAGCATCGACCGCCTTCAAAATCGCATAAGGATCATCTTCATCCGGCACGATATCGAGCGTCACTTGCAAATCTGCCGTTGCAGTGCTGACCATCACGCTCTTGTGCAAGATCGCGTGCAATTGCTGCTCGTGACGGCGCAATACTTCGGCCGCAGTCTTGACCAGCGTGCCAAAGGCGGCAGCATCGAGCGGCTTGGGATTTTTCTTGTCGCGCCCCATGGTCCAGGGCCCGACCAACGCCGGTTCCGGCTCGCCATCAAGAATCATCGCCACCGCCCAGCCTTCGTCATCGTCATTCTTGATGACACGCGCCGTCCAGCCCTTGTCGCGCCACAACCGCGGCTCTTGGGTCTTGGCATCCTTGTCTGGTTCTGCTGCTGGATCGGATACATCGGAAGGTGGGATTGAAGTGTCGGACATGAATTACTGCTTTCTGCTTGGAAGAATTGGACTACGGATTGAACACCAATTTGAGCAGAAAAATCTGCTTCTCAATCAGGCTGCATATAGTAGTCGAATCTGGTTGAACGCGGCACTTGGTAGCGCCAAGGTCGTGTAACGGTATTTGGGAGTCTTTTGAAGAAAAAATACACCCTGGTGTATTTTTAAAGAGGCAATGAAACTGCGCGGAAGAAGGGGTAAATTAGCATATACCCCCATAAAAATTCCAACAAAACAACTATTCAACTACGACAAATACGCCGGGTTTCTCCTTCCCGTTCAAGGCGCTCGGCTACAGGGGAAGGCAGGGATGGAGGAATGGGTTTCTTTGTAATATCTGCGACCCAAACCCATCCCTACCCTCTTAAAACTCAGGTAACGACAAAATCTTCACAGCTTTAATTACGATTCCACCGCTACCGGCACGCCCGCCGCAATCAACACGCGCAAGGCGGCATACACATCGTGCAACGCCACATCCAGCTCGCCAACCAAAGTTGGGCAGTTATCCTGACTCTCAAGCTGTTGCAAGCCAGCTTCCAGCAACTCCGCTTGGTTCACAGCGCGATAGGCGCCGAAATTGACCAGGACGCCGATCAGCCCATGCACCTCGCGCAAGGCCAGGTCGAAGTCGCCGCGTTGCAACGCCTGTTGCAATTGGGCCGACAGAACTGGGCCGTCGTTGAGAAAAATCACCGCCAGCTCCAGCAACAGGTCGGCCTCGCCATCGAGCCGCATCAAGGCGTTTTGCCATTGCAGCACTTGATCGACCGCAAGCTGGCGGCCGGCTGGCCGATATTGGCACAGCACTTGTCGCAAGCGCGCGGTGTGAATAGGTTTGGAAATGTAATCGTCCATGCCGGCTTCAATACAACGCTCACGGTCACCTTGCATGGCACGCGCTGTCATGGCAACGATCGGCACATGGCCGCCGTGCTCGACCTCCCATTGGCGGATATGGTGGGTGGCGCTGATGCCATCCATTTCCGGCATCTGCAAATCCATAAAAATCAGATCAAAGGCGTTGCGCTGAATTTGCTCCAGCGCCGCCAATCCATTGTCGACCAGGGTCAGGCGATGTCCCAGCTTTTCAATCAGGCGGCGCGCCAAGTGTTGGTTCACGACGTTATCTTCTGCCAGCAGGATATTGAGCATCCCATCCTTGCCGCCGACGCTCGAAGTTGCAGCGTCAAGCGCAAGCGCACCGGCCCGCTCTTCCATTAATTCGATGACGCATTCGATCAGTTCGCTGCCATTGACCGGCTTGAGCAAATAACGGCCGATGCCAAGTTCGCGCGCGCGTTCGCTATCGGCTTGCTGACTGTTTGAAATCTGCATCAGCAAGATTGGCGGTTGAGGCATCAAGGCGATCTGGCGCGCCGTCTCGAAACCGTCCAGCTCTGGCATATCGCTATCGATCACCAGCAGCGCAGGACGCGGATTGACAGCCAGCCAGTCGAGCGCGTCGCGGCCCGCGTTGCATTGCGCCACGCGCATGCCGACCTGTTCCAGCACACCGGCCAAGACTAGCCGGTTAGTGGCATTGTCGTCCACGATCAGCACCGACCGGTCCTGTAATTGTTCCAGCTGCAAGGCCGATTGCAGTGCCGACTGGAATGCGATAGCGGCCGATTTCAGTGGCACTGTAAAGCCGAAGGTACTGCCCAGGCCGGGACTGCTGGTCAGCATCATCTGCCCTTGCATCAGGGCGACCAGCCGTTTACAAATGGTCAAGCCCAGGCCGGTGCCGCCATATTGACGCGTGGTGGAGCCATCGACTTGAGAAAAGGCGGTGAAAATATGCCCCTGCTTTTCACGCGGAATGCCGATGCCGGTATCGCGCACTGAAAATTCGACCAAGCTCGATTCATCATCGCCGCCGCTAACCCGCACCGCCAGCAAGACCTCACCGGTGTGGGTGAATTTGATCGCATTGCCCAGCAAGTTGACCAGCACCTGACGCAATCGGCCGGGATCGCCGCGCATGAAGCGCGGCAGGCCCGATGGCAAATCGCAGACCAATTCCAACCCTTTTTGATGCGCCCGCAAGGACATCGATTTGGCAGTATCGGTGACCAGTTTTTTCAGGTCGAACAACACTTCTTCCAGATCAAGCTTGCCCGCTTCAATCTTGGAAAAATCGAGAATGTCGTTGATGATGATCAGCAGCGCATCGGCAGATGAGCGTACCAACGATAAATATTCGCGCTGTTCTTTAGACAGCGCGGTGTCCAATGCCAGCTCGGTCATGCCGACAATCCCGTTCATCGGGGTGCGGATTTCGTGGCTCATATTGGCCAGGAATTCACTCTTGGCGCGGCTGGCGGCCTCGGCCGATTCGACCGCCTTTTGCATCGCCTCGCGTGCGGCGCGTTGCTCGCTGATGTCGATGGCAAAACCTAGTAGATACGATTCCCCCATACCGATGTCGATCACGATCCGCTTGACCAACAAATCGAGCGCCGGTTCGACATTGGCCAGACGCCGCTCGGTGCTAATCATTTTGCCGGTTTGCCAGGCTTGATCGTCTTCCTGCTGCGACATATCGGTCCAACCGACAGAAGCGAAATTGCCAATGTGCTTGCCGAGCATTTCTTCATTGGCACGTTTTGAAAACAATTGGAACTGCCGGTTGAAGCGCAAAAAATGCCCCTTGCGGTCTTTCAGAAACACTGCAATCGGCAATTGATCCAGGATTTGCTCAGTCAGTTCTTGCTGTCGGCGCGCTGCCTCTTCAGCTTTTTTACGTGCCGTAATATCGAGCAGCATGCCGGCCATGCGCAAGGCGCGCCTGCCGCGCCAGGCCACAACTTTGCCGCGCAGCGACGCATGGCGCCAGTCGCCCTGGCGGGTGGCAAACCGTACTTCGATATCGATTTCGGGACGCTGGCGCCGCAAGTGCTCACGCAAATGTTCGCGCCAGACCGGCAAGTCATCCGGGTGCAATTGCTTGTTCCACTCGATGCCATCGAGTACCGGATCATCCGCCGCATAACCCAGGTTGACAAACCATTTGGGATCGACATAGGGCTGCAATTGCGCCATATCCCAGTCCCATAAACGGCTGTTGGTGGCGGTCAGCGCCTGATTTAAACGCTCTTCGCTGATGATCAGTTTGTCCTGCGCCAGCTTTTGCTCGGTGATATCGATCAGCGACCCGCTGACACCGGTTTGCACGCCCTGCTCATTCTCGATCCGTTTGGCAAATACTTCCAGCCAGCGATAACTACCGTCCTGCGTTACAAAACGCAAAGGATGCCGGAAAAAGTCCTGTTCGCGATTGGTCAGCGATTGCCACAAATGCATATTGCGCTTGCGGTCTTCCGGGTGGATATAGGACAGCGCGCGCTGTCCACGGCTATCGGCCACGGTAAAGCCGGTAATTTCGCTCCAAGCCCGGTTCAAATAAGTCAAATGGCCACGGGTATTGATCTGGAATACCACTTCGCGCAGGCTTTCGAGAATCCGCCGATTGCCCGCTTCGCTGTCGGCCAGCGCCTGGCGCGCCGCTTCACGCTGCTGCACCAGCGCTTCGACCTCGCGCGTCAGTCGCAATAGATCGTCATTCGACACCATGCCGGGCAGCTCGCCCTTGCTGTCGCTGCCTTCGGTCAGAAGCAACAAGGTACCTTGCAGCGAAGCCAGCGCCTGTTGCTGCGCGATGCCTTGCGCGCGCAATTGCGCATTGGCCCGGATCAGTTCGCCAGCGGTCAGGTCGAGTACATCGGATTTACTACTAGCAGCGCGTGCACCATTTGGATCAAATGAGACATCGAATTCAAGCTGCGCGGTTGCAGAGAGCGGTCTTTGATCGGGAGCCGGAAAACGGCCGTCCTTGGAATTGAGCGCGACTGCCAGCAAGGCTTGCAAACCATTCGCCAGTTGCGTCTCGCCTTTGGCGCGCAGGGCGTCAAGACGTTGACGCAATTCGGCTGGGGTTGAAATACCGAGAGAACGTTGCAACTGCTGGGCAAGGAATGAGGGTTGCATCGACTAGTTGAATGTCCTAAATTTGGCCTGCAAATGACAGGCGCAAAGCGATGTCCTGCAAAAACTACTAATCGGGAAATTGCTGAAACCGGGCACGAATTTCTTCAACTTCATGCCATCGGGATAACAACGCCTGTACGCATTGCGGGTCAAAATGCGTGCCGCTATTTTCGATCAGGTATTGCCGCGCATTTTCGACCGCCCACGCTTTTTTATAAGGCCGGCTGCTGGTCAAGGCATCGAATACATCGGCCACCGCCACAATCCGGCCAACCAATGGGATTTGCTCACCCGCCAGGCCGTCAGGATAACCTGTGCCGTCGTAGCGCTCGTGATGACTGTGCGCGATTTCCGCCGCCACTTGCAACATCCGGGCCTGACTGCTCTTGAGGATGGCATAACCGATGGCAGCGTGCTGCCGCATCACGTCCATTTCGAGAGAATCGAGTTTGCCGGGCTTGAGCAAGATGTGATCGGGGGTACCGACCTTGCCGATGTCATGCATCGGCGCCGCGTTCAAAATAGTGTCTTGCTGGTCGACCGATAGGCCCAACTCTTCCGCGATCAGGCGGGAAAAATGCGCCATACGCTGGATATGGGCGCCGGTTTCGGGATCGCGGTATTCAGAGGCGCGGCACAATAACAGGATGGTTTCTTGCTCGCGGGCACGCAGTTCTGCTGTGGCCTTATTGACTTCTTCACTCAGCCAGCTAGCGCGGTCTTGCAATGCCACCGTGGCGCGGCGCAGTTGCAGCATATTGCGGGTCCGCGCCAAGAACTCAATTTTATCGATTGGTTTGATCAGGAAATCGTTGGCACCATTCTCCAAAGCGCGATGCCGGATATCAAGATCTTGACTGGCAGTCACCATTAATACGGGAGGATATGGATGATCGCGATGCTCACTTTGCAGCGCATGCATGAAGTCGAGACCATTAATGTCCGGCATCATGTAATCGAGAATAAGTAGATCGTAGCTATTGTTGCGGCACCAATCGAGGGCCTGCGTGGCATTTTGAAAGGTAAAGGTCTCGACGTCCGGGAGCTTTTTCATCAACCGTGACATCAACACCAGATTGATATGCGTATCGTCAACGATGGCTACCCGCATTGTGTCACTCGCACCTTGTTTTTTATTGGATGAAACGCACGGTCATGCCCGAAAGAAGTCAGCAGGAAGGCGCATGTTGGATCGCACTAACTCATGGTACTTTCGTTTTTGCAATCTGGCAATGATTCACAAGGGAAAGACCGGCGAAACGGTGATTTTGCACCCAAACGAAGACTTACACTGCCGGGTCGCGTTATTGTTTTGCTAAACCACAAAGAAAATGCCGAACTATCAGTAATCGGCTTACTAACCAGTCCAACTTTTCAGCTTTTCAACTTATCCAAAAACACTTTACGCACCTTCGCGACCTTAGGCGCCACCACCAGTGCGCAGTAACCTTGCAAGGGATGTTGCACAAAATAATTTTGATGATATTGCTCAGCCTTGTAATAGGTTCCTGCGGCTGTAAGTTCGGTCACGATGGGTGCGTCCCATACATTGGCCATTTCCGCAATGACCTGTTTAGCGATACTTTCTTGTTCTTGCGAATGAAAATAAATGACTGAGCGATATTGGGTTCCGGTGTCATTGCCTTGCCGGTTTAAGGTGGTGGGATCATGGATGGTAAAAAACACTTCGAGAATTTCGCGATAGCTCACAACATCAGGGTCGAAATCAAACCGCACCACTTCAGCGTGGCCAGTCGTGCCTTGGCACACGGCCTCGTAAGTCGGATTTGGAACCGCGCCGCCGGTGTAACCGGACTCGACATGTTGCACGCCTTGTATCTGCTGATAAACCGCTTCCAGACACCAAAAGCAGCCACCACCCAACGTCGCTGTCTGAATATTTTTTGTCATCGTATCCCTCTCCGGCTGGTCTTATTACCTCAGACTGTAGCGCAAAGTTTCCGGTGGCGCAGCGCAAAATGAAGCAAAATCAGACGACTGTCGGTTTTAGGCGATTGACGTCACAATTAATCTAGTTTCAATACTATTTTTTTGACTTCAGGATCACGTGATTCGACAAAACGCACGATTGAATCGACTGTCACGGTATCGATCTGCCCCGCCATTCGACGGTCGAAAGGATGATCGTCAAATGCGACGTTGGCCCGGAACATACGTGCGCCCAGGCGGGTCGCCGTCGAGATGGTCAAGGTAATCGGTTTGAATCCGGCCATTTTCAACCAGGTCTGCGCTTGGGTCCGGTCATTTATTTTGACGTCGCTGGCGCTGGCCGCTGCCAGCATTTCCAACACCCATTGGTTCGAATTTTGGTACGTGGTAGAGAATACATAGGACAGCATATTGTAGTGTGCCGAATGCATTTGATTGACTGCCGGCGAATTGAGCGAGGCTACGATTTTTTGCTGCATTGCTGAACCGGGAACCAGAATCAAGGTCTCGTAAGCAAACGGGTCATCCATGAAAAAATTACCCAATCCTTCATTGAAAAGATCCGAATTCGCGGTACCGCATTGATTCAATTCATGCATCACGGTCCAGCGCCCCTCTGGATGGTCGCGCCAAACGAAGCCGATATGCGAGTAACGTAAATTATATTTCGACAAATCTTGACCGACCCGTGCGATCAACGCCACTTCACCGCCGGAGGCATCAAGCGCTTTCATGGTTTTTTGCGCCAGTTCTAGCCCTCGCATGACGCTATGTGGGTTGGTAGCGGATTCTTCGCAAGACCGGCCGGCGTTGGCATTGCCAGCCCAAACCACACAAATAAAACACAGCGTTCGCAGAGTCAAGATCATCGATTTCATCGTTCCGCCTCCGCATTATTTAAACTTTACTTTTGAGTGATGCATCAAGGCGGCACCGACCTCGTTGGGAATATAGGCTACCGCCTTACCGGCTGCCGTCAACATCGATCCGGTTGCCATTACAGTGACATCGACCACGGTACCGGCAGCGACCGACAAGCCTTTGGCTGCCTTACCGGTCAACTTAATCGAGGCAGTGGTCGCTTCGGACGCGCCCTTGAGTACCACCACCACGCCATCGGCGACAGATTCGACACTCTCGACAACCACAATACCTGACGCCACCACCATCGACAGCGTGCCTCCAACAACGACCGCAGAAATCATCGAGAGGTCTTGCGATGCTTCAGATGCACCACAGGACGGGCAGCTTTTACTCGCCGCAAATGCTGGTGTCATAACACATGCGCTGGTTATCAAAAGTGCCAGCGTGGCTTGTTTAAAAATGACGTTGATAGAAAAATGTTTCATGAAAAGAAATCCTGTCTTTATTTGCGCCACAAGAGCGAATGGACGCATCATCCACATTTTTGCCGAAAGTGCCAAAGCTTATGGAAAATGTGCCACATCAATAAGCTCGATGTATTATTTTTCGATACTTTTCGCCGTATTCAGTCTTTATCTTGAGGCTAAGACAATCCGAAAACAAACAAGCCCACGCCATGACCATCGAGCCGCAGTGAAGTCAAGCTAGCGGCCGATGCATGCGAAAACGCTGTAAAAGTGCGAAGTATTGCTGATAATTGCGAAATCACGCCAAACTGCGTGCCATCAATCAGGTGTCTTTATGTACATCCTTATAGGCAAGCATTTGTAAAAGTTGTTGTTCCTTTTCAGTGTCGAATCCACAGGTATGGACCCATTCCTTCGGATTTTCATAGGTGCCAAAAAGCATATCCCACCAAGTGATGTCACCATAATTATTCTTGTGATAGCCGTGCCGGTGATGGATGCGGTGCATTTCTGGCCGTTGGAACACAAATCCAACCCAGCGCGGCGTCTTGATATTAGTGTGATAAAAAAATTCGCCGAGGGCAGTACATAACGTATAGACCGCGCCGGCTTCAACCGACAATCCTAGCAGCGTGTATATAAGCAGGCTACCGATGATCGAATTAACCATCATTTCACCAGGATGTTTATAAAACGAGGTAATCACTTCCAAACGTTGGGGGCTGTGATGGATTTGATGGAAGCCACGCCACAAAAATGCATTTTCATGCCGCCAGCGATGCCACCAATAAAAAATAAAGGTTGCAATAAAGTAAGCAAAAATGCCACTGAACGCAGGCGACAAGTGATACGAGAGATGAAATAAAGACACTGACGATAGCCAACGCTCCCACGTCACACCTGCGAGTAAGACAACACAGAGTTGCACGCCATTGATGAGCAATACACGTAAAGGCCATCCGCGCACTCTCGGCAGTGGCCAGCCGGCGACAATGCGTTCAAGGACAAAACAAGCAGCAAACACCACAAAGATTGTCGTTAACATGATGCCTCCAGCGTTGCCCGAACGAGAGTGGTCGTTAAAAAATATAGCTGTTTGAAGTCCGATACCGTCTTACGGGCGGGCCGAGCAATTCGTATTGACGGCAGCGTGAAAATTTCATTCATAAATAACTTATTTTCCTGAATATCTCGAAGGTGAGTGCGTGCATGCTCCACCTTTCCAAAATATTGGACAATCACTAATAAACTGGTCTACGCTAGCTGGTCGTGCTGTATTATTTTTCAATACTTTTAACGCGTAATGCATAAGCGAGAATATTGATGCCAAAAGCAACTGCTCTGATCGATACCCTGAAACGCGAATTAAAAGCTCGCGGCATCACTTATGCCGATCTCGCGGGTCGGATTAATATGTCGGAAGCAAGTGTAAAACGCATGTTTTCACAGAAAAACTTCACTCTGGCGCGGCTTGATGAAATTTTGCATGCGACCCAGATCGATTTCCGTGATCTGGCCAGCAGTGGGCAAGATGACACCAAACTGATTTCGCAATTAAGTCTGGCGCAAGAAAAAGAAATCATCGACGACCCGAAATTATTCATCGTCGCAGTGTCGGCATTGAACCTGATTTCGGTGGAACAAATCGTAAATATTTATCAAATCAGCGAAGCCGAAGTCATCAAATATTTGCTCCGCCTCGACAAAACCGGCTTCCTCGAACTGCTTCCTAATAACCGGGTCAAATTACTGATTTCACGCACTTTCCGCTGGATTCCAAATGGGCCGATTCACGCAAATTTTCGTGAACTTGCCGCCGCCGATTATCTCGATTCGCAATTTGACCGCGATGATGAGTCGATGCAGTTGATCAATGTGATGCTATCTAAAGCGTCGGTCAGTGCCTTGATGGAGCGATTAAAGCAAGTGGCGCGCGAGTTTTCGCAACAGCATCAGGACGATGCCAAATTGCCGTTTCAAGACAAACATCCAATCAGTTTTTTATTGGCGGCACGGCCTTGGTTGCCGAAATCGTTCAAGGCGCTGGTACGCAAGGAGATTTTTGAAAGTACGATCGCAGGCCGAAAATAGCTGATTGCAGCGTCGATATTCGTCTCGAATCATTAGCTTTCCATCTGCCTATTTCACGGAAAATAGGGGGTATAAGGCAAATATATGGCTTACCCGCAGGTTTTCATTGGGGGGGAAATAATACTCCATCTAGTATTATTTCAATCAAACCAAGCCAAATTTATGACTCCAGCATCGCAAGCGATGTAGCGCCTGGTTCAAACGTTGACCGCGCCTATTTCAAGGATAATAGTGAAAATTCCAAAGGCTGCAAATGAACACTATTTTTCCCCGTGCCGACACACGCGAGTTTGACACCGAGCAATTTCGCACTGCATTGTCGCAATTTGCCACTGGCGTCACCATCATTACCACCCGCTTGGCTGACGGCAGTTATTGGGGCCTGACGGCCAGCTCTTTCAATTCCGTCTCGCTGGAACCGCCGCTGGTGTTGTGGAGCTTGGCGAATCGGGCATCGAGCTTACCTATTTTCAGCGGCAATTCGCATTACGTGATCAACGTCCTGGCGGCCCACCAGAGTGCATTAGCAGAACGTTTTGCACGGCGGATTGAAAATCGTTTCGAAGGTATCGACTACACCCTGTCTCATACCGGCCAACCGATTTTGAGCGGCGTTTCGGCATGGTTTGAATGCCATAACCGCAGCCGTTATCCAGAAGGCGATCACGTCATTTTTGTCGGTGAAGTAGAACGATGCGACACCAAACCACAAGATGCGCTGGTATTTCATGGCGGGCGCTTTATGGCGACCAAGACGCCGGCATAGCGCATATTTAAACAAAACTGAACAATACTGATTTCGATACACCGATTGTCCACATCCGGGATTCGTCTCATGAATCAACAAAATCGTGTCAGTTTTCAATGGGACGATCCGCTGCATTTGTCGGATCAATTGAGCGAAGCCGAGCGTATGGTGCGCGATGCGGCACGCGCTTATTGCCAGGACAAATTACAGCCGCGTATCGTGCAAGCCTTTCGCAATGAAAATACCGATCCCGCTATTTTCCGTGAAATGGGCGCGCTCGGTTTGTTGGGGCCGACATTGCCAGAGCAGTATGGCGGTGCGGGACTGAATTACGTCAGTTACGGTTTGATCGCACGGGAAGTGGAGCGTGTCGATTCCGGTTATCGCTCGATGATGAGTGTGCAATCATCGCTGGTGATGCTGCCAATTTATGCCTTCGGTACCGAACAACAGCGACAAAAATATTTGCCTGGACTGGCTACCGGCCAATTGATCGGCTGTTTCGGCTTGACTGAACCGGATCACGGCTCCGACCCCGGCGGTATGCTGGCACGCGCCAAAAAAGTACCGGGCGGTTATCAATTATCGGGCTGCAAGACTTGGATCTCGAACGCGCCAATTGCCGATGTATTTGTGGTGTGGGCCAAGGATGGCGAAGGTGCTGACGGCGGTGAAATCAGGGGTTTCATCCTTGAGAAAGGCATGCTCGGTTTAAGCACGCCAGCCATTCACGGCAAATTCGGATTACGCGCCTCGATCACTGGCGAGATTGTGATGGATCAGGTTTTCTGCCCCGCAGAAAATGCTTTTCCAGAAATACGGGGTTTGAAAGGCCCTTTCACCTGCCTCAATGCCGCCCGTTTCGGGATTGCATGGGGAGCTTTGGGTGCAGCCGAAGCCTGCTGGCACACCGCGCGGCAATACGTGTTGGATCGAAAACAGTTTGGTCGGCCATTGGCGGCCAATCAGTTGATTCAAAAAAAATTGGTCGATATGCAAACTGAAATTACGCTCGGCCTGCAAGGTTGTCTACAACTGGGACGGATGAAAGATAACGGCACTGCTGCCGTGGAATTGACTTCAATGATGAAGCGCAATAGTTGCGGCAAAGCGCTCGACATCGCCCGCCAGGCGCGCGATATGCTGGGCGCAAATGGGATCTCGGACGAGTTTGGCGTCATCCGCCATATGGTCAATCTGGAAGTGGTCAATACTTATGAAGGTACGCACGACATCCATGCGCTGATCCTCGGTCGGGCTCAAACCGGGTTGCAGGCGTTCAATTAATCCCAATAATACTGGCAGGTGTATATTTTACAGCCCAATAAAACTGTGCGGGAAAACATACATTATTGCTTATACCCCCCTATTTTTCATTATTTACATGAAAAAAAATCCGCTGACATCATCGATATATCAGCGGATTCCATGTAGACTGCGTGCGAACGCAATCGAATGGCAATTAAAACGTCATGCCGACTGCAACAGCGACTGCGACTGGATTAAGCTTGACGTCCAGTGTTTGCCCAGTAGAAAAATGCGATGTCGTTTTAAGATAGGTTTTCGTTACCGATACATCGGCAAACCACTTTTCATTGAAAGCAAACAAAAGACCGACTTGCGGCGATAAACCGAATGCCGAGTCGAGGCTAAATGTGGTCGGCGTCGAACTGCCAGTGTTGGTAAGCGCTGTCATAGCACCCGAGCCAGTCTCTTTTTGAAAATATGCATAGGTAAAACCAAGTCCGACATAAGGGCGGAACATCGATTTTGGCTCCAAAAAGCGATACTGGACGAACAACGTGGGCGGCAATACTTCAGCTGAACCGATCTTGCCCGTGCCCTCAACCGATCCTGCACCAAGCAAGTCATGCTTATAAGGCACACCAAGATCCAGGTCCACTGCCACATTATCGGTCGCCATATAACTACCGGCAAAAATCGGCTTGGTATCGCTTCCAACATCCGCTTTGGTGTTTGGCAAAGCCGGCGCGCTCATATTGCCGCTGTCAACTTTAGGCGTGATTTTATTAATGCCAACTTTGAACGACCAAGTACCGGCCGTTTGCGCCGATGCAACTGCGCTGGCACTCATTGCAGCAAGTACCATCAAACTTTTTATTGCTGTTTTAGAACATTTTTTCATATTGTCTCCTGATCCTTTATTTTATTGAGTCCAATGCCATCATCTGAACTTATCGGCTATATGGCCGCCGCCCTGACTACTACCGCATTCATTCCACAAGCCTGGTTGACTTGGAAAACCCGCCGCGCCGATGGCGTCTCACTTGGCATGTATAGCATTTTCACGATCGGAATTGCGCTCTGGTTGGTGTATGGGTTGCAAACCGGAGCCAAACCGGTGATTGTTTCCAACATCATCACCCTGATTTTGGCTAGCTTCATCCTGATCATGAAAATTCGCTATAAGTAAGAGGGATTTGATATTTTCGCCCTCTCACTGTTCATGACTTACAACCAGCCTCTGGTTATCATGTCTTTAGACACCAGACGGGCCAGTAACAAATAGGTATAAGGCGTCGGATGCACCGGATCGGCAAATTTGAAAAACTCATTGGCGCTGGCGATCAAGTTGGCTTTGGTACAAGTCAATGCATACCCCTCTAGTGGATTCTTGACCGGATTGGCATCGCAGGCCGGTGTGCTTACATTGCTCAAACCATAAATTCCAGGATTTGTTGCCTGATCGCGATCAACGCTATAGGCATCCACGTACAAGATGCTTGCATCGCCATCGATCCCTTTCTTGAGCTGGGTGTTAAAGGTCGTGACCATTGCATTGATCAGCCCGCGAGTTTCAGCACTTTGCGCCAAGCCAGATGGTGTCTGGCTGACGTCGGGCAGGTTTACTACGACAACATATTTAGCGCCTTTACCAACGATCAATGTCTTGACATAGGTAGCCAATTCGCCACCGGCCACACCCATTGCCATCACTGACGCTGGCGCATTTGCTTTGACATAAGCTGCTGCAGCAGCAGCGCCCACCGTAGCAGTCAATTTAGTCACTGCCGGAGCCTGGCAATTGCTTGCCGTTGCATTAGCCGGCACACAGGCACCACTGGCAATATCAGTCTGAATTTGCGCGGGTACCGCAGCCGTGACGGCAGCCGTTGCGGCAGCCATCGCCCCTGCTGACAAGCCACCGGTCTGCGCAAAAACGTCGTTACCGCCCGCCATCACGAAGACGATTTCATCGCCTTTAAAGCTACCGCCGTTGGCAGCCAGATGCGTCTGAATCTGGGTTATGACAGGTACAGTCAGCAGGCCAATCGGATCGCCAAGTTGATAACTATGCGGCCCGACGGGGTTGGTGACGCGGGCACTGCCTTGGGCATAGCCGGTACAGCCAGCATGACTTACTACAGGTACGCTGAATCCTTTGGTGGCATCGCCCTTTAAACCAGTTTGGGCTGGACACGGTGCAGGCAATCCGAATTGCGCCGCCATCAACTCTGTCCAATTTTTGCTATCTGGGCCGTTAATAGAAAATTTTCCACCGCCGAGTGCTGCCACCGTACCAACTTTGTAAGTACCGACATCACTGAGACTATCGCCGAACGAAACTTGGGAACTGAACTTCACTTTGGGAGTTTGATCACCACCCCCACCACCACCGCAACCTGCCAGAACGGCAGCCGCGATTAAAGCCGGCGCAAAATTGATTGGACGCATTTTGTCTCCTTTGAGGTATATTTTTGATATAAACGAACGCTCGTGCTATTCGTTAGCGTCTAATATGCCACTCTTTATTCGACTTGTATAGTGGATACATTAACGCTTTTACAAATGTAGCTTGTGTGCGGCGGTTTTGCATCATCCAATTTCAAAAAAACAATTATTTTTTA
>JAZKIX010000122.1:0-1326 GCA_040384645.1 Pseudomonadota bacterium | reverse complement strand
ATATGGGATTAGATTGATGCTTGAGTAAAGCTTCGATTCAAAACGTCTCAGACATAAAAAAACCGCTCGAAAGCGGTTTTTTTCCAGGACTATCAATTCTATTATCAAAAAATTTACTTTTGCGCTGTGGGCGGAGCAATTTTACGCACGGCGGGGCTTGGAACGGGCGTATTTTTTGGAAGATTCTGTGGCACGACCGCTTTTTGCCCACTTATCTGTTTTTTTTTGAGCGGGCAAAAGCGGGCCCCCACAAAGGATGGCCTTTTTCTCCCGGCGCCAGGTCAAAACTGGGATCCAGACGCAAGGCTTTCTCAAATTGCTGCCGGCACAAAGCCTGGCGCGAGCTGACGCAGTAACTAAACGCCATATATTTAAGCGCTTCCAATTGAGCCGGTTTATCCGCAGCCCATATTTCCGCAGCGCCCCCAAGCCGCTTGATGGCAGCGTTAAAGTTACCTTCGTTATATAAACGAATGCCGTCATTGAGCGCAATTCTTTCAGCAGTCAATACCGAGCGAACCGGTAAATTGACCACTGGCTCCGTGCTCACCGCTGGACTGACATCTTCTTTTTTAATTTCGACTTCCGGCGCAGCGATCAATTCCTCTTTCGCGAGCGGTGTCATGCAAGCACTCAGGAGTGATGCTAAACCCAAACCACATGCCAGATAAATGCATCGGCGGATTTTTGTGATCATGTCCACTGGCATTTGCTTATTTTTTGGGGAGAGTGAAATCATGTTCAATACTTCCTAATTTTTTAGTACTTACTTGGATTTCTGTAACGTAATCCGGGAAATTCGAATTAACCACCCTAACTTGGTGTTTTCCTTCCGATAAAAGCATTTTTTTCATCGGAGGACTGACACCTTTTTGCTTATCGTCCACGTATATGGCGCCCCAGGGCTTGATGTTCAGCTTGACTGCAACTGTGGTTGGCGGCGCTGGTTCGAGCGGCTTGACATCGGCGACTTGCACTTTTTCGATGGGTACGAGAACTGTATTGGCAGAGGTCGACGCGATTACCGGAACCGGCGGAGTCGGCACCACTTTGACCACCGCATTGACGGGCGGCTTAGATTGCAAATCGATCAAGCGGGCTTTTGCCGCCTGAGTAAAATTACCCGAAGGATATTGTCGGATAAAAGCCGTAATCTGGTCTTGTTTAATGTTTTCATCAACTTTCCTGATTTCATCCTGATAGTAGTAGATGCAAGCGTGTGTTCCCTTTGCCAACTTGTCCATGTTCTTGTATTTGGGCGTCCCGTCTTCGTTTCGGCACCGTCCGAACTCTTGGGCCATCTGATTCCAGCTAATCACCCTTCTG
>JAZKIX010000121.1:41253-47826 GCA_040384645.1 Pseudomonadota bacterium | reverse complement strand
CGTCACCGCAACCGGCGTCAAGGCGCCCGTGGTGGAATTGTTGCCGAGCTGGCCGACGCCGTTAAAGCCCCAGCACTGCATCCCGCCCGCCGTGGTCAGCGCGCAGGTGTGACTAAAACCCATGGCAATGGCGGTCACGCCACTGGCCAGCCACGTCATCGCCACCGGCGTCAAGGCGTCCGTGCTGGAATTGTTGCCGAGCTGGCCGTATTCGTTACTGCCCCAGCACTGCATCCCGCCCGCCGTGGTCCGCGCGCAGGTATGGTTAGCACCTGTGGCAATGGCGGCCACGCCGCTGGTCAGCCCCGTCACCGCAACCGGCGTCAAGGCTTGCGTGTTGGTGCCGTTGCCGAGCTGGCCGAAGTCGTTATTGCCCCAGCACTGCACCCCGCCTGCCGTGGTCAGCGCGCAGGTGTGAGTTCTACCCGCGGCAATGGCGGCCACGCCGCTGGTCAGCCCCGTCACCGCGGCCGGCGTCAAGGCTCGCGTGGTGGTGGTGTTGCCGAGCTGACCGAAGTCGTTATTGCCCCAGCACTTCACCCCGCCCGCCGTGGTCAGCGCGCAGGTGTGGTAATAACCTGCAGCAATGGCGGTGACGCCGCTAGACAAGCCCGTCACCGCAACCGGCGTCAAGGCGCCCGTGGTGGAATTGTTGCCGAGCTGGCCGTATTGGTTATTGCCCCAGCACTTCACCCCGCCCGCCGTGGTCCGCGCGCAGGTGTGTCTATTACCTGTGGCAATGGCGGTCACGCCGCTGGCCAGCCCCGTCACCGCCACCGGCGTCAAGGAGGCTTGCGTGGTGGTGCCGTTGCCGAGCTGGCCGTAGAAGTTATTGCCCCAGCACTTCACCCCGCCCGCTGTGGTTCGTGCGCAGGTGTGGTTACCACCTGCAGCAATGGTGGCAATCCCCGCCAAATTGGTGGCATGGGCAGGCAAAAAGGTGAGCCATGCGGCACAGGCCAAGAGGAAAAATTGGAAAAGTCGGGTCAGTTTACTCAAGGAAGGCATCTTGTATCCATTGCGGTCGTAAGCCGAAAAAAGGCAATATCAAAAAAGACCACCCATCGGGCGGGCGGCTCGCTGATCGTGGTCGTACTGTTTTTGTTACGAGAAAATCATGAAACAAAAGCAAATATGCGTCCACCTTGACCCCGCTCTCATTCTGCAATCGAGGGATACTGGAATCGGATGGTAGAGGCAGAGTGCTGGCCCGTGAGGGCATGCACCAAAACCGGAGAACAATGATGACGGTTCAACTTGCAGAAAAACCGCAACCGGAAGACACTTTTGCGATGCGGCGTGATGGGCTTACCAACTTCTTGCATTAAAACATTGTTTTGGCAAATTTTAACTGTCTATTGGTAATTTGCTCCCCTATAAACATAGAGGGCAGCGCTGAAAGAGAACAAAGCGGAGGGCTTGGCTCTTGATAAAACACCTTATCAAGAGCAAGATCGTCAGAGGAAAAACGCAGGCTTGCGCAACTTATCGCTATTGGCGCGATTGAAAAAGGTTGAGAAGCAAAATGGCATGCATTTCATGACACAGGCGGCAAGGAAAAGTGAACGTCAATAGGCAACGATGAGTATCCGCAATCCATTTTTCGTTCTGCTGGTAAGTGCCTTGGTGACAACACTACATGCTGGCGCCAGCGAGGTGGACGTGCCTCTGGTGAACTACTACAGCTACGCCCCCTTCAGCATCCCTGATGAAAGCGCCGACCTGACGCGCCAACTGGCGCAACTGCTGACAAATAACTCCGGCGGTCGCTATCACTTTGTGCCTACATTACTTCCCAAGGGGCGCCTGGACAACATGCTGCTCGACCATCATTGGCAAGGCGTGGTTGCCTGGTTGAATCCACGCTTTGTCAACGATGAAAATAAGTCGAAGTACATCTGGTCTGAATCGCTCATGCTGGAAACCGACTTGGTTGTCTCGCATGTCGACGCCCCGATCCACTTCACCGGTATCACATCGCTGGAAGGCAAGGTGCTTGGCACCGTCCTGAACCAGCGCTATGCGGATGTTGAACAAATGATCGCCAATAAACAGTTGCGGCGCAGCGATGCACCGTCGCAAGAGAACAATGTACGCAAACTGCTACTTAAGCGCGTCGATGTGGTGTTTGTCTCACGAAGCACCATAAACGCATTGCGTCGTCGCATTCCTGAATTTAACAAGAAACTCTATATCGCCAGCATGCCGCGTAACAGCTTCACGCGTCACATCATGCTCACACCGGGTCTCCAGCCGGAGTTGATCAGCTATGTGCAGAGCACGGTTGCAAAATTGAGCACCAATCCCACCTGGCACGACATCGCGATGCGTTACCGTATCGAAGAACTAATACATAAAGCCCAGTAATTTCTCGCTGAGCCACGCTGTCATATTTTTCATATGAAAAAAGGCGGGGGGTCAGTTATTAATATTCCTACTGCGTTTTTAGACTCGGCGCCGGATTCCACAAAGCTATAGAGCAATTCTTTGGCTGCAACGCTTTTCGTGTTGCGCTGACAGAAAAATTGCCAGAACTACAGGTGCCTTGATGGCGTCAGTCCGCCCTATAAAAAAATCTAGCTAGCGGTTTCCTCCCGAGCTGCCGGACTCACGCAAGCGAAGCCAATTCTCGCAATCGCATGTGCAGCTCACTTTCTTAATCCACCTTCTGCTGCAATTTGGCGCGCATATAGTGATCTGAAAACAAATCCAGATACGCAGTCAACGTCTGTGCAGCCAGGGTGCGTCGGCCAGTTACAAGCACAGGGCAGCGACTTCTGTAGTACACAAATGATCGCCACGTCCCGAGTCGCGCAGGCGATAGCGCAACAGTTGAGGGGAGTATGGAGCAAAATATGGGCTCTCCCGCACGTTATATGAGCGTCAGATTATTTACTGGTGGGAGTATATTTAGCCGTAAAAATTGATCGTAGCGCCTGACAAAGCAATGCTGCCCCTACATTACAAAGCAAGTTTGCTGTGCAGGCTAAGCGGTGATAGTTGCTTGAGCTATCCGCGGCGAGGCAAATCATCACAAGGAAATGAAGTTGAAAAGCGTGTGGCGATCCGCAACGACGTGCAGAAATACACGCAATTTGTGGCTGCGTCGACAGAAAAACGGCCGTGGAGACGAGCCCAGACGTCGCTTTAATTGCAATCAAGCGCCACAGCGATCACGCATACCCAGCGGCATTAATGAGAAATGCCGCAAGATGGGGCGCAAATAAATGACGCACATGCCCGCTCATTAAGGCGTCAACACCACCTTCCTGCAATGGTCGTCCTTCTGGTCAAATATTTTGTAGCCTTCAACCGCTTGCGCCAGCTTCATGCGATGGCTGATGATGATGTCGGGTTGCAGGGCGCCGCTTTCGATATGGCCTAATAGTTCAGGTAAAAAATGCTGGACGTGGGTCTGACCGGTTTTAAACGCGATACCTTTTTCAAAGGCATCACCAAATAAGAAGCCGTGAATGAATCCCGCATACACGCCGGGAACGCTGACTGTGCCACCACGGCGCACGGCGGCGATGCATTGACGTAGCGCAACGCCGCTGCTGCCTTCGACCTTGATATTGGTGAGCAAGGTTTCCAGCGCACTGCCTTTTGCTTCGAATCCGACTGCATCAACCACACCGTCCACGCCGCGAAAATTGGTGTTTTGTATGATCACTTCCGCCGGGTCAACTTCGTCGAAATTGATGGGATGCACCCCATACGCTTCTTTAGCGAACTGCAATCGATACGGATGATGATCGACCATAAAAATTCGTTCCGCGCCCAACAGGCGTGCGCTGGCCGCGGCCATTAACCCAACCGGGCCGGCGCCGAAAATTGCCAGGCTTGAACCTTTACCGATGCCTGCGTTAACAACCGCCTGATAACCGGTGGGAAGGATGTCGCTCAAGAACAGCACTTGCTCGTCTTGCAGCGTCGAAGGCACTTTGATTGGGCCGACATTGGCTTTTGGCACGCGTACGTATTCAGCCTGACCGCCTGGCACGCCGCCGTAAAGGTGGCTAAAGCCGAAGAGCGCCGCACCTGGGCGCAGGCTCTTTTTATTCATGATCGCGCCCCGATCGGGATTGGTGGTTTCGCACGCGGAAAATAAATGCATGTCGCAAAAATAACAATGGCCGCAGGCAATCACAAAAGGCACCACCACGCGGTCACCTTTTTGCACTTTAGTCACCTCTGGGCCGGCATCAACCACCACACCCATAAATTCATGCCCTAAAATGTCGCCGTCTTTTAGGGTCGGGATTTTGCCGCGATATAAGTGCAAATCAGAGCCGCAGATTGCGGTTGCAGTGACTTGTAAAATAATGTCGTCCGGCGCTTGCAGGACGGGATCTGCAACGTTGTCGACGCGAACGTCATGACTGCCGTGGTAAGTTAAAGCGCGCATATTGTCCTCCTAACATGAAGTTGAGTGAGATGGCGTCGCATCGCTTTTGCAAGCGTCTACGAAATCAAACGAACTTCTAGCTTAAGAACTTTGTGACTGCAAACTGTCAGCGTAAATATGGCGCTGATGTAGGACGGCAGCGAATTGTGCGTCGTCCTAGCCGCTTACCATTCTCATCAACTTACGACGAAGCGAGCAATTCCAAAATTTGCGAATTTACAGACGCACTGATGGCGTCAGCCTATGCGGCAAAGCTTTCGCTTTTAATTGTCAGTAGTCACTGGTTTACGCAAGCAAAGCCAGCTCCCGCAACCGCAGGTGCAACTCACTTTCCCAATCCACTTTCTGCTGCAATTTAGCGCGCATATAGTGGTCTGAAAATAGATCCAAGTATGCGGTTAAGGTCTGCGCCGCCAAGTTGTCGTCCGCCAATTCCAGGCATAGGGCAGCAACTTCGGCAGTACACAAATGATCGCCACGGCCCGAGTCGCGCAAGCGGTAGCGCGATAGTTGCTCGGGCGTGAAGCTGAGTACGGGAATGTGCATCAGGTAAGCGCTTTGCTTAAACATGCGCCGTGCCTCTTGCCAGGTTGCATCGAGCAAAATGAAGAGCGGTCGTTTGTTTTGTCCATTCTGTACCGCACCTGGCTGCTCCACATTTTCATTGCGATTTGCCGGCAGCAATTGTGTGAGCACCCGTTCTGGCGCCACGAATTCTCCCGGAAACACCACATACGGTTGCCACTGCGGGTCGGCCAACAGCGCTGGCAAGGCAGGGTCGACCGCCATGCGGGTCCAGCTAAAGGCCATCGTATCTGCGATCAGATCGGCGACGAGCCAACCGGTGTTGGTGGGTTTATGCACTTCCTTTTCGGTCATGATCAAACAAAATCCCGCGCGCGAAGGCTGCACCGGACGCCATGCGCATAGGCAATGACTGGGGACTAAGCGACATCCGGCGCAGCGCTCGCGATGGCGTCCGCCCCGTCCTTTAAACGTTGACATGCGGCGCTCTGTCAGCGCAGCGCGCAAAAGGGATACCGCATTGGGGAAAGTGGCTGGCGTCACGGTTGCAGCGAGTAAAACGTCGCTCATCCCCCCGCCCGCTTGCCATCCGCGTCAATCACCACTTCCCCATCTTCCTTAGTAAAAGCGCCCATCTGCGGCAGTGGCAAAATATCCAGTACCAGCTCGGACGGCCGGCACAGTCGCGTGCCCTTGGGGGTGACGACGAACGGGCGGTTGATCAGGCTTGGTTGCGCCAGCATGGCATCGAGCAGTGCCTCGTCCGGCAAGGCTGGATTGTCGAGCCCCAATTCCAGATACGGCGTGCCTTTATCGCGCAGTGCGCCCCGTACCGACAAGCCGGCTTGATCGATCAGGTTGATTAAGGCTTCGCGGCTGGGTGGCTGTTTGAGGTATTCAATCACGTCCGGCTCGATACCGGTGTTGCGGATCAGGGCCAGCGTATTGCGCGAGGTGCCGCAGGCGGGGTTGTGATAAATCGTGATGTTCATGGCTTACGCTTTCTCATTTAATCTGGTTTTAGATCTGCAAAATCGCTCGGCGCAATCGTGCCGCCGATGGTGGCATCGTACGGTGGCGCCGGATACAGCCAGCAAAATAGCAGGGTTGCAGCCCCTGCGCCAAGCAGCTGGGCGGCGATAAATCCCGGCGTATCGACCGGCCGGATGCCGGCAAAGGTATTGCTGACGGCGCGCGCCAGCGTCACCGCCGGATTGGCAAACGAGGTCGATGAAGTGAACCAATATGCCGCCGTGATGTAAGCCGCCACGGCGAACGGCGTGGCCGATGGCCGGCTACGCGAACAGCCGATGATCACCGCCAGCAAGCCGAAGGTGGCGACAAACTCGCTCCACCATTGGGCCGCGCCGGACCGCACATGTTCGGAAGCAAAAAATAGCGGTAAGTCAAACATCAGATGCGCCGCTGCCACGCCGGCAAAGGCACCGGCAATCTGGACCGCGATATAGGGGGCCGCTTCGCTTGCCGGCATATTTTGTTGCCACGCTTCCGACAGTGTCACTACCGGATTAAAGTGCGCGCCGGAAATCGTCCCCAACATCAGGATCAGCGCCACCAGACCGGCGCCGGTGGCAATCGCATTGGCTAGCAAAGCCAGCGCGACATTGCCGCCGGCCAGG
>JAZKIX010000121.1:19853-41243 GCA_040384645.1 Pseudomonadota bacterium | reverse complement strand
CATCGTCATGCTGACTCCTTATTTGTTTGGCTGGCCAGCCCAGCCAGTGGCGAGCATGGATTGCCACCGCAACAGCTCTCGGTTAGGAAAGCCATCAGCGCATTCATGGTCTCGAAATTGGCGGCATAGATAATGAAACGCCCATCCTGTCGCGGGATCACCAGCGCGGCGTGCGCCAGTTCCTTTAGATGGAAGGATAGGGACGATGGCGGGATGCCCAACTCCTCGCCGATCTTGCTGGCGGCCATGCCGTCCGGCCCGACCTGCACCAGCAAGCGGAACACCGCCAAACGGGATTCCTGCGCCAGCGCAGCAAGAGCGGAGATTGCGCTTTTGGTTTCCATTGATAGGCCTTGTTGAAATAAATTAATTCGACAATTCTATATTAATGGAATTATGAAATCAATCGACAAAGCCAATCTCTTAATATCTGCTTGAAATTTTGTGTAGGAGCAAGCCGTCAGCTCCCTATAGTTCGTCGTTCCCGCGAAGGCGGGAATCCAGAAGTCGGTTATTCCGAGTTATTGCTAGATAAATGCGACCAGGTTGATTCGCCGTTCTCTGGATCCCCGCCTTCGCGAGGACGACGGACTTTAGACTGTTGGTATGGAGAGCTGAATAGATACGCACAGGAAGCAATGCACTTGGATATGTTTGCCTCACTCCTACCACACACGCTCAGACTTTACGAACCCAGCCCGGTGCGATGCTGGTACCCATTCCAGCGCCATAACCGAGATAGATGTTCAGGCCCGCCAGCGGTTCCAGGTAACGTGCATTCTTCAGACCGCCCACGTCCAGCGTGGCAAATCCCATGCTCTCGGCCAACAGGCTGACCGTCTGTTTGGCGTGCGCATTATCGCCAGCGACCAGCACGCTGACCTTTTGTCCCACACCAAAATCTGCCCCGTTGTCGAGAACTTGTGCAAAAAGCGTATTGAACGCCTTCACAACGTTGGCAGCGGGTACGGCCTTGGCAATCTCTTCAGCGGCCGACGTCGTGTGGCCAATCGTCAGCCCCATGAAATCTGCCGTTAAGGGATTGGTGATATCGATCACCACTTTGCCGCGTAGGTCACCTAAAGTCCGCAGCGCACCGACCGCGTCCACATAGGCAGTCGCGAGCACGATAAGGTCGGCGTTCGCGGCGGCAGCAGCGGCGCCTTCTGCCGGCACTGCCACGGCGCCGCTGTTCGCCGCAGCGACGCGCGCCGCCTTGGCAGGGTCGCGCGAGGTCACACTGACCTTGTGACCGGCACGGGTAAGTTGTTTTGCAAATGCTGCGCCCATATTGCCAGCGCCAATAATCGTAATGTTCATATCAAGCCTTTTAAAAAATATTAGAGGTGATGGAGGAAAACGCCGTGCCAACGGGCTGCTTTATGTTGGAAAGCCATTGACACGAAAAAATGGAACCATGTGATCGCATGCCGACCAGCGGCTTACTTCGCCGGCTGCAAGAACGACGAAAAACTGTAGCGGGCGATCTTCCAATGGCCTTGTTGCTTGTGCAGCAAGAACAACTCTTGATTGCCTTCGGGGATTTGCGCGCCATTGGCAAGGATCTTGATGAAACCGGTCGAGTTGGTCCGCAACAAGGCCCAGTCGGCAGACAGCAATTTGGTTTCAGCGATGTCGAAGCTGATATTGAGGCCGATTGCCTGGAACGTCCCGGTGTAGGCATCCTGCACCGCCTTGATGCCGACCGCCGATGGCGCATCCGGCGCCAGCAACACGGCGTCGTCGGTATACAGGCTCACGACGCCTTTGACATCGCTGGTATTGAGCGCTCGTTCATAGCGCTTGAGTAACTCCTCGATCTGCGCACGTTGGCGCGTTTCAAAGGCGCCGTGGTGCTGTGCGGCGGACGATTTCAGCGGCTGGGTTTCTGCCTGGGCAGCGGGAATAATTTGTAACGAGAGGCAAGCAATGGCCAAAGCGAGTGTGGTTTTCATCTGTTTATCCTGGTCAATGTTAAGCGGGGGTAGCGGTCATTCCGCAGAAAGAACGATACAGTTTTCCAAATATGTAGAATAGCCATGTTTTTCTCAAATCAATTTCTCATAAATGGGAATACCGCGAATGCAAACCGACAGAAATGCCATGGCGCTGTACGTGAAGGTGGTTGAAAGCGGCAGCTTTTCAAAAGCTGCGGTCCGCGAAGGCGTGCCGGTGTCCACCGTCAGCCGCAAGATTGCCGAGCTGGAAAAAGCACTCGGCGTGCGACTGCTGGAACGCTCCACCCGGCAGTTGCGCATGACTGAAATTGGGCAGGATTACTTTGAGCGGTGCCGTCGCGGATTGATCGAGTTTGAAGCGGCCGACGCGCTGGTGACAGATCAGCAGGCAGAAATCTCGGGGCGCCTGCGCATCTCGATCCCACCCAGCATGTCCGACATCGTCATCCTGCCGCTGGTCACGGCTTTCCAGGCGCTGCACCCAAAAGTAGTCGTGCATTGTCTTGTGACTGAGCGTTTTATCGATCACATCGGCGACGGCATCGACCTGTCCTTGCGCGTGGGGCATCCCAAGGACAGCAGTCTGATCGCAAGCACCGTCACGATTCACCGCCCCAGGCTGGTGACATCACCGGCCTATCTGGCAAGCATCGACAGTTTGTCGCATCCCCAGCAAATCCTGCCACACGTAAAGGTCGCCTTCTCGCGCTGGGAAAGACCGCTGCAATGGACCGTCCACCACGGCGACGACACAGCGCAAATCAACCCCGAGCCGCGCCTACTACTCAATGACTATGCCGGCGTCTTGCAGGGCCTCATCGACGGGCGCGGAATCTCAGAAACGCCCACCTTTATCTGCCAACCGGCGCTGCACGATGGACGCCTAATCGAAGTGCTGCCGGACTGGCGTTTTGACACCATCAACGTGGCAGCCACCTATCCAAGCAACCGGCATCTATCGCCCTTGGTCCGCGCCTTCAAGGATTTTTGCGTCAAGTATTTTGAACATAAGCCGCTTGGATGACGTGGTGATGGTGAAATGAATTGATTCGTTGATTGGCATTTTTCACTTATTTTATGGGGGTATATGCAATTTTAGTGCCTTTTCCGCACGTTTTTATTGGGCTAGAAATAATACTGCAACCAGTATATTTGAAATGATTTACCTGCTTCACAGGGTTAAAACAGCGTTGTTCCGGCATTCAACTGATAAGCTGTGATGCTTATGACGCAAGCGTTCCCGAGCTAGTAGATCAACCAGATGAATTTGTAGGGTAATGAAATGGACGCCTCCCACCCAAACGGCAGTTGCGAAACCTAATGTTTTTGGTCAATTGCTTGAACTGTGTTTTACCCAGTCCAATCAAATCGGGCCAATATCTGCGCGGCTTTCAGAGGATTTCAAGCGGATGGCTATTTGTTGCTTGCTCGGCTATCTTTGCAAAATGAAAATTAAGTCACCTTAGGCACTAGTCAGACATGCAAAAACTGCAGTCACTCATCCATGACTTGAATTCCTCGAATTCGTCGATTCGCGACAGAGCGGCGTTGGAACTGATGGACATTCGGGACGGCAGTGCAGTCGGCCCGCTTCTACAGGCAATCGCCAAGCCCGAGAATGTCAATCACCGTGGCACGCTCGTCTACGCTTTGAGTTCATTCAACTGTGAACCGTTCCTAGAAGTGCTTGTCGATTTGGTTCTGACCGGCAACTTCGAAGTCTCCACTGGAGCGTTCGGCATCCTTGAGAGTTCGGTAACTTCCGCAGAGTCTATTGAAAGGGTGCGGGACCGGATGCAAAAGCATAATGCCGGTAACCTGGTCGCCGAACATCACCTCATGGCGTTTGAAGCGCTGCAAGAGATCACTGCTTCGAACGACAGTACGTCATCGTGGGAGTAACGACGCTGTCGAGGTGGAGTTCACAAGCATGCTTCGCCCGCTTTCTATCGCCCCCTACGCCGAATGTTAGGGAGCAACTTGAACACCGATGAAAATCTAAACTTCCGTCCAAATCCGATAAATGCAGTCGGTATTCGAGAGGGCGAAGGTGCTGGTATCCAGCTATCGAAGGCTATGATCCCGCGGATTGCGGCTCTTCGTGCGTACAACAGTTTCGGAAATGGACGAGATTGGATGGATAAACTATCCACCGCATATGTCGTTGCTCTAGCAACCCGTTCAGCAGACGCATTGCTGATGAAAGATATTCAGAATCGCATTTTCGAGAATTCCTCAATTGCGTGCTGTGGATGCCGGGAAGCGACATTGGGTGTAAATGTAATTCGGGAACGCATGTTCCCTCGCCTCAAGAAATTGAGGGAGCATGCTAATAAAATGGTCCATCATTTTGACAACCCTGAGAACATTGGCGTCGATACACTAAACGTCCAAGGTGTGTTCGACTACTGCCACCACCTCTTTCAGGAAAACGTGGAAGCGCTTTTTGGAGCCGTCCCTGATACAACATTCGAGTTTACATTGTGCAAGCAGTGCAGAAAGAATCAAACCAAATGACCAAGCAACTAGGGATGAATCCGCCGTACGAAGCAGTCTATCGGAATCAAGAATGAAACTCTCGTTCAATTTAAAACCTGCGATCCCTCTCCGATCACCAATGCGTTAACCATCATGAATTTTCTGCCATCAATCGCTGATGTTCCACACTTGTGGAGCCAAGACGGCTCCCTTCGTGATGTGTACTTTGTGAATACAACACTGGCCCATTGGGAACGCTTTCTCGCATTCGTCCGAAACAGCACAAACCAGTACTCGTTTGATGGAGAAGAAGCTGACCTGCCGCCTATTGAAGAAATCTTTGCCAATCGAGAAGGCCGCCACATATTGACGGTTGCTACATCTGGTGTCGCAATAGCTTGCCATTTTTTCATCCCAGAAGAGATTGAGCTTGATATTGATCCTCGCGAAATTCACGGGGAAGACCAACACGAAGCAGTGCTAGAGTTCCTTGCATCGTTATCGCTCGCCATCGGAAGACCTGCGCTTCTGACTCCAGAAAACGGCCTAGACCTTCCGTTCCTTTCCTTTGAACCTAACTTACATACTTGGACTGTCCATGGCTAACACCGCACTCAACTTTGCTTCGTTCAGTCGGCCGGACGTCCGCAAACAGGCTTCGCCCACTTGCGGCCGCTGCTTAAGTCAAAACGTCACAACGCGCCCTACTTAAATAGTCTCTTATCGCCCGCATTAACCCCCAACCCATTCAATCAGCCAACTACCTCCCCACCACCACCTTGATCTGCTGCAATGACATCGGATCGTCAATCGTCGTCAAATCGCCAGCATTGCGGCCTTCGCAAATCGCCTGGATCGAGCGGCGCAGCAACTTGCCGGAGCGGGTCTTGGGCAGGCTGTTGACGAAATGCACGCGCGCCGGCCGTGCCACGGTGCCTAGCTGGGTGTCGACCACGGCCATGATGGCGTCTTCCATTGCGCGTGCACTGTCGGGGCTGGATGCGGCGTCGGCGTTTTTCAGGATCACGAAGGCAACCGCGACCTGACCTTTGAGCGGGTCTTCGACGCCGACCACGGCTACTTCGGATACGTTGGGATGGCTTGAAATACTTTCTTCGATTTCGCGCGTGCCGAGGCGGTGGCCGGCGACATTGATCACGTCGTCGCTGCGGCCGAGGATGAAGTAATAACCGTCGGCATCGCGGATGCCCCAATCGAAGCTGGAATAGACTTGCTCGCTGTCGAAATTGCGCCAATAGGTGTTGACGAAGCGGGCGTCGTTGCCATAGATGGTTTGCAGGCAACCGGGTGGCAGCGGACCTTCGATCACGATCACGCCTTTTTCATTGGCACCGCAGACTGCGCCGCTCGATTCGTTCAGGATCTTGACCTTGTAGCCGTACATCGGTATGCCGGGGCTGCCGAGTCGGGCGGCGCGGTCGTCGAGGCCGCGCGCAATCGACAGGATCGGCCAGCCGGTTTCGGTCTGCCAATAGTTATCGACCACCGGCACGTTCAATGCGTTGGCGATCCAGTCGGAGGTGGTTTGGTCGAGCGGTTCGCCGGCCAGATAGAGGGTTTTGAGCGACGACAGGTCATGCTTTTGCATGAATTCGGGCGGCTGTTTCTTGAGCACGCGGATCGCCGTCGGTGCGGAAAACATGCGCGTGACGCGATACTGTTCGACGATGCGCCACCAGATGCCGGCATCGGGACAGACCGGCAAACCCTCGTACATGATCGTGGCCATGCCAGCGATCAGGGGGCCGTACACGATATAAGAATGCCCCACCACCCAGCCGATGTCGGAGGTGCAGAAATACGTTTCGCCCGGCTTGCCGCAAAAAATATATTGCATCGATGCTGCCAATGCGACCGCATAACCGCCAACATCGCGCTGCACGCCTTTGGGTTTGCCGGTGGTGCCGGAGGTGTAGAGCAGGTAGGACGCTTCGTTCGATTCCAGCCAGGTGATTGGCACCGGTGCGTCGCCCTGATCGATATGTTGCTGGCGCAGTGCGGCGTAATCCACGTCACGCCCGGCCAGCAGCGTCATCGGCGCTAGTTGGCGATCGATCAGCAACACATGGGCCGGTTTGTATCCGGCCAGCGCGATGGCTTCATCCAATAGCGGTTTGTAGGGAATCACTTTACCGGCGCGTGAACCGGCATCGCTCGATACGATCAGCGTTGGCTGCGCGTCGTCGATGCGTGCGGCCAGGCTATGCGCAGCAAACCCGCCGAACACCACCGAATGCACCGCGCCGATGCGGGCGCAGGCCAGCATGGCAAACGTCGCCTCGGCAATCATCGGCATATAGATCAGGACGCGGTCGCCCTTGACCACGCCGAGCGAGAGCAGGATCGCGGCCATGCGCTCGACTTCGGCTTGCAGCTGGCGGAAGGAATAGGTTTGTTCGGTATTGGTTTCGGTCGAGATCGCGATCAGCGCTGGCTGGTCCGGCTGCGTGGCGACCCAGCGGTCTACCGCGTTGTGGCAGAGATTGGTTTCACCGCCAACGAACCATTTGGTAAACGGCGGCTGGTCGTCATCGAGCACGCGTGCATAGGGTCGGTGCCAGTCGATGCGCTTGGCTTCTTCATCCCAGAAGGCGGCAGGATCGGTGATGGATCGTTGGTAGAAGTCAGGATAATTCATGATTCTCCGGGATGAAAAAGTGTGATCGGGGTTTTCAGCGGGCTAAAAACGTGAAAAATAGTGGAAATATACTCCGGTATGTATTTTTTAAAGGCCAATAAAAACGTGCGGAGTAGGCAGTATTTTTGCCTATACCCCCTTGTTTACCTTGACATTATCAGAACTGCTAATTGTTTTAGTAGGGTGCGCCGTGCGCACCAACCGCGATCATGGCCAACGTCGGTGCGCACGGCGCACCCTACGCACACTTTTTTGTGCGCTGGCTAAATCACAAACAAATCCACGTACTCATTGACCGCCATCGCTTCCAGCTTAGCCTGATCGAGCGACACCGCCAGAATGGCTTGTTGTTGCTTGCTCGGGAACTGGCGTGCCAAGTTGGTTTTGAACTTAGCTTCCAGCAGCGGGATGCCGTCGCTGCGGCGGCGGGCGTGGCCGATGGGGTATTCGACGACGATTTCTTCTAACTTGCTGCCGTCGTTCAGTTCCACGGTCAATGCATTGGCAATCGAACGCCTGGCGGGGTCGTGATAATCCTTGCTGAAACCAGCATCTTCGATGCAGACGATCTTGTCGCGCAACACGTCGATGCGCGGGTCGGCGGCGATGCTGTCTTCGTAATCGGCGGCGGTCAGGCGGCCGAAAATGAGCGGCATCGCCACCATGTACTGGATGCAGTGGTCGCGGTCGGCCGGGTTGTCGAGCGGGCCTTTTTTATCGATGATGCGGATGCAGGCTTCATGGGTGCGAATCGTGACTTTTTTGATGTCGGCGGCGGTTTTGCCGGCGCTGGCCAGTTGCTGGTGCAAGGTCATGGCGGCTTCGACTGCGGTTTGGGAGTGGAATTCTGCCGGGAAAGAGATCTTGAACAGCACGTTTTCCATCACGTACGACGCGTAAGGGCGCTGGAATTTAAAGGGCTGGCCTTTGAACGAGACATCGTAAAAGCCCCAGGTCTTGGCCGACAACACTGACGGGTAGCCCATCTCGCCAGTCTTGGCGATCAAAGCCAAGCGCACGGCGCGCGAGGTGGCATCGCCCGCGGCCCACGATTTGCGCGAGCCGGTATTGGGCGAGTGGCGATAGGTGCGCAGCGACTGGCCATCGACCCAGGCTAGCGAGACGGCATTGAGCATCTCGTCGCGGGTCAAACCGAGCAAGTCCGACACCACGGCAGTGGAGGCGACCTTGACCAGGATCACGTGATCGAGGCCGACTTTGTTGAAAGAGTTTTCCAATGCGATACAGCCCTGGATTTCGTGCGCCTTGATCATGGCGGTCAAGACCGCTTTCATGGTCAGCGGCGCTTTGCCGGCCGCCACCGCATTGCGCGAGAGCCAGTCGGCGGTGGCTAAGATGCCGCCCAGGTTGTCCGATGGATGACCCCACTCAGCGGCGAGCCAGGTGTCGTTGAAATCGAGCCAGCGGATCATGGCGCCGATATTGAAGGCGGCTTGCACCGGGTCGAGCTGGAACTGGGTGCCGGGTACCTTGGCGCCGTTCGGCACCACGGTGCCGGGGACGATGGGGCCCATTAATTTTTTGCACGCCGGATATTCCAGCGCTTCCAGACCGCAGCCGAGGGTGTCGATCAGGCAGTTGCGCGCGGTGGTGTAAGCGACCGACGATTCGATTTTATAGTTGCGCACGTAATCGACGATGTCGATGATTTCTTTGTCGAATTCTGTGCGGACGTTGGAGATGTGGGCGGACATGGGTGTTTCCTGAAATGAAGAATGTTAAAAAATTCAGTGCGCGTGGCGGATCTCAAGGCGAACCTTTACTACTTGCGCTGCTCAATCGGTACAAATGTTAAATCCTGCGGGCCGACGTAATTGGCGCTAGGCCGGATGATCTTGTTGTCGATGCGTTGCTCGATCACATGTGCAGCCCAGCCGGAGGTGCGCGCGATCACAAATAGCGGCGTGAACATGGCGGTCGGTACGCCCATCACGTGATACGACACGGCAGAGAACCAATCCAGGTTAGGGAACATTGTCTTGATGTCCCACATGACCGTTTCCAGACGTTCGGCGATGTCGAACATTTTGCTGGAGCCGGCCTCTGCCGATAGGGTGCGCGCTACTTCCTTGATCACTTTATTGCGCGGGTCGGCGATGGTGTAGACCGGATGGCCGAAACCGATCACGACTTCCTTGTTGGCTACCCGTTGCCGGATATCGGCTTCGGCCTGATCGGGATCGTCGTAGCGCTTCTGGATCTCGAATGCGGCTTCATTGGCGCCGCCATGCTTGGGCCCACGCAGTGCGCCGATGGCGCCAGTGATGGCGGAGTGCATATCGGAACCGGTGCCGGCGATCACGCGGCCGGTGAAGGTGGAGGCGTTGAATTCATGCTCGGCGTACAGGATGAGCGAGGTATGCATGGCTTTTTCCCACGAGGCGCTGGGCTTTTTGCCGTGCAGCAAATGCAGGAAATGGCCGCCGATGGAATCGTCGTCGGTCTCGACTTCGATCCGTTTGCCATTGTGGCTGTAGTGATACCAGTACAGCAGCATCGAACCAAAGGATGCCATCAGGCGGTCGGCGATATCGCGTGCGCCGGGGCTGTCGTGTCGATCGTTTTCCGGCAAGACGCAACCGAGTACCGAGACGCCGGTGCGCATCACATCCATCGGGTGGGCCGCGGCCGGCAGGGTTTCCAGCGCGGCTTTGACACTGGCTGGCAAGCCGCGCAGGGATTGGAGCTTGGCTTTGTAGGCTTGTAACTCGGCGCGGTTCGGTAATGTGCCATGCACCAGCAAGTAGGCGATTTCTTCAAATTCGCAGCGCTCGGCCACGTCCAGGATGTCGTAACCGCGATAGTGCAAATCGTTGCCGGTCTTGCCCACCGAACACAGCGCGGTATTGCCGGCGCTGACGCCGGACAGGGCGACGGATTTCTTGGGCTTGAAGGTGGCGGGGGCTTCTTGGGTCATTGGATTCTCCGGGAATGTTCTGGATTTACTTTTTTTGCGCCGCAAACAGGGCATCCAGTTTTTGCTCAAAGTCGTGGTAATTGATGCGCTCGTACAGTTCCATCCGGGTTTGCATGGTATCGACCACATTCTGTTGGGTGCCGTCGCGCCGGATTGCGCCGTAGACGTTTTCGGCCGCCTTGTTCATGGCGCGGAAAGCCGACAGCGGGTACAGGATCAAGCCGACGTCAAACGCTTTCAGCTCATCAACCGTAAATAGGGGCGTGGCGCCGAATTCGGTGATATTGGCCAGCACCGGCACTTTGACTGCGGCGGCAAATTGCTTATACATGGCCAGTTCGGTAATCGCTTCCGGGAAAATCATGTCGGCGCCCGCCTCGACACAAGCCAGCGCACGCTCCAGCGCCGAGTCCAGACCTTCTACCGCCAGCGCATCGGTGCGCGCCATGATGACGAAATTGGCATCGCTACGGGCATCGACGGCAGCCTTGATGCGGTCGACCATTTCTTGCTTGCTGACGATTTCTTTATTAGGACGGTGGCCGCAACGTTTAGCACCAACCTGGTCTTCGATATGCAAGCCTGCCGCGCCGAATTTGATCATCGATCTGACCGTGCGCGCCACATTGAAAGCGGAAGAGCCGAAGCCGGTATCGGCATCGACCAGCAGCGGCAAATCGCACACATCGGTGATGCGACGCACATCGGTCAAAACATCGTCCAGATTGGAAATACCCAGATCCGGCAAACCGAGGGAACCGGCAGCGACACCGCCGCCAGATAGGTAAATCGCCTTGAAACCGGCGCGCTTGGCCAGCAAGGCATGGTTGGCATTGATCGCACCGACCACTTGCAACGGCGTTTCTTCTTGCATGGCGCGGCGCAATGCTGCACCCGCTGAAAATTGACTCATGAGGCGACCTTATGGCTGAGTGTTAATAGCCGCCATAAAAAATTGCGGCAGGGTTTGTATTAAAAGATGAGCCTATTTTATTTACTACTGTTATGCAGACTTGTAGGTCGGGTTTCAACCCGACTTGCGAATTTACGGAGGAAGATGGCATCGATGGCATATACCGAGCCGTGCAAGAAGCATATTTCCCACACAGGCGCGACCCATCACATTGCTACCGCGACCCAGGCATTGTCGGACTGAAGCCCGACCTACGACTACGGCCCGACCTACTGCGTGTCTAAAAATATGCGTAGCCTCAGTGACGTAACCTCTCCTATTTAATCAAAATCTTTACTCCGGCGCCGCGTTCATCAGCTTGACCTTGACCTGCATCACGGTCGGGCTGAGCGCTGGGCCGAACTGGTTGAAGATGGCAACGTCGGCGGCATCGTGACCATGCGCCACCGTGACACGTCCGCCGCGCGGCGCGTCCTGGGTCGGGTCGAAGGTGTACCAGCGCCCGCCCACATATGCCTCAAACCAGGCATGAAAATCCATCGGCCGCAATCCGTGTAAATACCCCACCACCATCCGGGCCGGAATACAGAGACCACGGCACAAAGCGATGCCTAGATGCGCCAGATCGCGGCACACGCCCTCACGCCGCTGATTGACGCCGGCCGCCGATAGCTGGGAATAACTGATGGCAGGATTGAAGCGCACCGAAGCCCGGATCCAGTCGTTGATACAGGCCACCTGATCGTAGCCGGGACTGACGCCGGCCACGATCTCGCTCGCCATGTCGATGAATTGTTCGGATTCGCAATACCGGCTCGGCAACAGGTAGGTCAACACCGCATCCGGCAAATTCTGCACTTCGTCAAACGGCGCGCCCGGCGCTACGTCGATCTGGTCGGCGGTCATCACATCGGCCGAGGTGCGGATAGAAAATTGGCCCGGCGGCGCGATCAGGCGTTGGCAGAAATTGCCGTAGTTGTCGGTAAATTCGACCACCGGCACACTTGGCTTTAATGTGTACGTTTCGCGCGCCACCCATTGTTGCGTGCCGCTGCGCGGCCGCAACATCAAGATAAAAGGGGTGGGAATCCCGACTGTAAAAGTCAGCTTACAACTGGTGCGAAGCCACACGGGGAATTCCTTAATAGCTGATGTCACGCAGACTCATAGTGGAAAGATTTTGTCCACGAAAGACACGATGGCGTGCCCCACTAAAAGCACGAAATCAAAACTAGTACTGTCGTGATATCAGCATCAGAATCGGGTTGTTTCTTTTCGTGTCTTTCGTGATTTTCGTGGACTAAAACCGCATTTTTGCGCATCGTGCGTATAGTACATATCGCCAGTTGATAATTGATCCAGGCGCGATCCGCGGCGGGCAATTCGCGCTGGTCAGGGCGAAAGGCCGCGCTATTTCCTTGTCCTGGTTCGCTCTACTTGTCTCTCGTTTTCACCTACTTGCCTGCGGGAGGTTTCTTTGATCGCGTGATGGCCTGCTTCGATGATCCTGGTTTGCTCCGGCGACAGTTCAGCGCCAAAGCGCGTCTTGACGAATTGGTACATCACCGCATCGACGTCGCCGCAAGTGATGGTTGGGCGTTCACGGTCATCTTCATATTCGTCGCGTTCACGGCGGGCTACACGTTCGGACTGTTTAGTGCGGCGTTCATACCAGCGTTCAGTATATTTTTCATCCACCTTGCGCCGCCGCATCGGCGCTTCGCACTTGGTTTCAAAGATATTGAATAATTTGGGTTCGACATACTCGGCACAGGTGCGCTTTTTTTCCAGAAGACGCGCGCATGCAGCGCCCAGTTCCCGATGTTCTTCGCGCGCATTGATCATGGCAAAAGCCGTGGCGTTTTTGACCTCGGCTGGCTTTAGCCCCTCCTGCACCTGACATGGCTGATCTGAATACGACACTTGTCCCTTGGCATCGGTGCATTTATTGAGCGCCGCGTGGCAGATCAGGGGGCTTGATAATAGAAAAGCAATGAACAAGGATCGGAGGCTGCGGGCGCGCATGATTTATTAGAATGGGAACGTTATCGGGAACCCGAATTTTATCTCAGGCTGCGTAAGGTGCAATCATTTTTGGTGCCTGCAGCGATGCGTGACGCGTCGTTTTAGTGCCCGCCCTGCTGCCGCCTCGTGCCTTGCCCCTGTGTTCTCGCTCGCAATCGAGCTACCCGCTGCTGAAATAGGCGGTTAAAACTGCACGCCCTTCGCCATCATTGCCGCATTCAGCAGGATCCCGGCGATGCCGATCAGCTCCAGGGTCAAAATGCCCTTGATGCGCTGCCGCTGCTGCGCGCTAAATGCCGGCACGCCGCCCTGCTTCAAGGTCTTGCGCCATCTCATAAATACCACGGTTGGATAAACCGAGATCAGGCCGACGACAACGAAGAGCGCCATTTTGCTTAAAAACGGCCCGTTATGCAGATAGTAGGCCGCACCTTTTTCAAAATAGATAACGCGCAGTGCTCCCAGCGCCAAAATGAGGCCTGCCGACATGCCGTATATGCCGTCAACCAATTGCAAGGTCTTCGCCGTGGCTCGATTAAATTCCTGCTGCAGCAACACCAGTTCGACCACCAGCGATGCAGTCAAAGTGAACGCGGCGAGATGGTGTAAAAATGCGATGAAAACGGTCATGGTTTGCCTTTCGATGGTGAATGATCACGGAAAAGGATCGCATCGCGTTTGCCGGAACGCAACGTAATTGCGACCAAAGCCCGGATGCGCCGCCCCAAGGTCAAAAAATCGGACGGCAACCGCATGCGGGTTAGCCAGCGGTGCGCAAGACTGTAGCGGCGCCCCGGCGCCTAAAAATACTGCCGCGGGTATTTTTCAAGACCCTGCAAAATCGAGCGAGTTAGCCATATTTCAGCTTATACCCCCTTAAAGTATGCGGATCGCAGGGCTGTTAATTGTCCGTAGGCGGTCAGACTACCGAGGCCGCGCGACCTACCATTAGCATGGTCAACCGCGGTGCGCACGGCTTCAGCGGCCCCGTGCTCTCTACTCACACTTTTCGTATATGCAGATGTTTTGTTGGAACAATTAACAGCCCTAGCTATCACAGCAATGAAATAGGGGGTATATGGCAAAACAAGACCTATCCCGCACGTTTTCATTGGGCCTTTTAAATACTACTGGTAGTATATTTTCGATATAAGCAGCGCTTTTAGCAGTGTCACGGATGAAAAAAGATACTTGTATTCGCGCGAGGGGTTTTTTTTCATTCAATCGGGATCAATGCAATAGCGATCCACACCACCATCAAACCGATCAAACGATTATTGGCTGCAAATGCGTGCCTTGGCTGCCGCATATTCTGCCGCCAGTCGCGTCACCATATCGGCCACGCTTGGCACGTCATCCATTAGGCCGACGCCCTGACCGGCGCCCCAGATATCGCGCCAGGCTTTGGCGCTGCCGGAGCCGAAGTTCATCGCGGTTTTATCGGCCACCGGCAATTGCTCGGGGTCGAGGCCGGCATTGATGATCGACTTTTTCAGGTAATTGCCATGCACGCCGGTAAATAGGTTGGAATAGACGATGTCGTTGGCCGACGATTCCAGGATGGCCTGGCGATAGGCATCATCGATATTTGATTCTTTGGTGGCCAGCCAGCGCGAGCCGATATAGGCGAAATCGGCGCCCATCGCCTGTGCCGCCAGCACAGCATCGCCACTGGCAATCGCGCCGGATAAGGCAATCGGGCCGCTGAAAAATTTACGCACTTCGCCCACCAAGGCAAATGGCGACAAGGCACCGGCATGGCCGCCAGCACCGGCTGCGACCAGAATCAAGCCGTCGACGCCGGCTTCCAGCGCCTTTTGTGCATGGCGGATCGAGATCACATCATGCAGCACAATACCGCCGTAACTATGGATCGCGTCCAGCATTTCATTGGGTGGCGCGCGCAGCGAAGAAATGATGACCGGCACCTGATGCTGCACACAGACGGCGACGTCGTGCGCCAGCCGGTCGTTCGATTGGTGCACGATTTGATTAACCGCAATCGGGCCGACCCTGGCATCGGGATTGGCGCTTTGGAAATCGGCCAGTTCGGCTTTCAGATCGCTCAACCAGGTATCGAGCAAGGCGGCCGGACGGGCATTGAGCGCAGGGAAAGCGCCGACGATCCCAGCCTTGCATTGCGCTGCCACCAAGGCTGGGCCGCTGGCGATGAACAGGGGCGCCGCTATGACGGGGATACGCAGATTCTGTAACGCTGTTGGCAATGCCATGTCGACCTCGGGGTGAATGCGGGAAGTCGATTATAGCCTTGGAAAAGTACGGTCGTGCTGAAAATAGAGCGCCTATTCAAAGCCTTCCCGGCAAAGGTTTTTTTGCTGGCTGAAGTGCTTCGAACATGCATTGTCTTATGGGAAAATGGTTGCCGTTGCTTATTTCCCATTTTCATTTCATCCACTATTGCCACCCGGGGATTGCCCATGCTGCATCGATTGCACCGTATTTCCGCCTGCATCATTGGCGCCTACATCGTTGTCCATTTATTCAATCATCTGTTGGCACTGCAAAGTATCGAGGCGCATGTGCGCTTCATGGAGTCGTTTCGTCTGATTTATCGCCATCGCATGGTGGAAGCACTGTTGCTGATGTGCGTCATGTTCCAAATAGGCTCGGGCGTCTATTTCATTCAGCGGCGTTGGGGACAGCGCCGTGGATTTTTCGAGAAGCTGCAAGCGTTATCGGGCGGCTATCTTGCGTATTTTTTGCTGGCGCATGTGGGCGCGGTTTTGTTTGGCAGGATCACGCTGGGACTGGATACTAATTTCTATTTCGCTGCGGCTGGCATACACGTTTCGCCGTTGCAGTATTACTTTATTCCGTACTATTTCTTGGCAGTCGTGGCTATTTTTGGCCATATCGCTTGTGCCGTACACTGGTTGGCTCGGGCGCATCTACGCCAAGCTGCGCGCGACTATGTGGCTTATGCGACCCTGGCGGTCGGCGTACTTGTTGGCGCGCTGATAGTGGGCGCTTTGGCGGGCGGTTTTTATGAGGTCAGGATCCCACAGGAGTACCGGGTCACTTTTGAGTAGTAACGCTGGTGGCGTGTTGCTGTAGTAGCGCCGCTGAACCCGCGGGTTACAAGGTCAACTATCGACGCTTTTTCAAGCGTCAGTTTGTGCTTTGGCACGCTGCAAAATCTGCAACCAGAGCGTGCGTTTATTTGCCTGCGAAGTCGCGCCCCACTGCACGATTTCATCCATCGTGCGCCAGCAGCCGATACACAGGGCGGATTGTGCATCGATCCGGCAAACCCCGATGCAAGGCGAAGGCACATCGCCACTATGGGCGAGTGGATCGAAGGCGAGGATATTCCAGGTCATCGGGTGCTTATGTTGATTGAGGATGGCGGGCGATTTTTTCTGCCAGCTTTTGATTGAATTTATCAGGCGTGATGATGCAACGTTCGTGCGTGCCTTCGCAAATCTTGTCTTGCGGGTCCCACGCTTCAACCTTGAAGGTCAGGCGACGCCCTTGCACTAATAGCAGTTCACCTTTGATCGTCAATTGCATACCGGGTGGCGTGGCGGCCAAGTGGACGAAATTGACCATGGTACCGACGCTTTGTTCGCGTGGCCAGTCGACATACGGCATGATGCCGTGGATGCAGGCCAGTTCCATCAAACCGACCATATATCCGGTCGCCAATACCTCTGGCATATCGCGGCAAAAATCCGTGTCTTGATACAACTGGGGTACCGTGGCACGCACAGGAACGGTGTACTGCCATTCAAAAGTAAGGCCGGGTTTGAGCTCAGGTTGCATAGTGGTGTGGTCAGTTAAGTCGATGGCAGGCACTGCGGGTGCGCACATTCGCAAACGCACGACAGCAGTGTACAAGCTGGGCCACAAGCTGCGTTCGTGTAATCGCATGGGATAGCGCGAAATTTAGGTGCTTTCCGTCCAGCATGGCGCAACAATTCATTGGAGATTGCCGATGGATGAATTCGTTGCGTCTTGTACCTCATCAACATTCTATGAACACGACTTGATTCATCCACCAATGACTGGAAAACAAAATGTGATTACAACAGGCGTTCAACCGAATGCGGCGCGCCAAGCTGGTCGATCTGTAGCCAGAAACGGCAGCCGCGACCCTCTAGTCCAGATGAAATCTGTACTTTGCACCCCATGCGAGCGGCGGCTTGTTTAACGATTGCCAGCCCCAAGCCAGAGCCAGAAACCTGATGCCCGCTGCCGCGATAGAAGCGTTCGAATACCTGTTCCCGCAGTTCTGGCGCAATGCCGGGACCATTGTCGGCAATCGATAGCGTCAAGCTGTGCGCTGCCGATTCCAGTGTGGCGACGACGTGGCCATCCGGCTGGATATAACGCAAGGCATTGTCGATCAGATTGTGGACGATCGACTGGAATGCCTCGACGTCCAATGGCCAATACAAGGTGTCTGGCGCGTCCAATGACAGGTCGATGCGGCGTGCCAAGGCGCTCACCACTTGCTGCGCCAATAGCTGGCGCAGCAAGCGCGCCACATCGACCGACTTGGTTTGGCCGAGTTGCACTTCATCGAACGTCGCAAGCTCAAGCAATTGCTGCGTCAAGTGTGATGCGCGCAAAATGGCGTGTTCCAGATGTGCGCGCGCTTGCTCGCGTTCAAGTGCGCTTTCGCTACGTGACATGACATGCGCCTGGGTTGCGATCACGGCCATCGGGGTGCGTAATTCATGCGCGGCGTCTTGTACGAATGCGCGCTCGCGACTGACTTTATGGCGTAGCTTGCCTAGCATTTCTTCAAACGCAGTCACCAACGGTTGTAGCTCGGCATATTTGGCATCAAGGCCAATCGGCGATAAGTCATCTGAATGCCTTGCTACCACCAGATCCCTGAGTCGCCGCAATGGCCGCAACCCTTGCGACACCGCTAGCCATACCGGCACGATGACAAATGGAAAGGTCACCAGCATATACGGCAGCATCAAAAGTCCAATCAGCTGTAACACAGCCGAATCTTTGACAATGGGTTCGGTAATCAAGATAGACCAGTGCTGCAGGTCGCGTTGATAGACCCAGTTGCGGCCACTGAGAACATTTTTATCGGCGGCTTGCTTCGCCATATTCTGCTCTGTCCAGGCATTTAACGGTGCCGAGGTATACAGCAGCTTGCCGGTGCGATCCCTCAGTTCAAATAAGAGATCGCCAGGTAAGCGGCTGTCGCTATCGCGCAAGGTTTTGATCCATACCGCAGTAGCGGCAACCACCAATTGCGCTTGATCGGTATCGTCCAGTTCGGACAATGCTGCATCGAGCGCGGTGCCGATTTGTTTCAGTTGCAAACCGTCTCTGGTGCCTTGCTTATAGCTCCAATAGTCGTAGGTGATCAACACGCCCCAGTCCAGCAAAAAGGCAATGCCCAGCGCAATTACGACGCGTCGCGCTAATGTCGGACGTAGCCACTGTCTCATGGTGTCAGCAGATAGCCTATCCCGCGCACAGTGCGTATGCGTTCGGCACCGATCTTGCGGCGCAAATTGGAAATATGCACTTCAATGGCGGCAAAATCGACCGGGTCGCCCAAAGGCTCCAGCCGTTGCGAAAGTGCGTTCTTGGCCACTACGACACCGGGCTCGCGCGCCAGCTCAAGCAATAGATGGAATTCACGCGGCGATAGGCCTAACGGTTGTCCATCCAAATGCGCCAGATACCTGCGCGGCTCGATCATCAAGTCGCCCAGAATCCATTGCTCGCTGGCTTGCCGCGCATACCGTCGCAGTACGGCACGAATCCGTGAAATCAGTTCTTCGGTTGCAAAGGGCTTCACTACAAAATCGTCGGCGCCGCCATCGAGGCCGGCCAGGCGGTCTTCCAGTCCGGAACGGGCTGTCATGACAATCACCGGCGTGGCGTTTCCAGCACGGCGCCAGTGCGCCAGCAAATCAAAACCACTGCCATCTGGCAATGACAGGTCAAGTAACACGCAATCAACCGCCATGTCTTGGAATGAGCGCGGCGCGTCCGCTACCCGGCGTAACCATTGGCTGCTCAGCCCTTCGACTTTGAGCGCAGCCTGTAAAGCACGCCCTAAATCCAGGTCATCTTCGATAATTAATATATGCATGCCGGCGATTATATCTGTGCATTCTTAGGCCAAGCCAAAGGAGCCGCCTTTGGCTTGGCCTAAGGTTAAACGCTACATAATGCGAACGCCGATCAAAACGGCACGCGCAATTTTGCCCTTGGAATTACGCCAGGCCGAACCAGCCATGTTGCGGTAATTCCGCCCCAAACCCTGTGGCCAGCGCCACAGATTTAGAGATATGAATACGAGATGATGATGAAAATAAATCCAGCTTCAATCGCATGTGTCGTTTTACCATTTGCTTTTTTGAGCACAGCCAGTTTTGCACAATCGCAAATACAAGAGCCAGCACAAACGGACACGATGCCAAAGTCAAGACTGATGGTGGGAGGCGGCGTTGACTACGGTGCCGAATATGTTGGCGGTAGTAAAAAGCGCGCGAGTCCCGTTTTGTTTGTCGACTACCAACATGAAAGCGGCTTTTTTGCCAGCTTCTTGCGCGGTATCGGAATGCAAAAAGAAATGGGCGATGTGACCCTGAGCGGTGCTTTGATTTACGACTTTGGTCGCATTGATTCACGTAGCGGTAGCTCACCACGTCCGGGCTCGGACGATTTACGTGGCATGGGCGAGATCCCCGGCTCGGCGCAGGCGCAGTTGGGCGTCTCTGTCGATTTAGGTGTGGTCAATGCCAATTTTGCAGCCAACCTGCCGCTTTCACAGCGCCAGACCGGTCGCAGCTATAGCATGGGTTTGTCCGGTCACATCTTGCAATCGCAAAGCGATCAAATCGAATGGGAAGTGGCTGGTCTGTGGGGTGACCGTGCGCATGTGCAAAGTCACTTCGGCGTTACCGAACGCCAAAGCATCGACTCCGGCTACCGCAGCTATTCTCCCAACGCCAGTTTCGAACAGGTATCGACCAAAGTCGCATGGGTTCACGTGATCGATAAGCAATGGTCAGTGCGCACTGCCGTCGGCTTATTGCGTGTGGTAGGTCAAGCGGCAGATAGCCCATTGATTAAGAGCAAAAGCACGCCGACCCTGACCAGTACGCTCAATTATGTGTTTTAAGGCGATCCAATAAGCCAGGGCGGAGAGGAAAGTTCTCCATTTCAAAATCCGCTCTTTTTAAGACCTGTCAGGAAATCTGCATGTCAAAATTTAATAATGTATTGCTCTATTTTTTAACCTTTACCGTGGCGGCATATGCGGTCTACTCCTACGGGGTTATACCGCTGGCGGCGATGCCGCCAACGCCAATGAAAGAAAATTTTCTGGCGCATGCAAGTGGAATTGTTACGCATGTATTTGCATCCTTGATTGCACTGGTATTAGGACCGTTTCAGTTTTCTGCGCGCTTCAGACAGAATCACCTCGCCATACACCGCTGGTTTGGCCGGTGTTACCTCGGTTTGGGGGTATTGGTCGGCGGTGTATCGGGTCTATATATGTCCCAATACGCGTCTGGCGGCATGTTGGCCAAGCTTGGCTTCGGGACGCTTGCCATTGCCTGGCTTTATACCGGTTGGTGTGCCTATCTGGCTGTTCGGCGCGGGGCAATTGACGAACATCGGAAGTGGATGGTGAGAAATTTTTCCCTGACCTTGGCTGCCGTGACTTTACGGATTTATTTGCCGGCATCGATGCTCGCCGGCATCAGTTTTGCCACCGCATATCCCGTGATTGCGTGGGCTTGCTGGATACCAAACCTGATATTTGCAGAATGGCGCATTAACTCGGCTCGCAGCTGACAGGCGAGACCGTATTTGCATGGGATAGGCCTGAATGAAGCGTGTAAAAAAGGGGTTTCGGTCAGTCGAGCAAGAGCATGATCGCTGGCTCTGCGGTGCTAGCCCGCAGAGCAAAGATGGCATCGCTGACATCATAGACAGCCGGATTACTGACGCTCGTTACGCGGATGGTATAGCCGGACCCAAGCGCCAGCGCAGCGTCCGGTTTCCATGAAAACAAGCCGTCGCTGGCGGTATTGCTGACCAGCGTAGAGTTGAATGCACCATTGCGATACAGCGCGATGTTGACATTGCCGCCCAGATTGTCGGACCACATGATGGAATGCGTCTGGCGCGGGCTCCATTGCTTCTTATTGCCGGGGCTGATGACGGTGATGACGGCAGGCGCGTTTACATTGAAATAGGTCTCGTAAGTCTGGCCGTTGTAAATGGCTTCAAAGCGCCAGGTTCCCGCCGGGTCACTGGCGGAAAAATCAAACACCCATGAACGGTTTGTGCCCGATGTGAACGTGGTGCCGTCGGTGGTGGACCACGATTGGAACACGCTGCCGTCGGGACGGTAGATTGTCCCCTGGGTCGGCAGTGTGCCTTGATAGTCACGGTAATAGGCATA
>JAZKIX010000121.1:0-19843 GCA_040384645.1 Pseudomonadota bacterium | reverse complement strand
ATAGAAACGGATTTTGGCCGGGGTGCTGAAGTTATCTTGCACATTGGTTACTGTAGGCTGACAAGGCGTGTCGACTGGCTGGGCCGAGTGGGTCGATAATTTATTGATGGCCGAATCGATATAGGGCCGTTGGCTGGCCCACATCGATCCCGGCTGGCTGTGTGGCCCGGCATAAGGATCGATCCACTCTTCGTTGGTGAAATTGCCGGATCGCATTTCAAAATGCATATGCGGCCCGCTTGAATTGCCGGAACTTGCCACCGTGCCCAGGTATTCTCCTTGCGCCACGGTTTGACCAAGCCCCTTTGATGTGAGCGAGTTATGGCGCAGATGGCCGTACATGCTAAGCCGGCCGTCCGCATGCACCAGCGCCACATAATTCCATTGGTCGTTGACGCTACCGGCATCGCAAGGATGATGGTCGGTGGCATCGGTATCCGATTTATAGGCGATGGTGCCGGCAGCGGCGGCAATCACTTCTACCGCGCCGGCGTCTACCTTGTTCCAGTTATGGGGCCAGAGCGCATAGTCGGTACCACGATGGCCATCGTATGTGCGACTGCCGCCGTTGTAATCGAGTACCGACCCGATAGCAGGGTTGTGATCGACAAAAGCCGAGACCCTGAAACCGGCGGTGTCAGGCAAACCTGCGGCCATGCGCAGCGGAAAGTTATACGTGACAGTTTGTGCAATATTTGGCGCAATCAATACACCCTGTTTTTGCATCAAGCCGACGTTGTGCCGGATGGCGCTCCACATGGCTTGCTCTTGCGCAGGAGATATTTCATCGTGTAACTGCTCGGCATTGTCGTCACCTACGACAGTTGCCGGCACCTGCAAGGTTGCCAGCGCCTGCGGCGAGGCGATAGCCAGCGTTGAAATCGCTAATAGGCTTGCAGCTGTTAGCATACGGGCAATGATGTTGAGCAAGTGATTCATGCCATTGAAGTTAGCAGACCCCAGGCTATGCAACAAGGATGAAGTGGGCGGCAAACTTAAAACAAATGTTAAGTTGAATAAACTCAACGTGACGATTAAATCCGGGGCTGACTTTGCCCACTTTTGCCGATTTCGTACTCCACAGCTACATTTTCCAGTAATAATCGCCCTGCTTTTAAAGACACGCCATGAATACAGATACGCCTTTCACGCCAAACCAAACCTCATTGGACGGGACCAATCCGGTGCAACAAGCCAGCGACGAATCAATGCCGACTCATTCCGTGGCAATAGCGTTATCGCCAATAATCGAACCGTCCGACCTGCCGAAAAAGCCGTGGGCATCGTTCAGCATTCAGCGTCTATTAATAGAGACAATTCGCACGGCTGTGTTGTTGCCGCCGCGCTGGCGCGCGCTGTCAGCCTCACCCGGACTGCTTGCGGTGCTGGTATGTTTGTTTGTATTGCTAGGAATTTTGTCGGATCGTTTGATGATCGACGGTGACGCCATATTTTATTGGCAAGCGATTGCCAGCAATTGGTTTGGCATTGCCTCGATGGCATGGATCTGCTATCTGATGCGTCCCAAATCACTGTGGACACCCTTGACTGCAACCGCACCGGGCGCCAGCGACTTATATTGTTTGATAGTGGCGCAAAGCCTATTGTTCGTCGTTGCCGTCAATGGCTTATTGGTCGCCTTCCCCAGTGTAAGTACTGGCATTGGATTGGTTATCGCTCAAATACTCCTGCTATGGATGGTGATCGCACAATTGATTTTGCTGTGGCGCAGTGGCAGCAAGAAAGTCTTGCCAATGCTACTCGGCAGCTTACTCTTGCTGGCCGGTCTGGCATTAGAGTTTAGTGTTAATCAACCGCATTTCTGGTATCCACACGAGCAAGCAAGCGCCGAAGTCGAACGTAAGAACCTGGAATTGACACAAGAATTGATGGAAGCGCAACCCGCTCTGCTGGCAGCGCGCTTGTCGGAACTGAAGTCCCAGCGGCACGGCGTGATCGACTTGTACACCATCACCTTTGCGCCGTATGGCACTGAGGATGTATTCCACAACGAGACAGCGATGGTGTCGAAAGTGATGGCAAGTCGCTTCGATGCCGCCGGGCGCGGTGTGCAATTGGTGAATCACCCCGATACAGTCGATACGCTGGCCTGGGCCACGCCGCTCAATCTACGCCGCTCAATTCAAAAGATGGCAAAGGTGATGGATTTGAAGGAAGACATCTTGTTCCTCCATCTCACCTCGCATGGCGCCAGCGATGGCGAGCTGGCGGCAGAGTTTGAGCCGATGTCGGTGCAGACCCTCAAGCCTGCCGACCTGCGGGGCTGGCTGGACGAAGCTGGCATCCGATATAGCGTGATTTCCGTGTCCGCCTGTTTCGCCGGCAACTGGGTTGCGCCGCTGTCAAGTGAGAGCACGCTGGTGATGACCGCGTCCGATGCCGATCACACCTCGTATGGTTGCGGTCGCAAATCTGACCTGACTTTTTTCGGCCGCGCGCTCTACGATGAACAGTTGCGCAATAACACCCTGTCATTTGAAGCCGCCCATGCAGCGGCGCGACCGATTATCCAGCAGCGGGAAGAAGTCGCAGGCAAGGATGACGGTTTTTCCAACCCGCAAATCAAGGTGGGCGCCGTGATCCGCGAGCGCCTGGCGCTATTGCAGGCGCGCTTGCAAACGCCTTCTGGCACTGCCCAAAAAAACGGGCTGCCATCAACATTGTTGAAAGCAGCCCCGTCGAATTGATGCCTTGAAACTGGCAAATGACTTATTTCAGCAGCGCCAATAATTTATCAAAAGCCACATCAAACAAGGTCAAGCCTTCCGCCAGCAATTGATCGCCAACCTTGTCCAAGTCGATCCCCAGCGCGGGTAATGCAGCCAGACGCTGTTGTGTGCCATCCAGGTCGGCGGTCAGCGTCGATGCAGCAACGCCATGATCGCCAAAAGCCGCCAGAGTCGGGCCCGGCACGGTGTTGACAGTGCCGGCGCCGATCAATTGCTCGACATACAGCACGTCAGAATAGGCGGGATTTTTGCTGCCGGTGCTGGCCCATAGCGGCGCGATAGGATTGCCGCCGGCGGCCTTGAGGGTGGCGAATCTTGCACCGCCAAAATGCTGTAGCCAGCGCTGGTAAATGTCCTTGGCCGAATCAAGCGCGATCTTGCCGCGCAATGCGGCAGCAGAATCCGGCAATAATTTATCGACGGCGGTATCGACCCGGCTGATGAAAACGCTGGCGACGGCGTGGACGCGATCGATGGGCAAGTCTTTGGCAAGGCGCTGGCTCAAACCATCTTGATACGCGTCGAATACTTGCGCTGCCTGGCTGGCAGAGAAAATCAACGTAACGTTGACATTGATGCCGTCCGCGGTAGCTGCGCAGAATGCGCGCAATCCAGCCGGCGTGGCCGGGATCTTGATCATGATGTTGGGACGGTCGATTGCAGCCCATAAGCGGCGCGCCGCAGCGAGCGTGCCGGCTTGGTCCTGCGCCAATTGCGGCGAGACTTCAAAGCTGACATAGCCTTGTTCACCTTGGGTACTGTCGTACAAGGGACGCAGCATATCGCAAGCGGCTTGCACGTCGGGCAAGACCAGCGCTTCAAAACATTGTTCAGGATCGCTCAAAGTGGTTTTGAGCGTGGCCAATGCGGCTTGATATGCCGGATCGGTATTGATGGCGTTGAAAAAAATCGCCGGATTAGAGGTGACGCCGGCGATCCCATCGTCTTGCACCATTCGTGCCAACTCGCCGCTTTCCAGCAAATCGCGTGAAAAATAATCCAGCCAGACTTGCTGACCAAAATCCTTGATGGATCGAATACGGCTCATGGCAAAAACTTTCGTGTGGTTTAGGGTTAGCTTAAAAAATGATGCCCAATAAAAACGCCGGGCGCGCCTTGTTCAGGCAGGCCCAGCGGTTTTTGTACTAAAACAATTACATGAAGCGATTGACCAGATTTTCCAGATATTCCTGTTGGCCTGAGACTGGCGCGACATCAACATTCTTAGCCAATACGCCGTCGGCCAGGGCTGCCAGCGTGGTCTTGCCAGCCAGGATATCTTGGCCGAACGGTGTTTCCCAACCGGCGTAACGGGCCTCGACATGTTTCGCCAATTGGCCGTCGGTGATCATCTTTTCCGCGATCAGCAAGGCGCGGGCGCTGACATCCATGCCACCGATATGGCCGTGGAACAGGTCGGCGGCGTCGATCGATTGACGGCGCACCTTGGAGTCGAAGTTCAAACCGCCGGTGGTAAAGCCACCCGCTTTCAACACGTGGTACAGGGCCATCGCTGTCTCTGGCACATTGTTTGGGAACTGATCGGTATCCCAGCCCAGTTGCGGATCGCCACGATTCATATCGAGGCTGCCGAGGATACCGAGCGCGGCTGCGGTCTCGATTTCGTGTTCAAAACTATGGCCTGACAAGGTGGCGTGATTGGCTTCGATATTGACCTTCACTTCTTTTTCCAGGCCATAACGGCACAAGAAGCCGTACACGGTCGCTGTATCGAAATCGTATTGATGTTTGGATGGCTCGCGTGGTTTTGGCTCGATCAGGATGGTGCCCTTGAAGCCGATCTTGTACTTATATTCCACCGCCATCGACAAGAAGCGGCCCAGCTGATCCAGCTCTTGCGCCATCTTGGTGTTGAGCAGCGATTCGTAACCTTCGCGTCCGCCCCACAGTACATAATTTTCCCCGCCCAGTTGCAAGGTCGCGTCCATCGCATCACGCACTTGCGCGGCAGCCATGGCGAACAATTCTGGATTAGGGTTGGTGCCAGCGCCCGACATGAAACGGCGATGGCTGAACAGGTTCGCGGTGCCCCACAACAGCTTCATGCCGGTGCGTTGCTGTTGCTTGGCCAATACTTCGACCATGTGCAGGAAATTATTGTGGCTCTCCCGTGGTGTGGCACCTTCAGGGGCGACATCGCGGTCGTGGAAGCAGTAGTAAGGCGCGCCCAATTTTTGGAAGAAATCGAAAGCGGCATCGGCTTTTTGTTCCGCTAGCGCCAGTGGTGCTGCGCCCTCGAACCACGGACGTTGGAAAGTGCCGCCGCCGAATGGATCAAGCCCGTTCCAGCAGAAGGTGTGCCAGTAACAGGCCGCAAAGCGCAGATGGTCTTCCATCCGCTTGCCCAACACCAGGCGATCTTTGTCGTAATGGCGGAAGGCCAGCGGATTGGCGCTGTCGACACCTTCGTATTTGATGGGTTGAATCGACTCGAAATAACTGGACATGATGTTCTCCTCAATAGGGTGGGCGTCAGCTTGGGTGTGTGACGTCTGTCTTCAAAAATCGTGTGCCGCTCGCCCGAATCTTTGAAAACAGTCAAGGTGGCACGGCAGTGCGTTATATTAGTTCGATTGAAAAACTAAGTAAATAGCAATTTTGTATTCTGGACCAAATATTTAACTATTTTTGACGCAAATAGCGCTAAATTTTGGGTCGCAATATCGATCCGCCAACATAATCCGTCGCAAACGAAAACATAGAAAGACCAACTCCGATCATGTCGCCAGCACGCGGTCGTTCTTGGCAGCGTAATCGCTCCTCACTTCACCCGCTAGTGGCGCCAGACAGACCAGCTTACATTCTTGTTGCGACGCCACCAACAAAGTAGTTTGCAAGAAATTTTGCACCCCAAGCACAGGATGGTGAAAACTGCGCGCACCGCCTTCGCGATGCAATACCGCCTGGTCTTTCCAATAGCAGGCGAACTCTGCACTGCTGGCCGACAACTCATCGGTCAAGGCTTGCATCGCGCCATCTTGCGGACGGCGGCTGTAATCGGCGCGAAATTCCGCCACCAGACGGCGCGCGCGCTCGGGCCAGTCAGCAATCAAACTTTGTGCGGCGGGCGCAAGAAATACAAACTTCAACAGGTTGCGCTCTTGCGTTGCGTCGTCCAGCCAGCCGCTAAACAGCTTGGCAGCAGCATCATTCCACGCTCTGGCAGTCCACAAATGATCGAGCAAGTACGCCGGCACCGTCAGCAGCGCCGGCAGGGCCAGCAAACCCGGCAACAAATCGGTTTCCGGCTCCGCCGCAGCTACCGGGTCGCGCTTGCCGGCCAAATCGAATAGCGAGGCACGCGCAGCCGGGTTCAGTTGCAGCGCCTCGGCCAAGCGCGCCAGCGCTGCGGCTGAGGCGGTCACGTCGCGCCCTTGTTCCAGCCAGGTGATCCAGGTCACACCGACGCCGGACGCTTCCGCCAATTCTTCGCGCCGCCAGCCCGGTGTGCGGCGCCGGCCGTTAGCCTTGGCCGGCGGCGGCAAATGTTCACGGTGGGCACGGATGAAAGCGCCAAGGATACGGCGCGGGTCGGATGGATGCATAGCGGAATTTATACCAGGATAAATAGCTATCTTGTACCAGTGAAAAGGCTGGAACACAATGGCCTGGCTGTTTGCTTTTTTGTCTCTTATTGAGCCTGATCCAATCCAACTTAGCCATCACCCGTCCACCCAGGAGCGCTCCATGATCCAATCCGCCAGCCACAATGCCATCGTCAACCGCCAATTCGACCCGCAAGCCCAAGCCTATCTCACCAGCGCAGTCCACGCCAATGGCGCCGATCTGGAACGGATGGTCGAGCTGGTCGGCTCGCGTCCCGACGCCATCGCGCTCGACATGGGTTGTGGCGGCGGCCATGCCGCTTTCCGCTTGGCGCCGTTGGTCAATCGCGTGGTCGCTTACGATTTGTCCAATTCCATGCTGACCGTAGTGGCGGACGAAGCCGGCCGGCGCGGTCTGCCCAATATCGTGACCAAGCTTGGCGCGGCGGAAGCGCTCTCCTGTCCTGCGCAGTCGTTCGACCTCGCAGTCACGCGCTACAGCGCGCATCACTGGTGCGACGTGCCGGCTGGTCTGGCACAAATGCGCCGCGTCTTGAAGCCGGACGGCATGGCCATTTTCATGGATGTGATTTCGCCCGGCGTGCCGCTGCTCGATACCTGGTTGCAAAGCCTGGAATTGCTGCGCGACCCGTCCCATGTGCGCGATGCCTCGCTGGCCGAATGGCGCAGCTTATTGGACGTCGCCGGTTTCGTCGTGGGCGAAGTGACGACCTTGCGCCTGCGTCTGGATTTTCCGAGCTGGATCGCGCGCATGAACACGCCGGAATCGCATGTGCTGGCAATCCGTTCCCTGCAGCAGCGGGCTGTGGCCGACGTGGCCGAGTACTTTGCGATGGAGGCCGATGGCAGCTTTACCGTCGATACGGTATTGATTGCGGCGACGCCGAAAATGAGCGTTGAGCGAACTCTGACACTGCGTAACTGATCTAGGGAGATGCCGCAGAATGCCTGGAAGCGGGATTTTTCTTAAAAAATACTCCTGCCAGTATAAAATCCGGGCCATTGAAAGCGTGCGGGGAAGGTGCATTATTTGCATATACCCCTGCCATTTCCCCGAATAGTTCAGTGTTCATCTCATAGTAAGAGGCGCTGCTTTTACAGTGGCATATATCATCGTGGTTCCTGCGCGAGAACGACGGAATATACGACGCCGAATAATTAAAAAAGCGCCAGGGACGCGAATCCCTGGCGCTTTTTTACAGCTACTTACCGTGCCAGTTTTTATCCCGGAAACTCCAGCGACTCGCCATTGCATTTCACGTTGGCGGCGCGTTTTGCCTTCGGCTCCCAGCGCACATTGCCAATGCTAAAACGCATTTTCCCCGTGCTGTTGATCAAGAATGGGGTGTTGACCTTACTGATATCAAGATCGGCGCCGGCGAAGCACGCTACCGGGATCGCCAGTTCTACCCATTGATTGAGCGGAATCGTCTTGAACGCCGCCGCTAAATCGAGGCTGCCGATCTTGGGATAGACGCTGTCGATCCGGGTTTCCACCGTGTCAGTCGGACGCGCTTCCAGTTTTAGCTCGAATACCACATTGGCTTCCGCGCTTTGGTAACTGGTCAAATCCTTCGTCACGCCGTTGGGACTTTGGAAGTAAAGCTGTCCTTGCGCATTATTCCAGACTGCATTCAAGGCGCTCCATTGGCCGCCGGTTTTGCCATCGACCGGGGTCACGCTGAGTTCGCCACCGGTGGAAGTGGTGGTATCGCCAGATGCGAGCTTGACTTCGTCGCCGCTCCATTTGCCCGGGCCGCCGACCAATGCGCGCCACGGTTCGCTGGCTTTGCCGTTGAAAATCGCCAGCGCATCTTTGGCCACCGGCCCGGACGGCGCTGCGACTTGCTCGCAACCGACGCTGCGCACGGTTTCGCCCAACTTCGCGGTGTTGGCCGCTTTTGCATAGCTTTGGCCATAGCCGAGCGCAAACAGGTTTTTGGTGGTGGCGCCGCTATCGTTGCGTACCTGGCAAGGATCGTTCGGCCAGGCGAACGATAGGGTGCCGCTGAAATCGTGCGCTACGCTGCCATCGTCCTTGCTAAATAACAGGTCGGTGATGCCGCCGCCTTCCGAACCCGGCAACCAGGCCGCGACAAAGGCGTCGGAGCGATTCAATTCCTTGTTCATGTAGAGCGGACGACCGGAATAGACCACCGTGATGATCTTTTTCACGCCTTTTTTCTTCAATTTATCCAACAGCTCAAGATCGCCCGATTCATCGTCACGTTTGCCTCTTGCCAAGGTCTCGCGCTTGCCTACATCGCCAAACCATTCGGCATAAGGTTTCTCGGCCATCACCACAATCGCAGCATCGATGCTGGCGTCGGCGCTATTGCCGTTGGCGTCGTATTTGGCATTCGGTGCAACGGCCTTGACCGCTTGCCACAGGCTGGTGGCGCCAGGGAACTGTTCATTACCGACATCGCCTTGCCAATTGATGCTCCAGCCGCCAGCCTGGAAACGCATGGTATCGGCCGCCCTGCCCACTACCAAAATCTTGGCGCTAGGCGCCAGCGGCAATGCCTTGTCATTGTTTTTCAGCAGCACCAGCGACTTGCGCACCGCTTCGCGCGCCAGTGCGCGATGGGCCTCGTTACCCACGTCAGGCAAGGATTTGACACGCTCGGCCGGACGCGCCTTGTCGAACATGCCGGCGCGGTATTTCACGCGCAGGATGCGGGTGACGGCATCATCGATACGCTCTTGCTTGATCTGGCCGGACTTGACTTCGGCCACGGTGTTCTTGATGAAGTCGAGCCATTTTCCCTTGCCGGCCACCATCATCATGTCAATCCCGGCATTGATCGCCTCGGGGCAATCGGTGTCGCTGCAATCCTTGGCCGCAGCCGAATTGCTGGTGCGGACCAGCGCAATGGCGTTCCAGTCAGAAATGGTAAAGCCGTCAAAACCCATTTTGTGCTTCAGCACTTCGGTCAGCAAATGGTAATTGGCGTGCATCGCAATCGGCTTGGTCGCTTTCGGGTCGCGCACTTCGCTAAACGACACCATCACGGTCTGGGCGCCGGCTTGGAGCGCGGTGAAATAACCACGAGCATGGATATTGATCAAGTCCAGCTCGCTGGCGACTGTCACGCCACGGTCGATATTGCCTTCCACCCCGCCATAGGTGGTGCCGCCATCGGCCAGGAAATGTTTGGCCGTCGCGATCACGCGTTCATTGGCTTTCGGATCGAGCGCCAGCATGCCTTGCAAGCCTTCGACCGCTGGCCCGGCATAGGCTTGCACGATCATCGGGTCTTCTGAATACGATTCGTAAGCGCGGCCCCAGCGCACATCGCGCGCTACAGCCAGGGTCGGGCCGAAGGTCCAGTCGAGTCCGGTACGCGCCACTTCCAGCGCAGTGACCTGGCCGATGCGCTTCATCAAGGCAGGATCGCGCGCTGCGCCGAGACCGATATTGTGCGGGAACAACACCGCGCCCTTGATATTGCCGTGGCCATGGACTGCGTCCGAGCCCCAGATCAGCGGTATGCCACTGGTCGATTCTTTCGAGGCTTGCCAGAACTGGTCGGCCGCCGCTACCCAGTCAGCAACCGGCCGCCCCATGCCACCGCCGGGATTGCTGCCGCCACCGTTGAGTACGGAGCCGACATTGTATTTTTTGGCTTGTTCCGGCGAGATATCGCCGATCTCGGCCTGTGTCATCTGGCCCACTTTTTCTTCCAGCGACATGGTTTTGAGTTTGGCGGCGACCTTGGCTTCGATTTCGGGGTCGAGCTTGATCGCGCTGGTCAGGCTGGGCCAGTCTTTCAATTTTTCGGTCAGCGGATTGGCGGACAGCAAGCTGACGCTGGTGGCCAGTGTGCTTGCCAGCACTACGCCAATGCTGCTGTGTAAATGTCTGCTGCGCTGTATTTGTGGGCTTGCCTTGCTTGTTTTCATGCTGCCTCCTCGTCGTTTTTATGATAAATCGCACTTCTAAAGCTGAAATATACTGCTAGGTGTATTTAAAATAGCCCAATGAATGCCTGCGGGAAAGGTATCATTATTCGATATACCCCTCAATTTTAAAAAAATACAACTGTTCAGTGCACGCTGGCGCCCATGTCCCCTCTGCCCGCTTGCGGGAGAGGGTTAGGGAGAGGGTGTGTGGCGCCAAGCTAGGCCGGTATCGATTTTCATCGTTTCCTAGCTTCGTAAAAAACTACCCCGAACCCTCTCTCCAGCCCTCTTCCGCAAGCGCGGCAGAGGGAGCTACAGCGACCTCGCGACTAGTTGAGCTGCTACCGAATCTTGCAACGCCCGGCCTACTGCGGCAACTGATACACCCGCACATAATCGACTTCCATTTTGACCGGATACACCGCGTCGTCGATGCCTTTCATGCCGCCCCAGGTACCGCCAACAGCGACATTTAGCAATAGATGTTGCGGCCGGTTGAAGGGCCAAGTATGGCGGTTATTGGCGCCATCGTTGCTGAATTGGAAAAAGTTTTTATCGTCGATGCCGACAGTGATGCGATCCGCGGTCCAGGTCATTTGATAGCGGTGAAATTGGCCGCAGACATCGCCCGGCTTGGTGGTCGATGTCATGTGGGTATTGATCTGGTGGTAATAGGCTTTGGTATGGACCGAGCCATGCACTACGCCTTCATCGAAGCCGACGTGTTCCATGATGTCGATCTCACCGTCGTCTGGCCAGTTGGTGTACGGCTGGCTGGACAGGGTCCAGATGGCGGGCCAGGTGCCACGGCCGCAAGGCAATTTTGCCTTGATTTCAAAAAAGCCGTATTTCCAGGATGCTTTGCCGGAACTGGAGAGTCGGGCCGAGGTGTAATTCTGGTCACCATAATCGTCGAATTGCGCCGCATCCAACTTTTCCTTATGCACCTCGATCACCAGATTGCCGTCGACCAGACGAGAATTCTTGGCCCGCGCATTGGCGTAATACTGTTTTTCTTCGTTGTACCAGCCCTGCTTGTTGCGCATGGTGTCATATGCCCATTTACTGGCATCGGGCAAGCCAGCTTGATTAAATTCATCCGACCATACCAATTGATATTTGGCCGGCAAGCCGCCTGCTTCATTGATGGCGGGTTTGCCGGGACCGGCCAGCGGCGGCGTCACCGTGGTGGCCGGGATGTTGGCACTGTTGCCGCCGCATGCGATCAATAGGCACAACGGTGCCATTGGCAATAGTTGAATGAATTTCATACTGTCTCCTGGTTAGCTAGATTGAATGTCCAGCGCGCTATTCGGGTAGCGCGATCTGGTTGTTGGCAATGACTTGCCGGTAAAAATTGAAACTTTCTTTCGGCGTACGTACCAGCGTGTCGAAATCGACATGCACCAGGCCGAAACGCTTGGAATAGCCTTCGGCCCATTCAAAGTTATCCAGCAGCGACCACGCCATATAGCCTTTGACATTGCAGCCGGACCGAATCGCGCGGTGCATGGCTATCAAGTGGTGCCGGTAATACTTGACCCGCATGTCGTCGTCGATACGGCCGTCGGCACTTATGTCGGTGTTGTCGCAGGCGCCGTTTTCAGTCACGAACAGGGGCGGGTTGTTATAGCGGTCGCGGATGTAGCGCAGTATTTTGTCGAAACCTTCAGGGTAAATCGCCCAATCGAAGTCAGTGCGGCTAAAGCCTGGCACATCAATTTCGTCGGCATCGATCAGGGCATTGACCATTTCCGGGCCGGTACCGGGGACACCGAGCACGGCGGCGCTGTCGCGCGCCTTGGCGTAACCGCCGAAATAATAATTAATGCCCAGATAATCGGTCGGCGCGGCAATGATTTCCATGTCGCCGGGCTGGATTGGCGCGGCGGCGCCCCATGCATTAAACCGTGCAGCCATGTCAGCCGGATAGCTGCCAAGGTAAAGCGGGTCCATGAACCAGCCATCGACCCATTCCCGGCTGCGGCGCGCCGCGTCGATATCGGCCGGATGCTCTGAATACGGCTCACGCCAGCCGACGTTGGGGGCGATGCCGATCTGGCCGCTCATGCCCATGTCGCGGAAAGCCTGCACCGCCAGCCCGTGACCCAATAACAAATGGTGGCCGACCGACAATGCCGCTTGCATATCTTGCCGGCCCGGCGCGTGAATCCCCAATAAATACGACAGCAGCGAAGCGCACCAAGGCTCGTTAATAGTGAGCCAATATTTGACATCGCCCTTGAGCGCTTCAAACATGACTTTGGCAAAGGCGACGAAATCAAGCGAAGTCTGGCGCGATTCCCAACCGCCTTGCGCCATCAGGCATTGCGGCAAGTCCCAGTGGTACAAGGTGATCATCGGCTCGATATTGGCGGCGCGCAGCGCTTTGACCAAGCGCACGTAGTAATCCAATCCGGCGGCATTGACGGCGCCGCGACCTTCCGGGATCACGCGCGACCATGAGATTGAAAAACGGTACATATTCACGCCCAGTTGCTTGAGCAGGGCCACGTCTTCGTCAATACGGTGATACGAATCGCAAGCAACCGCGCCGGTGTCGCCATTGCGCACGCGGCCTTCGGTTTCAGCAAATACGTCCCAGATCGACGGGCTGCGGCCATCGTCCTTGGCGCCGCCTTCGATTTGATAGGAGGACGTTGCGGTGCCCCAGAAAAAGTCTGGTGGGAAATTTAAAGTTTTCATGAATGGAATTATATAGAAGGATTTAAAAAATGAAAGCGCTTTCAAAAATATTTGGAACTACGCTTCCGGTTTAATGTTTTACTCACAATACGTGATAAAGTGGTTTCGATGCATGTGGTGCGACGGCAAAAATGGCACGTAAATACTGCTAAAACCCGCTCAATATCGGCGTAATTACGAGTTGCCCGCGCAAATTGTGCCACATATTTTCACCAAAGCATTTGCCCCAAGTTACACTACGAAAAATTTATTTCTAGCCAGTTTTGCGAAAGCGCTTTCTTTTCGCTTTCTCTTTATGTCTGAACCATGCCATGACCACCGAAAAAGCCGCAGCACCCGCCGTCAGCACCTTAAATCAGGTCGCCGTGCATGCCGGCGTCTCGCCCAGCACAGTATCGCGTTTTTTAAACGGCACCGCACAAATCAGTGCAGTCAAACGCGACGCCATCGAGAAGGCCATTAGCGCGCTCAACTACAGCCCCAACCTAATGGCGCGCGGTCTTGCCAGCGGCCGCAGCCAAACCATCGGCGTCATTACGCAAGACATTACCAGCGTGATTTTTAACGAAACCATCCACGGGGTCGAAGACGCTTTGGCCGAGCTGGGTTACTCACCCTTGTTCGCCAATGGTCATTGGGATTCCAAAGAAGTTGCCGCCAGTATCGAATTACTCATTGCCCGGCGGGTAGACGGCATCGTGCTGATGCCGGGCTGGTTAAGCGATGAAGAAATCGGCAGTTACGCCCGCCGCGTGCCGCTGGTCTTGGCCGGACGCCGCTGTGCCGACCTGTCGGTGCCGTCGGTCAGCATCGACAACTATCAGGGTGCGGCACGTGCCACCCAATACTTGCTCGATGCCGGTCACCGCGATATCGCCTTCATTTCCGGTCCGGTAAAAAATCCCGATAGCTTCGAGCGCATGCGCGGCTATCAAGAAACACTGCTCAAGGCTGGTATCGCCATCGATCAGCGTTTGATGCTGCGCGGCGATTTTAATCAGGCGGGCGGCGTGATCGCAATCAACCAGCTAGTCGAGTCGAAAGCGCATTTCACTGCAGTATTTGCCGCCAACGATCTCAGCTCCTACGGCGCCCGCCTCGGCCTGTTCCGGCATGGCTTGCGGGTGCCGGAAGATGTGTCGCTGGTCGGCTTCGACGATTTGCCCCATTCCTCGTTTTGCATCCCGCCGCTCACCACCATCCGCCAGCCGGCGTACCAATTGGGACGGCAAGCTGCCAACGCCGTAGTCCGGCTGATTGGCAGCGGCGAAGTGGCGGCGTCGGAACGCCTGCCGCTGGAACTGATCGTGCGCGAGTCAGTGCGTCCTTTGCCGCTGCCGCTGTCGTTTTAAGCAACGCTTGCAGGCTCGGGTATTTTGGCATTTATCGGGGGGGTATATGCCGAAACAATGCCTATCCCGCACGTTTTTATTGGGAAAAAATATATACTATACCCAGTATTGATACGTGATAGTGCGGCAATTGGAGGGAAATTTCTAACCCGTCTGCGCCAGCATGAAGGCAACCGCTTTGACAGCGGCGATTCAATTCCCTATCCTCTTTTCCTCGACCCTATGTCCTGCGCCGGCCAGCGCGAAAGTCATCCATGCCCGATTCGATCCAATTCCCTGAAATTGCCCTCGCTTATGCCCGTCAATCGGCCGACTGGGCCGGCCTGCGTTATTCGCACGAAACCGCGCGCCAACGCGTGATTCGCAACGAGCAGCCGGAAACAAACGACAGCAGTATCGAAGAAGGCGTGATGTGCGAAGTCTTGATCGATGGCCATTTCGGCTATGCTGCCACAGCCGATCTCAGCGTCGATGGTTTGAAACGCGCCTATGACCGCGCCATCGCCACCACCCGCGCCACCAGCGCGCACAAGGTGCATGGCTTTAACGCTAAGCAACGGCCTGTGGCGCGCGGGCAGTACCAAAGCCCGCAACAAAAGACGCTGGACGCGGCCGCGCTGGCCGAGATCACCGATTGCCTGCTGGCAGCGTCGCATGCGATGAAAGTGTCGGATCTGATCGTCAATCGCTCAGCGCGTGTCATGACGATCCAAACCCAGATCGATTTTTACTCATCCAATGGGTCGGAAATACGCCAGAGTTTCGACATGGTCGATATCACACTGACCGCGACCGCGGCACATGGGCTGCAATCGCAAAGCCGCAGTTGGTCGCAGACCGGGCAATTCGGCGGTGAAGTGTTCCAGCGCAGAGTGTTTGCCGAACAGGCCAATCGCACCGCATTAGAAGCGCTGGAGTTATTGAACGCGCCCAATTGCCCCTCGGGTCGCATGGATCTGGTGTTGATGCCGGATCAGATGATGTTGCAAATCCATGAATCGATTGGCCACCCGCTGGAACTGGACCGCATCCTCGGCGACGAGCGCAATTACGCCGGCTGGAGTTTCGTCAAACCAGCCGATTTCGGGGTATTGCAATACGGTTCATCGTTGATGAATGTGAGCTTCGATCCGGCCAAGGCGCATTCCTTTGCCAGCTACGCCTTTGACGATGGCGGCAACCCTGCGACGCGGGAATTGCTGATCGAAAACGGCGTCTTGCAACGCGGCCTTGGCTCGCTCGAATCGCAACAGCGTTCCGGCTTGCCGGGCGTGGCCAATTTTCGCTCGGCCTCGTGGAACCGCGCCCCGATCGACCGCATGGCCAATATCAACCTAGAACCCGGCAACGCCACGCTGGAACAATTGATTGGCCAGGTCGAACGCGGCATCCTGATGACGACCAACCGCTCTTGGTCGATTGACGATTACCGCAATAAATTTCAGTTTGGTTGCGAGCGCGGTCAATTGATAGAAAACGGCAAGCTCGGCGCGGTGGTGCGCAACCCGAACTATCGCGGCGTCACCGTCGATTTCTGGAATCGGTTGGCCGGCGTCGGACGCGACGACACCACGCACGGCACGCCGTTTTGCGGCAAGGGCGAACCGAGCCAGGTGATCCGGGTCGGCCATTCCTCACCGGCTTGCCTGTTCCGCGATGTTGAAGTGTTTGGAGGCCAAGCATGAGCGCGCCTGACTGCATCAAGCCCGACTTCATCAATCACGTTCGGCGGCATTTCGACGCGGTAGCGGACGCCATCCTGGCGCAATTGCACGTTGGCGAAGACGCCACCATCAACTTGACTGCGGAAGAGACCTTGTTCCTGCGTTTCAACCGCAATCAGGTGCGGCAAAACACCGATGTCGCGCAAATCGGTATCGCGCTCCAATTGCAATCGAACGGGCGCACGGTCGACCACTCCCGCACCCTATCCGGCAATCTGGCGACCGATCTGGCCGCCATGACGCACATGTTGCAACACTGCCGCGCAGAAATCGCCGTCTTGCCAGCCGACCCGAATCAGGTTCCAATAAAAAATAACGGCAGCAGCGATGAAGAATTTCGCGGCGCACTATTGGGCGCCGACGACATCGTCAAGGCCGTGGTCGACACCGCGCAAGGCTGCGATCTGGCCGGCTTGTATGCCGGCGGCAGCCTGATTCGCGCCAACTGCAATTCCAAAGGCCAGCGTCACTGGTTTGCCACCGAATCTTTCTTCCTCGATTACTCGATCTATAACGGGCCGCTGGCCAGCAAAGGCTGTTACGCCGCGGCACGCTGGGATCCGGCGCAATGGGCCGCCAATCTGGCGCGCAGCAAACAACTGCTGGACTTGCTCGGCAAACCCGCGCAACACGTCGCACCGGGTCAATACCGCTGCTACCTCGCGCCGCGTGCATTTTCAGATTTGCTGGGCATGCTGGGCTGGCACGCGCTCTCGGCCTCGGCCTGGAAACAGGGCCGCAGCCCGTTCAAAAAACTGGCAGAAAATGAGGCGCAGCTGTCGCCCTTATTACATATCAGTGAAAATTTCGGCATGGGTTTGACGCCGCGCTTCAATAGCCAGGGCGAGGTATCGGGCCAACATTTGCCCTTGATAGAAGCAGGTCAACTTAAAACCCTGCTCGTTAACTCACGCAGCGCCAAGGAATATGACTTACAAGCCAACGCCGCCAATGAAGCCGAGTCACCGCGCGCGCTGGATGTTGCACCCGGCACGCTGGATGAAAAAGATATTTTGCAAGCACTCGGCACCGGCCTATATCTGTCCAATCTGCATTACCTCAACTGGAGCGACCCGGTCTCCGCCCGCGTCACCGGCATGACGCGCTACGCCTGCTTCTGGGTAGAAAATGGCGAAATCGTCGGCCCAATCAACGACTTGCGCTGGGATGAAAGCCTGTACGACGCGCTGGGTTCAAAGCTGCTGGCACTGACATCGTTTACCGGAATCGATCCGGCGGTGGACACGTATTACCATCGCGCTTTGGGCGGCTCGCGGGTGCCTGGGGCTTTAATTGAGGGATTTACGTTTACGTTGTAGACGCGAAGCGGCATGGGTTGAAGCAGGAAGATTCTCACTATCGAGCGAGGGCAGTTTTTGCACGCCACCAACAATCGTTGCCGCCGTTGGCTTGATGTTGCTCCTAAAACTTGATCGCAGAAATCCCCATTTTCGCCAAAATTCTGTTTGCAGACGCTTGGACTGATAAACCAACACCTTTGAATCTGAGTCAGACATCAAGAACGAATCCCACATCTGTCACCCAGCAACATTGGCTAAACCGACGATTCGCATCCGGCATAACCGGTATTGAAATAGAAATTTGGGGGGGACAAGTCTGAATTTAAAAATTCAAATGCACAGCGTCGAATCAATCGTGATTCGACACTGTGCCTCTGCTTGAATTTACGTTAGCAACAAAAGGGTAAATTGCCTTGGTTGCATAGTCACGACGCCGTCATGACTCGCCTTGTCATTTGCATATTCGCATAAAACCAGCCACAGTTTCGCATTTGGAAAAAGCCACTAGTTCGCATAACTAGCGAGCCACCTATCCGCACATAATGAAGCCACGTGCTAGCAGGCGTCAGACGCTCGAGTGAAGTTCACAGTTGAATTATTAGATAAGTCGAGATAAACCGGCATCTCTTGCGAGCTCTCAGATTTTAAGTCTGGGACGTCTGCCAATTGCGCCACTGCCCGATATTGCTCTGATCGGCAAGGCCGAATTTGAAGCCGCATGTGCCGTGTGGTGCGCCAGGGTTTGAGCCTGCTACGTCTGCCAATTCCACCACTTGCCGATATTTGATGCGCTCAGGGAGAGTTGAAGTCCCAATAATACCTTGCGGCGCCGGGTTCCTAAGACCGTTGTGAGATGAATTGCAGCTTTCCATGCCCACGCATGGGTCGCCTACTCTCAACTTCAAAATTATTTGAGACTCACCAGAGCTATTTGAGACTCATCAAAATTATTTGAGACTAGATCAACCTAAATCGCACAAAAAATTGCTCTCTTAGAATCGGGAATTCGGCCATTTTCATTGGCGATCTCTTCGCCAGTGGCCATCTGAATTTGGGCTGTTATGTGCGGTAAATTGCTCAAAAGTGCGTATCTGGTGACGGCAATACTCTTGATAACCTGTTTTATCAAATGATTATTTCCCGTCCCCTTTTTTTACTTTCGGCCCCGTCTGTCAGTTAAAATGCCATGAGGCAATGTTTTAGTGCAAAAATTGGTCAGCGAATCAAGCTCAAGTTTTAAAGCTTATTCCGCGTGACACTGCTTTTTCCGGATGTATCGTCATCATTGTTCTGTGCTTTTGATGCTTGCCGCCACCGGCTGGCTCGCTGTCTGCCCCATTAGCTTCCAGTGTACCTACCTTGCAAAATAAGGGCGGCGTCGCAGTGAGCAAATATGTGCTTTTGTTTCATGATATTCCCGCAAAAAAGTACGACTTCGATCCCCGAGACGCCCGCCCGATGGGTTGTCTTTTTTGATCTTGCCATTTTCAGCCCGCCACCGTACTGGATATAAGATGCCTTCCTTGATCACACTGACCAGAATTTTTCGATTCTTTTTCCTGGCCTGTGCCGCATGGCTCGCCTTTTTGCCAGCCCATGCCACCGATTTGACGGGGGTCGCAAACATTGCTGGGGGCGGTGTCCATACTTGCGCCGTCACCACGACGGAGGGGGGTGCAGTGCTGGGGCAATAACTTCTATGGCCAGCTCGGCAACAATTCCACCATAAACGCCTTTACGCCGATCGCAGTGACGGGGTTATCCAGTGGCGTGACGTCTATTGCCACGGGCGGTAGCCACACCTGCGCACTGAACACCACGGGCGGCGTGCAGTGCTGGGGCATTAACAGCTTCGGCCAGCTCGGCAACAACGCCACCACGCAATCCCCGATACCGGTCGCGGTGACGGGGCTATCCAGCGGCGTGACCGCCATTGCCACCGGTAGTGGCACCGGCAGTGCCCACACCTGCGCGCTGACAACCGCGGGCGCAGTAGAGTGCTGGGGCAGTAGCAGCATCGGCCAGCTCGGCAACGGCATAGGTTCCAGCGGGCGCTCGTTTGCTGCACCCGTCATCCTGGCAGCCAACGTACCCGGCGCGCCCACCATCGGCACCGCTACCGCCGACGATACGCAAGCGATGATCACCTTTACCGCACCGGTTTCCAATGGCGGCGGCGCTATCACCGGTTATACCGTCACGTCCCTGCCTGCCGGTGGCGTCGACAGCAATGCCGGCTCCCTCACGACTAGCCATATCGTCACCGGTCTGGTCAATGGTACGGCGTACTCCTTTACCGTGACCGCTACCAATGGGGTGGGCACCGGCGTTGCATCGGCAGCATCGAACAGCGTCACGCCTTATGTGCCCTACAGCGTCACCTACAGCGGCAATGGCAGCACTGGCGGTAGTGTGCCTGTCGATGGCGCCACCTATCTTACGGGCGCCACTATCACGGTGATGGGCAATAGCGGCGCCCTGGTCAAAGCCGGCTCGACCTTTGCCGGCTGGAACACC
>JAZKIX010000120.1:0-12724 GCA_040384645.1 Pseudomonadota bacterium | reverse complement strand
CGCGGCGTTATCCTCGTGCCGATCAGCGCGGTAGCGAACAAGCCGAAGTCGTCGAAATGGTCAGTAAGCTCAAGGCCAAGGGATTCGATGTGTATGCGGTTGATTTGACGACCGATGAATTACGCGATGCGGGATTTGTCGTTGTGAAAGTATTAGTGCCAGGCTTGCAGCCATTGTATTGCGGGACAGGTTTCGAACACCTGGATACAAGACGCCTGGAACAATTTACTAAACATTTCGGTATAGAAATGCCTCACCCAGTGAGCGTAGTACCACATCCATTCCCATAAACGACAATTCGAGCCAATTCATGAACGCGAAAGTTTCTATTTTTTCCGAGATCGAACAACATATAACCGATCGGCAAAGCTATCGGATTGAACAGCAGCGCCAGGACGATATGGAAACGTTCCATGAAAGGACTAAATTTTTCCCATCAACAATACTAAACAAAAGTATTAAGGTGGGAAACTATATGAATTACCGGCCTTATGTTTCTCAAATGGTCAGTAATTTCAAGAGTTATCCTCTATCGTCAAGAATTGAATTACCCGAACCGAATCAGATTGCCATGTCTTTTTCGGAAATACAAAATAGTCGTTGCTCTACGCGCCAATATAGTGCTGAGCCCATTAGCTTGCAGATGTTATCGGATTTACTTGCTGCCTCCGCAGGTGTGAATCGCTTAGAGCACCATCCGAAATTCCCCGATCTGGAAATCCGCAAACGGGTTTATCCCTCAGCGGGCAATCTATTTCCCGTAGAAATATATCCCGTTATTTTGCGTGGTGAAGGCTTGTCGCCCTGTGTAACGCACTATGACGCGATCAAGCACCGTCTGGACATTATTGAAGATGACGTTACTAAAGAAAAAGTAGCGAATGCCATGGCCGATTTTGAGATTACTGGCACCGGCTATACCCGGGACATTTCGCTCATTATCGTCCTAACTGCGGTATTCCAAAGATCGGTCACCAAATATGAAGAGCGGGGGTACCGATTTGCCATGCTCGAAGCCGGCTTACTGGGGAATAATTTTTCTCTTGCTGCGACCGGCCTTGGCATGCGCAGCTTAAATTGGGGCGCGTATTACGATGGCCTAACCGATGAATTACTGCGTGTTGATGGGGTCAATGAATCTGTAGTTAATTGCATCATGATTGGCAAGCCTGTACGGCCATGAATATGCTTGATAAGAATTTGAGTAGCGATAGCTTGGGTCGCACCATGCATTCTGAAATGCAGCGATTGGCTATATCACTACTTGATTCAGCCTGTGCCGGAGACTTACAGCAGTCATTGGCTAGTTTTACCCACATTCGCGGATACATTAAGCGCTCGTCCTTAGAGAAAATTTTGTATGACGTCGCTTCAGGCAATACGCCGATCAACCGATCCGGCGCACTATATTTGCTTGGGAAGTACGAAGGCGATTCGTATCCGATTATTAAAGAAATTGAAAAAAATATCGATTTCCTCGAAGAAAAATTGGCGGAGGCAGCGCCAGTATTTCTGATTGAATTAAGTTCGGCCGGTGTAAACGCTTCTTTTTCGATTGCGGTCGTCGATGGCCTAGGGTTCGTACATTTAGATATAGACAATTTATACAAAGGGGAAGGGTATTCCGGGGTCAGCCAGAGGGCGACAATTTCGCATGAAATTGCACATTGTTTTCTATACTCCGGAAACAGATTTCTGGATGAAGGATTTGCCACATACATCGAATGTTTGAGACAGACACGCCCTCTCGAGGAGGTTGTCGCGGGATTAAAAGAAGATCCCAATCTACCTGACATTAGAACCGTTCTGTCCTTGGTCGGAGGAGATGATCACTTTTTTAAAAATGCCTATCCGCAAAACCCACATTTAATTTACATCAAAGGGATTGCCTTTATCGATTACATCATCGAGGCATTTGGCGTTGAAACATTAAAGAAAATATTTCGCCATCCCCTAATTAACCAGCCAAATGCAATTGGGTGCACTGTTATCGAAAAAATAACGGCTTGTAGCTTAGATGGATTTGAAGAAAAAATCCGGGGTAATTCAATAAAAAATGCCGATCATCACGGTGCAATCGCAATCAGCCCGGAAGAAAAAACACAGCTTCATTTAATAGCAGCTTGTTTTCTCAGATCGGAATATGCACTTGGCATCGCTCAGCTTAGCCAAATCGAACACTTGTATCAACGTTGTCCTGAGGATTTAAACGTACTGGAAAGCATGATTCAGATAAAACTCATGCAATTTTTTTCAAAAGTCGAGCTTGAGACGCCTGACACAGAAATTTCTTCTTACCACATTGCCGATATTGAAGGTTTGATTCAGAAATTTACCAGTTTAAGTCCTGATTCAGCCGAATCAGCACATTACAAAATATCGCTCAATATTATTAAGCTAAAAATGGCCAGTTATCGTGGCCAGGAAATGAAGATAAAACTTTTATCTCTCCGAATCAGTTCAGACTACACCGTTTTGCAGGAGCGTTTCCCCACTTTTGTTCCTCTCATTATCTCTGAGGCAAAATTTATAGCAAAGAAGCCAGCAAAGTTTGGTGGTGGCAGAGCTGAGGCACGAAAATTCCTTATTCGACGCAGCGTCGGTATTGCGCAATTGGAGCAAGCGCACTTGAAATTCTGGATCGATTGCTACGGCAATGAAAACGAGTTTAAAAAGGAAACTACGTTGACACCTGTACTCGCTAAAAGAGACGAGATATTGCCCAATCTCCCGAGCAACTCTATTGAAGCCGGTACAGGCGATCAAATTTTATCCGCTGCAAAGGTCGTAGTTGTCAATGTGGATCATGTCGAGATCCAATTTGAAAACAATTTTTCATTGCTTGTAAAGGGTCTTTCAATATATCAAGGCGAGTTTGTTGTGCTGGTCGGGGGTAATGGTGCAGGGAAATCAACTCTACTCGATGCAGTGCTTGGACTTGTGGAATGTAAGCGGTCCGATATCAGTCTATTTGGTTTAAGCGCCTTGGCTGCATTAAAAGATAACCATATTTGTTCAAAAATAGGCGCCCAGTTACAGAAATCGACGTACAGCAGAAATATAAAAGTGAAAGAGCTGGTTCGGTTGCACGAGAAGTTATATGGCAAAGTCGATAAAAATTATGTATTCGAATTGGGAATTGACAAGCTATTAGATAAATTCTATGAAGATCTGTCACGTGGGGAAAAACAACGCCTTGATCTATTTATTGCGATTTCACACGAACCAGAGTTGATTTTATTGGATGAGCCTGGTACCGGGCTCGATGCACGATATGCAGATAATTTTTATTCTCTATTAGCTAATCTTCGCAATAAAAAGCCAAAGACAGCCATTCTATGTGCATCGCATTCGTCTAGAGATATTGACATTTCAACGACGATTACGTGGCTAAAAGCTGGCCGGGTTCAAGCCAATGATGATGCCAAAACACTTCTAAAAAAATTAGTGGGTGAGATCAAAGGATCATTGAAGTGTTCCGATCCAGCACAGATGGCGCGCGTAAAAGAAGAACTAACCGCTGATCAGCGAGTCGCATATTCGCATATCTTAAAAGACGGCACGATGGTCATTTATGCCCAGTCCAATTTCAAAGATGCGTTGGTAGAAATTGCCAAGAACACCGGATTATCTGCTTTCAGCTATAGCGCATCCAACTCGGATGATTTTCTTGACTATATCAATAACCATTGAGACAGCATGCTAGGGTATTTGACATTTCTTGAATTGCAAATATATTTTCGTGAAAAGTCTGCCGTATTTTGGACATTCGCCTATCCATTTATTTTGCTCGTTGCTTTGTCATTCTTTTTTGGCGGCGTATCGCTTGATGCCAAAAAAGAGTGGCTATTTATCGCCGACCTGGCAAACAATGCGCACAGTATTGCGTATTTGAATGTGCTGAAGAAAAATCTGGAAAAAATGCAGTTGCCTCTTGATCTAAGACATATCACCACCGTAACGGATGCAGGTAATGACTCGACATTGATTATTCCGAAATCATTTCAGACTTCAGAGCCAGATGTTTCCTATCAACTTGAACTAAGGATATCGCCAGAGAAGCGATCAATCCAACAGTCGGTATACGCTGCTGTGGCTTTGGCGAATGAAGAATTTAATCGCTCAAAAGAAGGCATTGTGCTTCGTTATCAATTGCAGGTGATTGAAAAAAAATCTTTGGGCGAACATTTAGCTTACATACCTTTTTTGATTACAGGATTGGTCGCGTTGACTATCTTTACGATCAGTTTATTTGGGTTTACCGTACCTATAGTGGCGCTGAGAGAAGTAGGGGCAATGCGAATGTTTCAGATTTTCCCTTTGTCAAAACTGGATTATTTATTGGCTTTCGTGGTGAGTCGGGCATTGATTTTGACTATATTCGGAATGGTATTTATTTCAATCTGCAATTATTTTTATGGTTTTTATCAAGCAACAAATTTGATAAGTCTGGTATATACCTTCGTTTTGCTAATTTTTGGAGTCTTTTGTTTTCTGTCGATAGGTTTTTTCTTTTCTGCTATTTTCAAAAAAATGGCTTCGGCAACTGCTTTTGCCGGGATCGCCAATTTGCCGATCATGTTTTTGACCGATTCAGTTATTCCGGCTAAGAATTTATCTCCGCTGATAGAAAGTATAGTTTTCTATTTTCCTACAAATATGTTTGTCCATTCTTTAAGAAGGGTTGTTTATCAAAATTCAACCCTAATCGATGAATTTTTTACTTTATTGGTATTGGCTTTAAGTGGATTGATTTTTGTAATTATCGCATCCAAGAAATTTTTTTGGTATTCGCATCGATAACTGGATATGACTTAGGGTTTATTACGGAGGCGGCTTATTCATCAATTATCTATTGCATCCGCAAAACCAGGCGATCATGAAATGGTTGTGAAGATGCTGTATGAAAGTGGCGAGACACTTTACGATTTTAGTTACCAAAGAAAAAGTACTTCAGCAGTTGATTTTATTCGTTTTGAGTATTTGTCTGGAAAAGGATTTTGCGGTTTCAATAATATTTTTCTTGCGTACGATGACGATATGCCGGTTGGAACAATTGGCGTATATGACCGAAAAAAATATGAGCGTTTAAGTAAAGAAACACTTTCTAATATTTTCACATTTTTTGGTTTTATAGCGGGCATAAAGATACTCACAAAATCGCGTCATATATCCAGTATTTTGTCCGCTCCAGATATAGGTGAGGTACATATTTCTCATCTTTCAGTATTGCCGAAAGCGCGACGGCGAGGAATCGCAGAATTTTTGATCACAGCACAATTGGCGGAAGTCATCAAGCAAGGTTATAGCCGATGTTCCTTGGTGGTTGATGAGGCGAGTTCTCCGGCAAAGTCTCTTTATTCGAAGTTATCGTTCAAAGTTACCGAGAAAATGCATTTTTTAAAAGGTGATTTATATGAACGCTGTTTCGAAAAAATGACGTTGTCGTTGAATCCCGAACTGCTTTCAGCAGTTCGGGTGGTGTTACCCGATAAAACATCATCGGGTAATTGAAATGGCCATTTTGGCTTACTATTTTTATAAAGAGGAAATTAAGATGAAAGAAATTGGCTCTGTCGATTCAAGCTTAAGCTATTACATTTCCGCTGAAATCAGCTCTGCTGATTCAGAGTTCATGTACGTTAGTGAGATTACTTCTGCAGGCAGTAGCAGTACTTGCAGCAGTACTTGCAGCAGCACTTGCAGCAGCACTTGCAGCAGTAGCAGCGCCTAAGCATTAGGATCGCCAGGACAGGTACATTCCAATGTACTTGTCCTGCTGCTGCGTCAGTCTAGGCAAGGGATGCCGTCTGCGATAGACGCGGATCTTCTTTTGCGAATGAACACTTGTTGACATCTATAGCGGGATCGAAGGTGGGACCTGTGCAATTGATGTGTCGGCATTTTGCGCTTCTTTGAAAATGAATATGTCGGCTGACTTGAGTCAAAAACTACATGCCTTATCGATCGTTCGCCCCGATGAAGGTCGGCAGGGGCGCTCATTTCCGTGGGGAGTGGTAACGACAGCCTTTATTTTGGGGGCTGCGGTCAGTGGGGCCATTGGGTGGTACCAATTTCATCAATTGGGTACTTCTGCACCAATAAGAGCCGGTCGTGTCGACCCTGGGCTGGCATCACTACCTGCCAAGGCAATGGCGCCACGCGCTTTGATCGCCGCGGGGTATGTGGTAGCGAGACGGCGCGCCTCTGTCGCATCGGAAGTGAGCGGACGCCTGTTGCAAGTGCGCGTAGAGGAAGGTCAGCGAGTAGCCAAAGGCCAGATCATTGCCGTCGTCGATAGTAGCCTGGCACAAGGCGAATTAAACACGGCGCGTGCGCGCGTAGGGGCGGCTGAGGCAGGGGTACGTGTGGTTGACGCGGATATCGCTGATGCGCGGCGCGTATTGCAGCGCACTCAGGAATTGTCGGCAAAAGGCTTTTTGAGCGCGGCAGAATTGAACCGCGATGAAGCCAGGTTATTAAATCTGGAAGCCCAGTTAATGCGCAGTAAATCGGATCTTGGTGCAGCCCGTGCCGAGGTGGCGCGTAACCAAGTCCAATTGTCGAAATACGAAATCCGTTCGCCATTTGAAGGCGTCGTTGTCGATAAAACGGCGCAGGCCGGAGAATCTGTTTCACCTATGTCGGCAGGCGGCGGCTCCCTGCGCTCAGGTATTTGCACATTGGTCGATATGAATAGCCTCGAAATAGAGGCGGACGTGAATGAAGCCTTTATCGGCCGGGTATTTGAAGGCCAAACGGTGAATGCCGTGATGGACGCTTATCCGGATAGCACGATTGCAGGCAGGGTGTTAGCGATTGTTCCTGCGGCCAACCGCGACAAGGCTACCGTCCGGGTTCGCATTGGCTTCATCCGGCACGATCCGCGTCTGTTGCCCGACATGGGGATCAAAGTCACGCTTCGCGATAAAACTCTCTGAGGAATTGCAATGTCCGAGTTATTTGTACTCAGCAATATTGTCAAAAAATATGTCAAAGGCAGTGAAGTCGTATCTATATTCGACAATGTCAATCTTGATATTGCGGCGGCAGATTTCGTGGCCATCATGGGGCCGTCCGGCTCAGGCAAGACAACCTTGCTTAATCTCTTGGGTGGCATCGATCAAGTCACTAGCGGTTCGCTTGGTTTTGGCGGAGAACAATTAGAGCGATATGACGAAGCGCGTTTGAGCAAATGGCGGGCACGCAATGTGGGCTTTATTTTTCAGTCATACAATTTGATTCCAATGCTGAATGCAGCCCAAAACGTCGAATTGCCACTTCTACTGACCAATTTAAAAGCCAAAGCGCGTGCGGCCCACGTCAAGACCGCATTGGAATTGGTCGGGCTAAGTGATCGTGCCCGACATTATCCGAAAGAAATGTCGGGCGGCCAGCAGCAAAGGGTCGCCATTGCCCGCGCTTTGGTCGCCGATCCCGTCCTGCTTTTATGCGATGAGCCCACGGGCGATCTGGACCGTAAAACCGCAGACGAAATCCTTGGCATCTTGCGGATATTGAATCGCGATTTTGGCAAAACCATTGTGATGGTGACGCATGACCCGGCTGCTGCTGCCTATGCAAAAAGAACCCTGCATCTAGACAAGGGTGTCTTTACCGAAGACATAGCGTATGCGTGATCTGACCCTGATCAGGAAAAACCTGTTTCGCAAACCCTTGCGTTTCATTTTGCTGTTCGTGGTCATCGCCGTTGCCTTTTTGCTGTACGGGCTATTGGGCAGTGTGCAAGTGGTATTTTCCGGTGAAGCAGGTACTGCCAATCTAAACCGCTTGGTAATTTCAAACAAAATTAGCTACGTCCAGCCCTTGCCGTTGGCGTATCTGGAACGGGTCCGAGCCATCGACGGAGTGGCAAGCGCAACCCACACCAGTTGGTTTGGCGCCTATTACCAGAACCCGCGCAATGTCTTGGTGGGATTTGCGGTTGACCCTGTTTCTTATCTGGCTACTTATCCCGAATTGCAGCTATCTCCACAGGAGCGCGAGCATTTCTTGAGTGAGCGCACCGGGCTCATTGTCGGTAAAAAAACTGCCGACAAATTTGGTTGGAAAGTGGGGCAGCGGGTGCCGATATTGAGCAATATTTATAGCAAGACAGACGGCTCGCGTAGTTGGGATTTTTTGATTACGGGTATTTACACCAGCGCCAACCAGAGCGGCGATATGCAATCGCTCTTGTTTCACTATGACTACTTTAATGAAACCCGCTATTTTGGACGGGACAAGATAGCCACCATCGTGTTGACGACAAACGATCCGGCGCTGAACGATTCATTGGCCGACCTGATTGATACTAAATTTGCTAATTCTGGGGATGAAACCACAACGGTGAGTGAAAAACAGTTTGCCACCGCATTTCTTGCTCAATTTGGCAATATTGGGCTGATTGTTACCTTGGTTGTCGGTGCTGCATTCGTGACAATTTTGCTGGTAGTGGGCAATACCATGGTGATGGCGGTGCGTGACCGGACACGTGAAATTGGTATTTTGAAGACATTGGGGTTTTCATCTATTCGTATTCTTAGAATGGTTATCTGCGAGTCGATTCTGCTTGCCCTGTCGGGCGGCATAGCGGGAATGTTGCTGGCTTGGTGCGCCATCACAGTTTTAAGCGATAGCGGAAAATTTAGCGGCTTGTCGATGCCTTTTTCGGTTTGGTGGACCGGATTATCGGCAGCGCTCGTGTTGGGGCTGCTGACGGCAGCTATTCCCGGTTGGAAGGCGCTCCAGCTCAATATTGTCACTGCCTTGGGAAGAACATAAGTCATGTTGCTCGTCCTGCGCCAGATCTGGGCCGTCGTCAAGATCAATCTGCTAAGCCTGACCCAACGAGTCTGGATGTCTTTGTCTGCCTCGATCGCAATTGGCCTGGTCGTCTTCGTTCTGTTAGGCGCGCTTGCCTTGGAAAATGGCTTCCGTCAAACCTTGAACAATAGCGGGTCGCCAGATATCGCCGTGGTTCTTAGGGCGGGTTCCGAAAGCGAATTGAATAGTGTTTTGCTGCACGAGCAGCAAAATCTGATAGCCGCCGGACCTGGCATTGCCGAAATTGAGGGCAAAGTGTTGGTATCGCCAGAAATGTATGTGGTTGTCGATAGTTTGAAAAAATCGACGCAGACCAAAGCGAGCCTGTCGTTGCGCGGGATTGTTCCGGCAGCATTAGCGGCGCGCCACGGGATTGGCATCGTGGGCGGTCGCATGTTTGCACCCGGTAGTAACGAATTGGTTGTGGGACGCAGGATTGCCGACGAATTTGAAGGCTATTCCTTAGGCAGCACAGTCAGGTTACGCAATGTCGAATGGCGGGTAGTGGGCATTTTTGAAGCTGCCGGTAGTGTATTTGAGTCGGAAATCTGGGCTGACTTGCATGTGGTGCAGAGCCTTTTCAACCGGGGAAATGTAGTCCAGGCTATGCGCGTGCGTTTGAAAACCCCTGACAGTATCGAGGCTTTGAAAAATTACAGTAAAAGTGAAATACGCCTGAATATCGATATCAAATCAGAGCAAGAATTTTATGCAGACCAAGCCAAGGTCAGTAGCGACCTGATTAATTACATCGGCAAGCCTTTGGCATTGATCATGGCGCTGGGAGCGTTGGCTGCGGCGCTCAATGCGATGTACGCCTCCGTGGCGGGGCGGGCGCGAGAAATCGCAACCTTGAGAGTCATTGGTTTTGGCCGACTCGCCGTGTTCGCCGGAACCCTGGCCGAATCGTTTGTACTGGCCTTGATTGGTGCCTTGATCGGCGCGGTTCTGGCATATCTGACGTTTAATAACTTCAGTGTGTCGACCATGGGAGGCAATATGTCCCAACTCGTTTTTACCATGCAATTATCGACTAGCCAACTGGTGCAAGGGACAGCATGGTCCTGTGTCTTGGGCTTTCTAGGTGGATTATTTCCCGCTGTGCGTGCGGCACGTCAGCCCTTGACCATCGCGTTAGGCGAATAGATACAGCCGATATAGCCGATTTTTCCGAAGTAGAAGCAACTCATTTAACTGCCTCTGCGTTGCCCCAGCGCTCGCAAGCGCATTAGCGCCAGCGATGCGCTATTGCGGTCTGTTTTATCGCCGCAACGCCAAACCATTCCACGTAACACCCAAAGCCACGTCGGTTTTCAAATCCACCAATTGCCGTGACAGGCGCGCCATCTTGGCTTCGTTGCGCAGGCGCGCACCCAGGGGATTGATCAAAATACCGGCGCCGGCAATGACGCCCTCCAGATTGCCGTACGCATTCAATAATCTGGCTGCGGTCTTGCCACCCACTTTCGAGACACCCGGAATGCCATCGGTGGCGTCGCCCATCAGGGCCAGCAAGTCAGCCAGCTTGTCGGGTTCCACGCCAAATTTATTGAGCACCCATGCGCGGTCATGCCATTCGTGCTTGAAGTGATCCCAAACTAGAGCGCCGTGCGCGATGAGCACATGCAAATCCTTGTCAGTCGATGCAATCACTGCCTCGCCCCGGGCCTCGTTCAGCCAGCGCATGACCGCCGTGGCGATTACATCGTCGGCTTCGACCTGCGCAATCGACAGCACGCTCAAGCCGAGTGCGGCCAGATCGCTGAACAATTGCGGCAAATGTTCGCGCAAGAGCGGTGGCATCGGCGCACGATGGGCGCGGTATTGGGGAAACAAATCGTGCCGCCAGGTCTGCCCGCCGGCATCAAAAGCGGCCAGCACATGGGTCGGCTGAATCGTGTCGAGTAAGCGGTGGATCGATGATAAAGAATGGCGTAATGCGGTAGTAACCTTCAGCACAGGGTCTTCTTCTTCCGCATTGGCTTCATAAATGCGCCGCACGATGTTGAGACCGTCAATGGCGAGTAGTTTGCTCAATTGGTTTGTCCTGCAAGAGTGGATGTATTTGGCAGTAAAGATAGCAATAAGTTGGGGGTATATGGCAAAAACATGCCTTACCCGCAGGCTTTTATTGGGTCTTTGAAAATACTGCCATCAGTATTATAAGGCGATTTGGCGCTGTAAATAGCTGCTAAGCCGGTCGCCTTGAGCGTCAACCCAAGCTTCTGCGCGTGTGATACCGCTTTGGAGCGCAGCAAAAAGTGCTGGTTCCACCGCATGCCGTACAACGCCTAAAGACTTAAACCGGGAATGTTCTTTTGTAGATGGTCGATCCGGGCAGCTAAACCTTGCTCGCCTAAATAATGGCCTAGCTTGCCTTGACGCACCTTGCTTAACGATGGTTCCAATTCCGCCAGCAAACTGCGTTTTGCGGCATCGTAAGCGGTCGCTAAATCGTCATGCTGCTGTGCGTAGGCGAGGGCAATGACTTGCGCGCTGTCCGTTGCGCCGCAGGCAATGCATTGGGCGATAGCGCTTGCAGTCGGTATGGCGCCATGCGCAAGCAAGGTTTGAATCAAGTCGGCAGGAACGGCACTATCGATATTGTTCAATATCGTCGGCGCCACCGGTGCGCCGGCGCCGATCAAGGCATGCAATGCGCTAAAGGCTTGGTCGCCCATGGCGGTTTCTGTTGCCAGCGCACTGCCTTGTACCGGCTGATCAAGTGCGATGTCGGCCGCTGCCAATTGGGCAATCAGCGCCGCATCGTCGCTGCCAATAGCGTGCGACAAGGCAATGCTCGCCAAACTAGGTTGCAGCGCCAAACGTCCTTGCGCTAGCGGCGTGCGCCAGTCGACGATTGCTGTGCGATAGAAATCGATCAATTTATCCGCCAGCGCGCTTGCCAGCGCATGCTGCTCGACGCGCTCATCGATATAGTCCAGCAAGCTTTGGCCGGCAAAATAATCGCCGGTAGGCGCCAGTGGATCTTGATGGAGGCGCAAGGCGGCAAATGCGGCTGCCAGATCCGGCGCCACGGTAGCGATGCCGTCGTTGTGCAAGGCATGTGTCCATGCTGGTGGCAACCCTTGTTTCCAGGCGAGGATGTGGCCGTATTGGGCACCCGCTTTTACCGTCACATAAATCCGGTCACAATATTCGAAGCCGCCAAAGGGTAGGTAAGAAAGTTTGCCGTCCCATTCTTTTTCGTCTAGTTCTGCCTGTTCCATTGCCAGCTCTCGTTCGTGCTCGATCCAGCCTTGCAAGTCACGATAGCCATCGCTGCCGTTAAAGAACAATTCGATCCAGCTAATCGCTTCTTCCTGCCCATCCATCGTCAGCCTCAAATCATAGTGAAGCCGGCCGCCCGCGGTTTGCGCCCAAAGTTCCAATAGTGGCGGCGGAAGCGGTCCCGCCAGTTGCGCCTGGACGGCTGCGATGTCGGCTGTCTCCATTGGCGGCCTGGTATCGAAGATCACACGTTCGGCAAATAGGACGATGCCGTGCTGCTTCAAAACATTGATTTCGTCGCTGGAAAAAGTATTGTTCATTCGGTAGTTTTATTGTTAATGTGATCAATCTGGTAGCTAAGAATATTTTGCAATGTTACCTTTTTGCTGACGGAGTTTAACCAAAAACATTTACCTCGTTACAGCTATTTTTAAGAGTCAATTTTTATAGTGAAATAGGGGGTATATGGCGAAAAGATACCTGTCCTGCGCATTTTCATTGGACTTTTTAAAATACTGGCATGAGTATTTTCATGGGCTCTTGCAAAAATATAGCTTTGATTGAGGATCGGTCTGGTTATTTTTAAAGTCAAAAGCGGGAGCGGCGCGCAAGGGTATAGTTGCTAAGCGACTTCCAGCCGGTTGTTCTATTTCAATATAAAAATGGA
>JAZKIX010000119.1:11420-45790 GCA_040384645.1 Pseudomonadota bacterium | reverse complement strand
GCAGCCAACTGCGCCTGCTATCGTCCTCCAGCACTAACGGCGCCGCCAGCTTGCAGCAGGTAGTCAATCTGGTCACGGTGATTGCCGGCGTATACCTGATCCATGAACGGATGCTGACCATGGGTGGCTTGATCGCATCGACCATGCTGGCCGGCCGTGCGATGGCACCGCTGGGACAGGTAGTGGGGCTGTTGTTGCAATTCCAAAATGCCAAAAATTCGCTGCAGGCAGTAGAGAAAATCATGAATACGCCAACCGAACGCAGTGAAGAAAGCGCGTATATCCATCGCCCCGAAATCCGGGGCGAAATCGAATTTCGCAATGTCCATTTCAGCTATCCCAACCGCCAGCAAGAAGCGCTGCGCGGCATTAGCTTTCGCATCAAGCCGGGGGAACGGGTAGTGGTGATCGGCCGCATCGGCTCGGGCAAATCGACTTTGCAAAAATTGATTCTTGGCTTGTACAGCCCGACCAAAGGCGCGATCTTTTTGGATGGGGTCGATTTACGTCAGCTCGATCCGGCTGATATTCGGCGCAATATGGGTTATGTCGAACAGGAATCAACGCTGTTTTACGGTAGTTTGCGTGACAATATTGCGCTGCGCGCACCGTACGCTGATGACCGTTCGGTGCTGGCAGCGGCAGAGTTGGGCGGTTTGAGCGAATTTATCAATCGCCATCCTGAAGGTTTCGACATGATGGTCAGCGAACGTGGCGAATCGCTTTCTGGTGGACAGCGCCAAAGCATCGCGATTGCCCGCGCGGTCTTGCTCGACCCGCCGGTGATCTTGCTCGACGAGCCGACCAGCGCGATGGACCACAGCTCAGAATTCCAGTTGAAAGACCGCTTGCGCCGTTATGCTGAACACAAGACCATGATTATCGTCACCCATCGCTCCAGTCTGATGGATTTGGCAGACCGCATCATCGTGATGGACGATGGCGTGGTCGTGGCTGACGGACCGCGAGACAAGGTGATTGCTGCCCTACAATCGGGTCAGGTCGGGAGAGCCGCATGAGTCAACCCGCAGGCAGGGAACAAGGTAGAACCGGCACTGCCGCCGACCGTCGTGGACCCAATCCACAGGGCGGAGCGGGTGGCCAAAGCCCGATCATCGAGCGCCGTGCACGTCCCCGCCCCAATTATGAAAATCCGGTGATCCGTCTGGTGCGGGCCGCAGGCTTTCGCAGTGGCCGCGTGTTTGAGGCGATTCGGGTCTTGCTGGAGCCGCGCTCGGATGGCTTGATCAGTCGCTGGAAGGGCGACCCAGAGGCGCCGGAACTCGATTTTGTGCGCGACGCCGACCGTTTTATCATTCAACAAGAACCATTGCGTGCCAAGATTTTATTGCGTGCGCTGGTGTTGGCACTTGTCTTGTTTATCGTGTGGGCCGGCTTGGTCAAAGTCGATGAAGTCACGCGCGGCGATAGCAAGGTGATTCCGTCGCAGCAGTTGCAAGTGTTGCAAAGCCTGGACGGCGGCATCGTGTCAGAAATCCTGGTACATGAAGGGCAGGTGGTCAATATCGGTGAAGTGGTATTGAAGATCGATTCGACCCGATTCGAATCCTCGGTGCGGGAAAATCGCTCAGCCTATTTATCCTTGGCCGCCAAGGCCGCGCGCTTGCAGGCCATTGGCGAAAACAAAGCGTTCGTGCCGCCGCCAGAAGTGGTGCAGGAAGACCCGAAAACAGTCGATGAAGAACGCCGTCTATACCAAACGGCGACCTCTGAGCTGGACGCGCAAGTCTCCATCGCCCGCCAGCAATTGGCGCAGCGCCAGCAAGAACAGGGCGAAGCGCGCTTGCGGGTAATCCAAGCCACGCAAGCTTACGAATCGACCCTGAAGGAATTGAATGTCACCAAACCGCTGATCCAATCCGGCGCAGTATCGGAAGTCGATTTGCTGCGGTTGGAACGCGATGTATCGCGCTTTCGCAGCGAGCGCGATATCGCCAATGCACAAGTGGCGCGTACCCAGTCGGCAATCCTGGAATCGAGCCGCAAGATCGATGAAGTGGAACTGGCCGTGCGCAATGTGGCGCGCAAGGATTACGCCGAGACAGTAGCCAAGCTCAATTCGATGATGCAAGGCAGCGGTAGCCTGACCGATAAGGTCAAGCAATCCTCGATCCGTTCGCCGGTAAAAGGCACCGTCAAACGGCTGCTGGTCAATACCATCGGTGGCGTGGTGCAGCCCGGCCGTGACATGATCGAAATCGTGCCGCTGGAAGGTAAATTACTACTGGAAGCTAAAGTGCTGCCGAAAGACATTGCCTTCCTGCGGCCCGGACAAAAAGCGGTGGTTAAATTCACCGCCTACGATTTTTCGATCTATGGCGGACTTGAAGCCACACTCGAACATATCGGCGCCGATTCAGTCACCGACGACAAGGGCAATACCTTCTACACGGTGCGGGTGCGTACCGATAAGGCGGCACTTGGCAGTAACTTGCCGATTATTCCTGGCATGGTGGCGGAAGTAGACATCATTACCGGGCAGAAAACAATCTTGTCCTATTTACTCAAGCCAGTATTGCGCGCCAAACAAGCTGCGATGAGCGAACGGTGATGCTTACAACTGAGTTGGTTTTTATTTTTGAATGCCGCGCACGCTACGGCCAATTAAATGGGTTTTGAGCGCCGCTTGAATACACCACGACATTTGTTTTTATCATCCAAAGGCACGTTGTCGGCGCGCTGGCGTGCGGCTTTCCCTGCGGCGCGGGCATTGGCGTGGCCATCTGCGGCGATTCCGGCCGCTGCTACTGATGTGATTTGGTTGCACTTGCGGGCCGATCCGTCATTGGCGCAGCAACTGGCTGTGGTACGTGTTGCTTTTCCTACGCAGTTTGTCGTGGTGTTGAGCGACCGGCCGAATGATGACCAAGCTTTGGCCGCATTTTCGGCAAGTGCACGCGGCTATTGCAATAGCCATGCAGTAGCAGAAGTATTGCAACAGGTGGCGCTGGTTGTTTCGCAAGGCGGCTTATGGATCGGTGAGGCATTGATGCAGCGCCTATTGCTGGGGACAGCGCGTCTGCCGCCGCCAACGCCGGCTACCTTATCGGCAACGATAGCAGGCGTCGTATCGCCTGCGGCTAGTCATTGGATTGCCAGTCTGACCGAGCGCGAGCGCGAAGTGGCTCGCACTGTCGCCGCTGGTGCCAGTAATAAAGAAATCGCACGTCAGCTCGGTATCACCGAGCGCACGGTCAAGGCGCATGTAGGCGCTATTTTTGAAAAATTGAAAGTACGTGATCGGCTGCAACTGGCCTTGACCGTACGGGCCAGCGGCGTAGAGTAAGCGGTTGTGGGCGCAATTCGTCCTTTTGCGGTAGAATAATACTGGTGGCAGTATTTTATTTGTGGCAATGAATACGTGCGGATTAGGTGGTATTTTGGCATATACCCCTCTATTTTGAAGCCTTATTTGCATTGCACCATGGCGCAGAAGGTCGGCTTGTTTTCGATTTTGTCGTGTGCTAACGCAAAAGTTACAAATATGAGGCGGTTTGCCCGTGTGACATTGGCGTCACCGTGACCCGCACTTTTAAATCCTGTTCGCCGCCGCCCAGCACGATACCGCGCATCGGTGTCACGTCGCTGAAGTCGCGACCCCAACCTAGCGTGATGTGTTCGTCTTGCACCAGGCAACGGTTGGTCGGATCGAAATCAACCCAGCCAAAGCCAGGACAATAAACCGAGACCCAAGCGTGGGAAGCGTCGGCCCCGATCAGGCGCGGCTGGCCGGCAGTGGGCGTGGTCAGGATATAGCCGCTGACATAACGGCAAGCCAGCCCCAGCGTGCGCAGGCAGCCGATCATCAAGTGCGCAAAATCCTGGCAAACTCCGCGCCGGCCGGCCAGCACTTCTGCCAGCGGGGTCGAGATAGTGGTGGCCTTGCTATCGAATTTGAACTCGCGAAAAATACGTTCGGTCAAATCCAGCGCCGCATCCAGCACCGGCCGGCCAGACGTAAAACTGGGCGCGGCATAACTGGCCAGTGCCGGACTGCACGCAATGTGCGGCGATTCATACAAAAAATTGAACGGCTCCAACGAGCCCAGCGGCACCCCGCCAGACGATTGTCGTAAGCCGGCGCGCAAGGTTTCCCACGCCATTGCGCCAGCTATTTGCGGCCGAGCCAGGCGCGCATGGACTGCGACAATCGATTCGGCTTTGACTGTCAAGACCTGGTGCGCTTTGGCGATGGTGATGCTTTTGGTCTGGTTGCCAAAAAAGTCGTCACGCTTGATCCAGTCCTGGGTCACCGGGTCGATCGCGATTTGGTGCGACAGGGTGGTTTGATAATTGAAGGAGCGCGGCGTCATGTGCAGGTATTGCTGCGACAGCGAGACCGCGCTCTTGTAGCGGTATTCGGTTTCGTGCTGCACCCGGTAGACAGCATGCGGTGTGGCCGTTACGTGACTCATGCGGCGAAACTCCCGTGATTGATTTCGCCGGTATAACTGAAAAAGCGTTGCCCGATCTGATCCGACAAACTGGTGCTGGCCAGGTTGAGTTTTCCCAACAGGTCGAGTAATTTTTCACTGGCAAAATGCAAGTCGCGATCGGCATCGATGGCTTGCAACTGCGCCAGCAAGGGCGTGAAGATATGTTCGCCGCAAGGGCCGTAGGTCAGCGCCAGTTTTTGCAGGTATTTGAGCAAACCCTGCACTTGAAATAATACCGAGCGGGGGTTGCTTTCATCCAAAATCAACAGGTCAAGCACGGGCAGCCATTCCGGTTGTGCCATATAGCGCGAGCGGTAGGTCACGATACTGTCGGCGATTTCCAACAGCCAGTCGAGGCTGCTGGCAGCCGGCATTTTCAGGGCGTGCTGCAAGGTGGTACACATGAACTGCAACCGTTCCAGCCGTCGCCCGATAGACAAGAAGCGCCAGCCGTGATCGCGTGTCATGCCGTCGAGTGCAAAACCGGACAAGGTCATCAGGGCGCTGGTCGCTTCGTCCAGAATGGTCATGGCCTCAGCCAGCGCCGGCGGCTTGTTACTGGCCGCGCCAGGCTTGCCCGGGCGTTTATTGCTGACTAAATGATTCAAGGTGCGCCAGTTATCAAGCGAAAGACGCTCGCGCAGATTGCATGAGACGTTATATAGCTGTTGCAAATTGGCGGCCAGGCCAGGGCCGCTTTTGGCGACGACTGCACGCAATAACTCGAACTCGATTTCGCTGTCAGTGAGCATGATGGCGCTGGCATCGCCGTCCAGCTGCGCTTTATTGCGTCGCGATTTAATCAGGCCAAACCACTGGCACAAGGCTTGTACTGTGGGCCATTCACCGCCGCGATATTCGACCGAGACATTGAGCAGAAAGTCGAGCGCGGTGCGCATCAGACGCGCCATATTGTCGCTGCGTTCGGCATATCGGCCGAACCAAAACAGGTTTTCCACCAGACGGCTAGCCAGATGGGTATCGCCGCGCACCAGTTCGGCACTGGTGGTAGTGCGTTGCAGCAGGCTCAATTGGTTGACGCTACCGCGCGCTTGAACCCAGGTATCCTTGCTGGAGCCGCCACGTTGCATTGTGATCACGCGTGCATCCGGTCCGGTAGCCACGCGCGTCAAGCCGCCCGGCATGACCACATAACCACTCGGCGTGGCGCAGGCAAACACGCGCAGACCGACAGCGCAAGCACTCAAACCTGAGGCTTGCTGCGCATCCCAGACAGGCGCCTGGGAAATGCGAACCAATTCCTGGGCGACGTAGTTATGCGGCTGGGACCGCATTTCGCGGATCAATTTTTCCTTGGCCGCATTATTCAAATCCTGGCCGAAAACCGGATGCATGCGTAGTTGCGGGAAAGCCGGCTTGATCACCAGATCGTCGAGGTGCTTGATGACATCATTCAGGGCGGCCGGTTCGCCGCACCACCAGGTTGCCACCGACGGCATTTTTAAAGGCTCGCCCAGCAGACGGCGTGATAAGGCGGGCAAGAAGCCGAGCAGGGCGCCCGATTCCAGTAAATTTGAACCGAGTCCATTGGCGATCAGCACCGTGCCGCGGCGCGCGGCCTCGGTCAGGCCAGCCACGCCGAGCGCTGATTCGGAGCGCAATTCCAGCGGATCGCAAAAGTCATCATCGACCCGGCGCAAGATCACGTGCACCCGCTGCGGCCCGGACAGGGTCTTGAGCCAGACCAGACCGTTGCGCACGGTCAAATCCTTGCCCTCGACCAACGGATAGCCGAGATATCGCGCCAGGAAGGTTTGTTCGTAATACGTTTCGTTATACGGCCCCGGCGTTAGCAACACAATCAGGGGCGGCGTGCCATCACGTAGGGGCGGACTGTGGTCGTCACCATCGCCGCGTTGCGCGGCGCAGATGCGGCCCCAATGCGACAGACTGTCGCGCAAGGTGGCAAAGAAACTGGCCAGGTGCTGCACTTTGAGATCGCGAAACAATTCCGGGAAAGCGCGCGAAATGACGATGCGGTTTTCCAGCGCATAACCGGCACCGGACGGCGCCTGCGTGCGGTCGGCCACCACCCACCAGCGCCCGTTTGGCGCGCGCGCCAGATCAACTGCATAGAAGTGGAGGGCGATCCCGTCACTTTGACGAATACCATGGCAAGGCCGCAGAAACCCGGCATTGCCATGGATCAGCGCGGTCGGCAGCAAGCCTTCGCTGAGCATTTTTTGCTCGCCATAGACATCGGCCAAAATATGGTTGAGCAGGGTGGCACGCTGGATCACAGCCGCTTCGATGCCGGCCCATTCATCGGCTGCCAGGATCAGCGGGACGACATTGAGTTCCCAAGGCCGTTGTTCACCGCTGGGGTCGGCATAGACGTTGTAGGTGACACCGTTTTCACGCACTTGCCGTTGCACCGAATTGATGCGCTCACGCATCGATTCGGGCGCTTCGCTTTCCAAGTGATCCAACATGGCACGCCAATGTGGCCGCGCTTGCATCGATCGATCGAACATTTCGTCATAACGGCCTTGAGCAACCGGATAGCGTGTGAGCAAGGGGTGGGTCATGGTCGAATGTAGTTTCTTTTTTAATCGTTACGGTTGCCAGCGCAGGTCTAGGGTGCAAGGGAAGTTGGGATTCAATGCTTCTGCCGCTACTTGCATCGGGCCGGGCGTATGCCCGTGCCCCCAGAAACGGGCAAAGCGGCGCGCTTCGGCTTCATTGGCATTAACTGGGAAACCCTCGTAGCTGCGCCCGCCAGGATGGGAAACATGATACACGCAGCCGCCGATGGAACGACCGCTCCAAGTATCGACCAGGTCAAATGTCAAGGGCGCATGCACGCCGATGGTGGGATGTAACGCCGACCACGGGTTCCATGCACGGAACCGCACGCCGGCCACAAATTCGCCCAGTACGCCGGTCGGGCTCAAAGGCAAGCGACGGCCATTGCAGGTAACGACGTGGCGGGTATCGGTCAAGCCGCGCACCCGCAATTGCATCCGTTCAACCGAGGAATCGACGTAACGCGCAGTGCCGCCAGTGCTAACTTCTTCACCCAGCACATTCCACGGCTCGATAGCTTGCCGCAATTCGAGCTCGACACCTTCATATACCACCGTGCCATAGCGCGGGAAGCGGAATTCGACAAAGGGATCGAACCAGTGTTCTTCAAAGTGATAACCGGAGGTGCGCAAATCCTTGACTACGTCGCGCATGTCTTGCGCCACGAAATGCGGCAACATCCAGCGGTCATGCAGGGCAGTGCCCCAATGGATCAATTTACCCTGATACGGCTGGCGCCAGAAGCGCGCCACCAGCGCCCGCAGCAAGAGCATCTGCAACAAGCTCATGCGCTCGTGCGGCGGCATTTCAAAGGCGCGGAATTCGACCAGTCCAAGCCGGCCGGTAGGGCCGTCGGGTGAATACAATTTATCGATGGAAAACTCAGAGCGGTGCGTGTTGCCGGTCAAATCCACCAGCAAATTACGCAACAGCCGGTCCACCATCCAAGGACGGTTACCTTCCGGCATGCCGGGTAGCACTTGATCCATTTGCTGGAAGGCAATCGCCAATTCATACAGATTGTCGTCGCGCGCCTCGTCCACCCGAGGCGCTTGGCTAGTCGGCCCGATAAAGGTGCCGGAAAACAGGTATGACAGCGCCGGATGGTTTTGCCAATACGTGATCAGACTTTTGAGCACATCCGGCCGGCGCAGCATCGGGCTGTCTTCCGCCGTGGCGCCGCCCAGCGTGGCATGATTGCCGCCACCGGTGCCGGTATGGCGACCGTCAAGCATGAATTTCTCTGTGCCCAGACGCGCCTGACGCGCTTCTGCATATAGCGTGGTGACGTTGGCGACCAGCTCGTTCCAGCTGCTGGCCGGATGGATATTGACTTCGATCACGCCGGGGTCGGGCGTAACGCTGAGCGATTTGACGCGAGGGTCGCGCGGCGGCGGGTAGCCTTCCAGCCACAGCCGCATCTTTAAATGTGCCGCCGTGATTTCGACTGCGGCGACCAGCGCCAAATAATCCTCGATCCGCTTCAAGGGCGGCATGAACACATGCAAGCGTCCAGCGCGTACTTGTAAGCACAGCGCGGTGTGGATGACTTCTTTCGGATCGGGTTTTTTTTCGTCGGAATCTGTTGCCTGCACCTGTTTGGCTTCAGGTAAATTGACCTGCGATTGAAATTGCGCATAGGCGTCGGCTAGGGCATTTTTGAGGGCAAAGGTATCCGGTTCGAATTCCGGCTCCATATCGTCCGGCAATACCCAAGGCAAGGTATCAAGCGGCAGTCGCAAGCCCAGCGGCGAATCGCCTGCGACCAGGTATAAATGTTCGCGCTTGAGCGGCCATTTACTGGTTTTCCAGGCACTACTATTGGGCGTGACTGCAGATATTTGCGGGCTGGCGGTGGTGGTATTTTCGACAGCGCTTTCTGCTGCTTTCAAGGGCAATACATAGCCGATGACTTCGCCCAGACCTTGTTCCAGCAAGCGTGCCAGCCGCAGCCTTTGTTCAGGTGCTTTTAAATCGATTTTAAGCGGGTCGATATTTTCCGGCAGGCGCTGTTCCAGTTGCGCATGCAAAAGAACGTCTTCGTAGGCCGGTATCAGGCTGGCGCTGGGCAAGCCGAGGGTTTTTGCCAGCGCCAGCGCGAAGCGCTGGGTATCTGCAGCGTGGTAGCCGTCGTCCTCGCCTTCAACGGCAAACAGCGACTCGTCGCGCCAGATCGGCACGCCATCGACGCGCCAGATCATACTTAACGCCCAGCGCGGCAGCGGTTCTCCCGGATACCATTTGCCTTGGCCGAAATGCAGCATGCCGCCCGGCGCAAAATGGGTTTTTAAACGACGCGACAAATTACCGGCCAGTTCGCGTTTTTTATCGCCGTGCGCTAGCGTATTCCATTCCGGACCATCCATATCGTCGATGGAGACAAAGGTCGGCTCGCCGCCTTGGGTCAGGCGCACGTCTTGCCATTGCAAGTCAGCGTCGACTTTTTGCCCCAACTGGTCGATGCGCAGCCAATCTGCTTCGTCAAACGGCTTGGTGACACGCGGGTCTTCGTGGATGCGGGTGACCCGCATTTCGTGCATGAATTCGACATTGGCGATATCGGCCAAGCCCGTCACCGGCGCCGCCGATGATGGCATCGCGGTACAAGCCAGCGGGATGTGGCCTTCGCCGGTCAACATGCCGGACGTTGGGTCAAGTCCGATCCAGCCGGCGCCGGGCACATACACTTCGGCCCAGGCGTGCAGGTCGGTAAAGTCGACGCTAGTGCCGCTAGGCCCATCGAGCGATTTGATATCGGCCGTCAACTGGATCAGATAGCCCGACACAAAACGTGCTGCCAAGCCCAGATGGCGAAGGATTTGCACTAATAACCAGCCGCTGTCGCGACAGGAGCCGGAGCGCAATTGCAGCGTTTCTTCGGGTAATTGGACACCTGGCTCCATCCGTACCAGATAGCCGATATGACTTTGCAAGCGTTGATTCAATGCGACCAGGAAATCGCCGATACCGATCTTTTTACTGGTCAAATCGCGCCGGGCATCCTCGACCCAGGCGTTGAGCAAAGGCCCGGCTGGTTCGATTTTTAAATAAGCGGCCAGCTCAAAGACCAGTTGTTCGGTGTATTTAAAAGGAAAGTGTTCTGCATAACTTTCCACAAAAAAATCGAAAGGGTTAATCACCGTCATATCGGCGACCAGATCGACAGTGAAATCGAGTTCGCGCGTGCGTTCCGGGAACACCACGCGGGCAATGTAATTGCCGTAGGGATCTTGCTGCCAATTGATGAAATGCGGATTTGGGTTGACCGTCAGCGAGTACGACAAAATCGGCGTGCGGGCATGTGCGGCAGGGCGCAAGCGCACTTCGTGCGGCGCCAGATTTACCAGCCGGTCATAGCGGTAGCTGGTTTTGTGATGAAGTGCAATGCGGATCGCCATGTTGACGCCTTTCATGTTTGAGCCATAAGGCGTGTTTGAACTGTGCAGCAATTGATCGATTCAATGGAATAGGGTCTGATTGAATCAATCGCTTGCGCGGCAAATTGTGTCCTTGCCAAGGATAAGCAGGATTTATACCCGCCGCAGCAACCCACCATTAATTTTATTAGGTGTTGTCGGCTTTTGCCGCCTTTCATCTATTCGGCAACTTTATTGGGCTTGAATATACCATCGGCCACAGCAAAAACCGCAGCCGGTTTGCGTATCCGCACAGGTCGATGCGGCATTGTTCGCCAACGCACAGACCTGAGCAGTTACGTCAGCTTATGCTGGCGCTAACGGATTGCCGACATTGTTTTTATTTGGCCTGCTGAAATCTTCGGCCGCCGAACCTACGCTGAGGGTCGAACCCGCTACTGGATTCCTCCCAAACCATCTTCCATTCGCCTGCAATGCACCACCCAGGCAATGTCAACTACAAGCCTCAATTTAAACGAAACGAGTCAATTACCATGGTCAGATTACAATTTTCCATTGCCTTAAGTTATGAAATTTACGATACCACCAGCGATTTCATTTTCAATATCGAGGCCGCCCATACAAAGTGCCAGAGCGTAGTCGAAGAACGCCTTACTTTGACGCAGCCGATCAAGCCGCTGCAATTCACCGACCCTGCCAACAACACGCGCTATTTGCGTTTGGAAGGCAATGCCGGTGATTTGGGTGTGCGCTACGACGCCACGGTCGATATTTCTCATGTCAGCGAGTCACATGTGAACTTGCAAGAAATGCGGATCAGCCAGTTGCCGTCGGAAGCGCTGCAATACATTTATCCCAGTCGTTATTGCCAGTCGGATCGTTTGCAAAAACTGGCCAATCGCGAATTCGGCCATTTGCAACACGGGTATCAGCGGGTACTGGCGATCCAGAATTGGGTGCGGCAGCGCACCGCTTTCTTGTCGGGCACCACCAATTCCAGCACCTCGGCGGTCGATACGATTACGGAAATGGCGGGCGTGTGCCGCGATTTCGCCCATTTGATGATTGCGCTGTGCCGCGCTTTGAATATCCCGGCGCGTTTTGTGACCGGTATCGACTATGGCGCCGATCCGATCTTGGGCCCTACTGATTTCCATGCCTATGTTGAAGTGATGCTGAGCGGTCGCTGGTATCTGTTCGATCCGAGCGGCGTTTCGCCACCAATGGGTTTAGTGCGACTTGGTACTGGCCGCGATGCCGCCGATGTGGCATTTGCCACTGTATTTGGCGCCGTAGGCACCCATGCACCGGTGATCACGATTGAAGCGTGCCAAGACAGCGAACAAGGTTGGGAATTGCCGCAACATCGGGAAGAAGCCTTGTCGACCGCTTGATGTAGAACTGTATTTGCAACCATTCTTGACGGATGAATATGCTAAAAGTGTTAAGCCGTCTCTGGACGTGTTCGGTCAAAAGCATCAGCAAGGCGCAGCAGCGGCAAAACAAAAAGATCGTTAAAAGTCTATTGTCAGCCGCCGCCCCTGCCAAAGCAGCACCGGCCAAACGGGTGAGGGCGAGCCGCGTTGCCGCCAGTGCAAAAGTTGCCGTGAAAAGCACTCCGGCCAAGCCTGCTATCAAAGCAAAAATCCAATCCATCATCGCCCCCGGCAAGTGGCTGGCATCCTACTATTCATCCTTTGACGGCGACGGGAAATTGCCTGCGCGTCGCATGGCGTACTGGCTGTATCTACCCGACAGCGCTAAATCAGGCCCGTTGCCTTTGGTAGTCATGTTGCACGGGTGCGAGCAGAGCGCTACCCAGTTTTCGCAAGGCACGCGGATGAACCAGTTAGCCGAGCAAAAGGGTTTTGCCGTGGTGTATCCGCAGCAATCGCTACGCTCGCATCCCAACCGCTGTTGGAATTGGTATGACACTGCGACACAAGAGGGCGGTGGCGATGTTTCGATGCTGGTCGGCATCATCAATAAAGTGACGCAGCAATACGCGATGGATCGTCGCCGGATCTATATCGCCGGTTTGTCGGCGGGCGCTGCAATGGCAAATATCGTTGCGCTCAATTATCCCGACCTGATTGCGGCGGTCGGTTTGCATTCATCCCCCGTGTTCGGCGCCGGTCATTCGGCTGTGACGGCGTACGCGGTGATGCAGCACGGTACGGTGAACGTCATGGGTCACGCGTTGCAGCAAGTGCTACAGCGCCACGCGAATTTCCCCAACCTGCCTGCGATATTGATTCCAGGGCAGGCCGACAAGGTGGTGCGCCCGATCAATCAGGTGCAATTGGCGCAGCAATTCCGCTGCGTGAATCAACTGTCCCCAGAGACAGCCGGCCCGCCGGTATTGAAGGCCGCCGGCCGCGTCGGCAGCGCCAATCCTAAACATGCCATGAAATCAGTCGATTACCGTCGCGGTAACCGCGTCGTACTGCGCGTCTGTGAAGTGTTGAAACTGGAACATGCCTGGAGCGGCGGCGATTGCGCAATCAAGTTCAACGCCTGTGCCGGGCCGGATGCCAGCAAAATGATGTGGGATTTTTTTGTTAAACATCGGCGCTAAGCCGCTGGCAATCTTTACTGGTGAGCGGGTTTCGTGCTGACTTGAGTGACGTAAATTAGGGGGGTATGTGGCAAAATGCCGTCTAACCCGCTCGTTTTTATTGGGCATTAAAATATACAGGTGGCAGTATATTTGCAACCATTGTTGCCCTTTTGCTTATCAAACAGACTTTATTCGGGCAACGCCGCTGGCTTTCCATAATGGTAGCCTTGCCCCAAGGCGACGCCATATTCCAATAGCAAGTCGGCAGTCGCCTTGTCTTCCACCCATTCCGCGATCACAGTCAGGCCAAAGACACGTGATATTTCGACCATCGCCCGCACAAAAACCTGATCGTTCAGATTGTCAGGCAAGTGGGCGATAAATGAGCCGTCGATTTTCAGGTAATCGAAATCGAGCTGTTTGATGTAATAAAACGATGAAAACCCGACGCCAAAATCGTCCAGCGCAAAGCGGCAACCGAGGTTTTTGATGCGGCTGACAAAATGCCGGACTTCATCCAGATTGTAGAAGGCAGCAGTTTCGGTCAGCTCAAAAATAATCCGTGCCGGATCGATTTCAAGATCCTTGATCCGGGTCTCGATAAAACTGAGTAAGTCAGGATCGCCGATTGATTTACCCGACAAATTAATCGCCATGCCACTGCCGGCCGGCAGCTTGGCAACATCGTTCAGACAGGTTGCCACCACGGCGCGGTCGAGCCTGCCGATCAGGCCGAATACTTCGCACGTTTTAACCAATTCGCCGGTATTGCAGGGTTTTCCGTTGTCGTCGGCGATGCGCAGCAGCGCTTCAAAGTGACTGAGCTGGCCGTTTTTCAAATCGACGATCGGTTGATATGCCATGACGATCCTATCGTCCGCCAGTGCGCTACGGACGATAGCTAGGATATTGAGCTGATGCGACATTGCCTGGCGGTGGATTTGGTCGGCATCGGTGTAGATGTGCAGGCGGTTACGGCTTTGGTCGCGTGCAAGATGCAGGGCAAAATCTGCGCGGCTCAAGAGGCTTTCGGTCTGCATGCCCGATTCTGTGCATGCGCCGCCGACGATCAGAGACAGGCCGAAAGCGTCACCGGCCAGCACGATTTTGGCGTCTTCTATGCGCTTGATGACATCGACCGCTCTTTCTTCCACCTTGAGCGACGAAATGCCATCGAAATAGACGGCGAACACGTCGCCGTTGAAACGCGCCAGCAAATCGTCGGAGCGCAATAGCCGGGCCAATTCGGTGGCTGCAGCACGCAAAGCATGATCGCCTTCCAATCGGCCGTAACTTTGGTTGAGATGATTCATGCCATGGATTTTGATCAGCAGCAGTGCACCGGGTGTATTGGCTTGCAGCTTTTCATCAAGACAGCGTGAAAATTCAATCTTGTTCATCAAATTGGTCAAAGCGTCGCGCCGCGCCAGTTCACGTTTTTCCAGCAGTGTGTTTTGTTCTTCTGAATGGCGCGTCATGACGTCATGTACGGTATCGCGCAGCGGCTCGAAACGTAAAGGTTTGGTCAGGTAGCCATAAGCACCCAGCCGCAGCGAAGCAAAGGCTTGCTCGGCATCGTTATGGGACGTGAACATGATGAATGGCGGCGGCCGCGCCTGGCTGCGGGTGGTTTCGAGCAGTGTCAATCCATCCATTTTCGGCATCGAAATGTCGCACAGGATCAAATCGGCCGGAAAGTTCTTCAGTGAGAGCAAGGCTTCTTCACCATCGGATGCAGTGTTGACATGGAAGCCCAGTCTTTCCAGCATGGCACGGCCTGCCATCCGCTCTACCGGGCCATCGTCAACCACCAGTGCGTTCTTGGACGTGAAACTTTCCGCGTTCGTGAAATGGTTGGTCATGGCCGGCACCTGATTATTGATTGTTCTTTAGGCATTGGTCGATGGCTTCTATCACCTTGACCGCATTAAACGGCTTGACGACGAAGCCGCTGGCGCCCACCTGCATCGCTTGCTTTACATTATTTAAGGTCGGCAATGAACTGATCATGATAATGCCCGTGCCGGGACTGCGTTGCTTGATCTGTTGCGCCGCTTCATGGCCATTGACCTTGGGCATATTGATGTCGATAAAGACCAGATCGGGTCGTAAGCCGACACAAAGTTCAACCACTTTTTCACCATCGCCGGCCTCGCCGACGACGGCGTAATAATTTTCCAGCAAGAGCAAGCGAAGCACGGCGCGGGTCATTCTGTCATCGTCGGCAATGACAATATTGACGGTCTTTAGTTGAGCACTCAAAATTTCCCCAAAAAACTTTCATTTAAATCTACATCGTGACCGGCGTGCTATGCCGCGCCGCTGAGACAGTTTTTATGGACGCCTGGTCATACCAGCATCGCGCGAATCCTTGTGTCGACGGCGCCGTATGCCCCTTCGATCGCCGCTAATTGCGCCAAAATGCCGGCTGGCATGCCGGCCTTGCAACTGATCTCGACTTGCTTGCAAAGACCGGCCACGGCGCTCACGCCGATAGAGGCGCAACTGCCGCTTAAAGCGTGGGCAATTTTCCCCAATTTGGCGGCATCGCCTTGTGCGGCAGCCTGGCGCATAGCCTTAATGCGCTCAGGACTGTCGGTCAGAAACAGCGTTCCCAGTTCGGCAAAATCGGATCCGAACATTTCTCTGATTTCATCTAATTCATCCAATGTGTCGTCCCTTTCTTGCGGCACAGGGTCCGTAGCAAGGGAATCCACGGACTGTAACCATTGCGCCAGACATGCTCTTAGTATTAGCGGTCGCAATTGTCCACAAATGAAGGCATTTATTCCTGCAGTGCAAAATTTATCGCGCCATTGCGGCGCGGCGTCAGGGTTCCAGCCAATGATCGGTATTGGATTGCTATCTTTTGCTGCGCTGCGAATCATGGCCGCGATTTGACAGGCGTCCATGACTTGCATATGGCAATTGATCCAAACCAAATCATGATGTAGCCCTGATCCGGCAAACGCATCAGAGACAGCATGTAAATTGCTGGCGATTTCAGTTTGGCAGCCCAGATGCTGGAGCGATCTGACAGCAAGCAGCTGGCTGGACTGCTGGTCGTCGACGATCAGTATTCGATACCGACCAAACTGTTCGCAACTGGCCGACACCGGAGGTGGAGAGGTGATTTCCAAGGAAATAAAGGGCGCCGGTTTTGCCAAAGCTATCGAAACCGCGAGCGGTTCCAGCACATTGAGCAAGGCTTGCGCTGAGACCGGCTTGCTGAGAAATGCTGAAAAACCGGATCGCGCGAATCGTTGTGCATCGCTGGCACGCGATAGCGTGCTCAGGAGCACCAACAAAATATCGCGATGTCTTGGATCTGATTTGAGGGCGACGCCCAGGGTCTCGCCGTCAATCCCCGACATTTGATGATCGAGAATCGCAATCTGGTAGGGCAGATTGCCATTGGCTGCACGATCCAGTGCGGCCAGTGCGCTAGCGGTGCCATCGACGCCGTCGGCTTGCATGCCATGCTGTGCCAGCCGCTGCGTAAACGCACATCTGCTATCAGCATTTTCATCAATGAACAGGACGCGCACCCCAGGCAACATGCTCGCAGCCATCGGCAGACGCAAGCTGAAATGGGTGCAATTGTTTTGATCGCTATCTTGTTCGCAGATGATTTTTCCACCCATCAATTCAAGCAATTGTATGCAAATGGAGAAACTTAGGTGGGCCGCTGCGTGCTGAGGTTGGCTCATTGCTTCGCCGCGCGCCACTTGCTTAAAAAGTGTGTTCAGACGAATCGATCCTGCATCGGCGGCGCTGGTGTTGAGACGGACACTGAGTTCGCAAACATCGTCAGTGTCAAGTTTGAGATCAAGCGCCAACACCACGCGACCGGATTCACAATACTGGATCGCGAGGTGAAGCAAATTGTGAATAACCTGGCGCAGCCGTTCAGGATCGCCAATGATTTTTCGATGAATCGGCGTGGGCAGGGTAAAAAGAAAATCGAGTCCCTTCGCCGCTGCTGCAATCTGGCTTGCATTGATGGTCGAGTCCAGTTCCTGCTGCAAATGGAACGCTATCGGGCGTAGCGCGATAGCGCCTGAACCACACGCGGCGTTATCGAGAACGTTGTTGAGAACCAGAGATAGATCGTCTGCTCTGGCTTGTGCAAGAGTAGCAAGTTGGCGCTGATCTGCGCTCAACTCGCCATCAAGCAAGAGGCCGATCAGCCCGGCCAGGTCATGCAGGGGCGTGTTGATCGAATAACGCAGCGCCGGCGCGATGATTGTTGCCGCCACTGAACACCTGCCTGACGCTTCTGATGCGAGCGACACACCGTCAACAGTCTGTTTGGCCGGAGGCGTATTCAAGTGCCGAATGCTTAAATCCCCTTGCTTTGTATCAATGTCGGAAAGCATTGCTGTCCCTATCATTTTCTGCGAGGCATTGTTTTAAGAATTACGGTTGGAACTTGGCTAGTCTCAAAAAATAAATACTTACAATAAGTTGACAATACGACAAAAAATATTCAATACTAGATATTATTGTCTGTTAGAAACAAAGCCACCGGAAGTCTTTTTTGAAAATCGTACTGCATTTTTGAAATTAAGGGACAGTCATGTCGAATATTGCAGGCAAAGCTTACGCCATGAATGTGATCACACCCATTCGCTGGTACCTGACTTGGGTAAATAAATTCATTTTCTGGATCGCGCTTAAAGTACCTTCGACTTTAAAAGGTTTGACAACTTTGTCGCTGATCCATTATGCACGTTGGGTCATTATCGGAAAGGATCAATTTCCACATTTGGATCCAGATCAGCCGAAAGAAGATTTAAGTTATGCCTACATGCTTTTTTTTAGCAACTTCAACGGTAGTTGGGACCAATACGTAGACTCATTTACTTTCTCCATTCCAAGCGGGCTCGATATGTTTTGGAAATGGAATATCCGCTATCCCAAATCGGTGGCATTGACACCGTTTCACAACTACATCAAATACAACCAACTTGAAACCTCGCACTATTACAGCGCCTATCCGCTGGCCGCCGCCAATGACGTAAAAGCCGCTAAGACGGTCAAAGTGTCATTAATTGAATTTGACGAGAAGTGGGGTCATGCTGCACCGGAAGAATTTTTGAAAAACTATCACGCCTTACTGCGCGCATTGCAGCACGATCTGGGCGATATGCGACCGACACCGATCGTGAGCATGTCAGCGCATCAGGTAGAAAAACGGCGTTTGCGCGATCTGCGCAAGGCTGCAAAAAGTGTGGTGCGGGGAAGCCAGCACGCACATATCAGCCCAGCCGAAAAGCAAATCCATCCAACGGAGTCACAACATGGCTAATCAAAGCGGTAATGCTTACGCCCTGACAGTATTGGCCCCAATCAAAAATGGTCATTTAGGCGAAATCGCGTTCAGCGATTTGATCAAAGATCGCTTACAAGACTGGAATTTGCTGCCAAACAGTCCGATGGCAAAAGTGCCGCAAACGTATCTATGCCGTTTTTTCGTGCTGGACGATGTCTACACGCAGTCTCTGCCAGGCGGCAGCATATTGGATAATTTGAGCGATATTTTGCCGGTAGTGCCGGACGGCATGCGCCAGAAAGCCTTGCCGCGCGAAGATCATTTGAAAAGCCGCTATCTGGTTTTTTCAAGCAATTTTTACGGTGACCTGGATCTTTATTTGCGCGGAATGTGGACCGCCATCAGCAGTGAAATCATCAATGCTTGGGAATATTGTTACGGCTTTGAACTGGTACAGGATGCCGAAAGCTTCGTGACGTATATGAAAAAATGTCAGTTAAATGCGGCCTTGTTTTTTGTCGGCTCGAACGATGATTCATTGGAAGAACAACTGAAGGCACTGTATCTGAAACAGGAATTTTCAAAATTTGCGGTCGAACATCAAGGCTTGCCGGCTGCTGAGTTGCAATCGCGTTATCAGGCTTTTATCAAGCGTGTGGCGCCGACTGATTTAAACGGGCCGAGCTGGACACCTGGCCAATATCGGCTGTAATTTCGACTTGATTCATTCATAAAAAATTCACCAGGAGTTTTACGTGACCAAAGTTCTTGATCTGCTCGATATCCAGGGCAATGTCGTGCGTGCGTATGGACGGTTTCGGTTTCCCGTTGCGCGCTATGTTTTTTTTAATGTCCGTGAGGGTACTAATGGCCGAGCCTTCGTGGCCGCCGTGACCGAGAAAGTGACGACCTCGGTCAATTGGGGCAATGGGCCCGGCGAGGTGCCAAAACCGTTGGCGACGCTCAATATTGCATTTACCTATCAGGGTTTGAAAGAACTGGATTTGCCGGCGGCTTCACTGGTTGGATTCACCGATGAATTCATGATGGGTATGAAAGCCCGCAAGGATATTCTTGGCGACGATGGTCCGAGTGCGCCCGAGCATTGGGACACGATCTGGAAGGAAAGTCGTGGCGAGGATCGCGACAAAGACGTGCACGTATTCATCTCGATCAACGGCCAAGCGCCCGAGCATGTCGAGAGCACCTATCAGTGGTTATTAACGCTAGTGTCGCAAAGCGACGGGGGTGTGGTACTGCTACGCGGCCATCGCGGCGATGACGGCGCACACGACTTACCCTATCAAGACGTCAAGATCGTGCTCGAAAATGGACTGCCCACCAGCAAGGAGCACTTCGGCTATACCGATGGCATTGGCGATCCAGTTTTTGAGGGATTACCTGGCGATCCTGAACGGGTCCAGGGACGCGGCAAGCAGATGGTCGACGGCGGCTGGGCGCCATTGGCTACCGGTGAGTTTTTGCTAGGTCACATCGATGAAGCGCATGAATATCCACCGGCACCGAATCCGATTTTGCTCTCTAAAAACGGGACTTATATGGTGTACCGGAAATTGCATGAAAATGTTGCGACCTTTGATGCATTCCTGGACGACCGCAGCAAGAATTACCCCGGTGGCAAGCAATTATTGGCGGCCAAATTCGTCGGCCGCTGGATGGATAATGGAGCGCCGCTGGTCAGCGCGCCGGACGCCGCAAGCAAAGAAAAATGGGATGCCCGTTTTGCTGTTGCCAGTGATAAAGAACAAGATGAGATGCTGAGTAATTTCACTTTTAACGACGATGCCAGCGGCGCCAAATGTCCGTTTAGCGGACATATTCGCCGTATCAATCCGCGCGGCTCGCTGGAAGTAGCGAAGAGTCCCACCGACAAGCCTGGCGCCCTTAGTATTTGCCCCGGCGCCTTCGATACGCCCGGCGCATTGGCTAACCGTCGACGCATTTTGCGACGTGGATTGCCCTATGGCGAGGTCAAAGATCGGGCGCGAGACGATGGCAATCACGGCATCATCATCATGATGCTCAATGCCGATATCAACCGCCAATTTGAATTCGTGCAGCAGCAGTGGATCAATTACGGCAACGACTTTCGGGCCGCTAACGACAAGGAAATCATCCTTGGCAACCATAACGACGAGCATCCCAGCAAAGCGGTGATTCAAGTCGATCCCGATAGCGATCAGCCACCCTATTTCGTAACGAATATTCCACGTTTGGTAGAGACCCGCGGCGGTGACTATTTTTTTATTCCCAGCATGACCGCGCTGCGTTTAATCGCTAAAGGATTGGTCGATCCGACTTGATTGCAAAGTAAGTTGCCGGGCTGTTGATAATTGAAAAAAGAGGGGGGTATAGGCAGAAATAGTGCCAATCCCGCCCGCTTTTATTGCGTCTTATTTAATACTAGAGGGAGTATTAAATCATCCAAAAGGCAGTTATTTGCCGCGTCTTGAGGTCGCTTCAATGGCTTTCTGGTAGCGGTGATTTGTCTTTGTATTCACAAAGATCGGCAATCATGCAGTTCCAACATTGCGGTTTGCGTGCGATGCAGGTGTAACGGCCATGCAAAATCAGCCAGTGATGGGCGTCGTGGATAAATTCGAGTGGAGTGACTTTCAATAACTTTTGCTCGACCGCATCGACGTCTTTACCCGGTGCCAGACCGATACGATTTGACACTCGAAAAATATGGGTATCGACCGCCATCGTCGGCTGACCGAAGGCAGTATTGAGCACCACGTTTGCAGTCTTTCGTCCGACGCCGGGCAGCGCTTGCAATTGTTCCCGGCTGTGCGGTACCTCGCCCTGATGTTGCGTCAATAACATACGGCAAGTTTCGATGACATTTTTGGCCTTAGTGCGAAACAAGCCGATGGTTTGAATGTAGGGGATCAGGCCATCGACACCTAAAGCGAGAATGTCAGCCGGTGTGCCCGCGACTGGGTAAAGTTTGCGAGTCGCTTTGTTGACCGAGACGTCAGTCGCTTGCGCGGACAGGATGACGGCAATCAAGAGCTGGAATGGGGTAGCGTATTCAAGCTCGGTTTTGGGGTGTGGATTGGCAGTGCGGAATCTTGTAAATATCTCCCGTCGTTTGATGGCGTTCATTCAGTGCCATTTTCATTGCCAGGTGCTTTGGTATCGGCATCTTTTTTCAGGCGGGCACGTTCCAGCGCGGCTTGGATGATGGCTCTTTTTCTATCGTTTTCGGCTTTTTCTTCCGCGGTTAAAGGCGATTCAGCATTGACCGCCTTGAGCTTTTCTTGTGCTTTGGCGGCAAGTCGGGCGTCGTTTTCATCCTTCTCTCGCTTCAGGCGCGCGCTACGGGAATCATGACGTCCCCGCGCAGCGTCGGCCTGTTGTTGCGACCATGCATCCCAACCGGTATGCGTGCCGCTGACGTTGACCATCGCGATGCAATCGACCGGGCAAGGCGCCACACATAAATCGCAACCGGTGCAAAGTTCCGGCACCATTGTGTGCATTTGTTTGGCCGCGCCAATGATGGCATCGACCGGGCAGGCTTGGATGCACAGAGTACAGCCGATGCAGATCGATTCGTCGATGACTGCGACGGGCCGTGCACGTTCCAGGCCGTGGATCGGATTGAGTGGAATGACAGGCCTGCCGAGTAAGGCAGACAGCCGCGCAATGCCTTCTGCGCCGCCGGGAGGACATTGGTTGTGACTGGCGCTGCCGTCCGCTATCGCTTCGGCATACGGGCGGCAGGCCGGATAGCCGCATTTGGTACATTGGGTTTGCGGCAGCAAGTCTTCAATTTGATCAGCAAGCGATTTTTGCACGGGAAAGCAGACGGTGAGATGGGTGAAAATTGGGAAGGGTATTATCGTGGAAATGGCGGTCGCTTACCATCCAAACCTTCTGCAATAAATCGAAGGGAAATTTTATATCTCCGCCGGCAAATAAAAAAGCCGCTTTCAATAAAGGAAGCGGCTTTTTATAAACGCTGCAAAAATTAGGGATGTTCTTTGATGAACGCCGCGATTTTTGGTGAAATCAATTCACGCCAGCGACGGCCGGAAAATATGCCGTAGTGACCGCAGTTGGGCGCCACGAAATCCTGTTTCATCGATGCCGGTATGCCACTGCATAAATCATGCGCCGCTTGGGTTTGTCCCGCGCCGGAGATGTCGTCTAATTCACCTTCGACCGTGAACAGCGCAACCGTCGTGATATCTTGCGGACGCACCATTTTGCCGCGTACTTCCCATGTGCCCATCGGCAGCTGGAATTCTTGGAACACGGTCTTGATGGTGTCGAGATAATATTCCGCCGGCATGTCCAGCACCGCGTTGTATTCATTGTAGAACTGGCGATGGCTTTCAGCCGAATCATCGTCGCCCTTGACCAGATGCGAATAGAACTCGCGATGGCTTTGAGCGTGACGGCCTGGGTTCATGGCGATAAAACCGGCATGTTGTAAAAAGCCCGGATAAACCTTGCGCCCAGAGGCCGGGAAATTTGGCGGTACGCTGTAAATAACGTTATTTTCAAACCAGGAAAATTTCTTGTCCGTAGCCAAGTTATTGACCTCGGTAGGCGAACGACGCGGATCAATCGGCCCACCCATCATGGTCATGGTTTTGGGCAGCGCGGGATCGTTGTCGGACGCCATCAGCGAAATCGCGGCCAGTACCGGCACTGTCGGTTGGCAGACCGAGATCACATGCAAATTAGGCCCCAGGAGGCGAATAAATTCTTGTATATAAAGGACATAATCGTCCAAATGGAAAGGCCCGGCCGACAATGGCACCATGCGGGCATCGGTCCAGTCCGTAATAAACACATCATGTTCCGTCAGCAAGGCACGGACTGTATCGCGCAGCAGGGTGGAATGATGTCCCGACAAAGGCGCAACCAGCAATACAGTGGGTTGGTTCAGCTTGGCGGCTTCTTGCTCGGTGAGATCTTTTTTGAAGTGAATCAAAGTGCAAAAAGACTTTTGCAGCGAGGTAACTTCATAAATGCCGATTTCCTTGTCGTTGACCAAGGTCGTTTTGATACCAAATTCCGGCTTTTCATAATCTTTACCCAGTCGATACATCAATTCGTAGCCTGCGGCGATACGCTGTGCAAATGGCGTGTGAGCCAAAGGGGATACTGGATTGGAAAACATTTTGGCAGAGGCTTCAGCCCAATGCGTTAGCGGCGTCAGGAGCGCGCGTTGCATTTCATGAAATTGGTAAAGCATAAGTTGTTTCCTTAGAAAACGATTAACGCAGACATTCAAAAACCGGTATTGATGCAAAGCATCATAAGCTTATTTCATAAAAATTGTCGCGTAGAGTCACCTTTATTTTAACCATTTTAGAGGCCACAGGTTTCCAGATTGTTCGCATCCGTTGTTTCCAAAACACGCCAAAAACTGTGATCGAAATGGCAAAATGTGGCACTGCGGGATAATTTCTTTTTATTAAGTAAAAATGCTTATATGATTTTTGTTTATCAGGAATCATCAGGAAATATAGGGAGTATGGATAGATATAGGCCCTATGCCGCACGTATTTAGTGGCTCTTTTAAAATACTGGCGGCAGTATATTTTTTACTGTAAATGCTCAATGAAAGGTGTTTTTCCATTCACGCAATGCGGCAAAGGTCGCGATTGGATCGTTTCCTTGGAGTCGGCCAGTCGATTGCAACAGTTTGATAATTGCCGCTTCCCGGCATCGAAGAAAGGGATTTGTGGCTTTTTCGAGTGCCAGGGATGACGGTATCGTCGGAATTCCCGCATCCCTTTTGGCTTGCTCGACCTGAATTCGACTTTGCAATGCCTGATTTTTCGGTTCAATCGCAAGCGCGAAGCGTAAATTTGCCAAGGTGTATTCGTGTGCACAATAAATCTGCGTTTGGTCAGGCAATGCCTCTAATTTGGCGAGTGAGGCAGCCATTTGCGCCGCGGTACCTTCAAATAAGCGGCCGCAGCCGCCGGCAAATAGTGTGTCGCCGCAAAATAACCACGGCCGTTCTCGCGCAACATAAGCGATATGGCCACGGGTATGCCCCGGGACATCCAGGATCGAAAACGACAAGTTGAGCGCAGGTATAACGACATTGTCGCCTTGGCTCAACAACTGCGTTACGCCATTGATTGCCTCGTGGCGCGGGCCGTATACCGGCACCGGAACCTTTTGCAGCAATGCCGGAACCCCGCCAACATGGTCAACATGGTGATGAGTCAGTAAAATGGCAACTAGTGTCAAGTTTTGCGCTGCTAATGCGGCGACAACCGGTGCCGCGGCGCCGGGATCGATCACGATGGCATTGACGTCATCATGAACCAGCCATAAATAGTTGTCGTCAAAAGCCGGCACCGGCGTGACAAAAAGTGCAACATTTGAAAGTGCAGGCATGCCCACTCCCTCGTCAGAAAGGCCAATTATAGCGCTCGACAATTGGCTGCAAACGCCAGCCGGCCAGTATGTGCGGACGTGGGAAGAGACGCGATTGGAAGCCTTGACCAGCGATATTTTTGGCTTCAATGCGGTGCAAATCGGCGCGCCGGGGATTGATGCCTTGCGCGGCAACCGCATGCCAAATAAATGGCTGACTGACACTAAGATGCCGGTTGCAAGCAAGCTCAACAGCGCCGTGCATATGGTATTGGCGCACGATTTCTCGGAATTGCCCTTTGCATCGCAAAGCCTTGATTTGCTGGTATTGCCGCATGTGCTGGAATTTGCTGGTTCGCCGCATCAGGTGTTGCGCGAAATGGAACGTGTTCTACGGCCGGAAGGGCAAGCCATTATTTGCGGCTTCAACCCCACCAGCTTGTGGGGTTTGCGCCATGTTGCCGGCCGAGTTTCCAGTGTGGATTTTCTACCGCAACAGGGCGAATTCATTGGTTTGCCGCGTTTAAAAGATTGGTTGAAGCTGTTGAATATGGAAGTAAGTCGTGGTCATTTTGGCTGCTATTCACCACCTTTTGCCAGCGAGAAGTGGTTGAATCGATTTTCCTTTATGGATGGGGCCGGTCAGCGTTGGTGGCCCTATTTCGGTGCTGTTTATATCGTTCAGGCAATAAAACGGGTGAAAGGCATGCGCTTGATCGGCCCGGTTTGGTCGACATCGGCATTGTTGCCAAAAGGCGTTCCCGCAACACATCAAGTGCAAAGAAAAGAACATGGACAAGATTGAAATATTTACCGATGGGGCTTGCAAAGGCAATCCCGGCGCCGGCGGTTGGGGCGCTTTGTTAATGGTCGATGGCCACGAGAAAGAATTGTTCGGCGGTGAAGCAAATACCACCAATAACCGTATGGAAATGCGCGCCGTGATCGAGGCTTTAAGCGCACTTACCAGGCCGTGTGAAGTCGTGCTCCACACCGATAGCCAGTATGTGTTGAAGGGCATTACAGAATGGCTGGCAGGCTGGAAGGCGCGGGGCTGGAAAACCGCTGCCAAGGCGCCAGTCAAAAATGTCGATTTATGGCAAGCGCTGGACGCTGCGCAAGCGCGGCATCAAATTCAATGGCGCTGGGTGCGCGGCCATTCTGGCCATGTCGGCAATGAACGGGCTGATATGCTTGCCAATCGCGGCGTCGAATCGGCGCGCTAGCGCATAGGTAAAACACAAGCCGCCTATATTCTTTAACGCAATAATTTTAAAATAAAAACGATGCGACAAATTGTTCTTGATACCGAAACCACGGGTCTGAACCCACGTTCGGGTGATCGCGTGATCGAAATCGGCTGCGTGGAATTGATGAACCGTCAATTGACGGGTAATAATTTTCACCGCTACATCAATCCAGAACGGGACTCGGAAGAGGGCGCTTTGGCGGTGCATGGATTGACTACCGAATTCCTTAGCGATAAACCAAAATTTGCCGATATCGCAGCAGAGTTGCGCGACTATATTCAAGGGTCGGAAGTCATCATCCACAATGCGCCGTTCGATCTGGCGTTTTTGAATGCGGAATTTAGCCGTCTGGAATTGCCCAGCTTTCGGGACCACATCGATACTGTGATCGATACCCTGGTCCAGGCCAAGGAAATGCATCCCGGGAAACGCAATTCGCTCGATGCGCTGTGTGACCGTTATGGCGTCTCCAATTCACATCGCAAATTGCACGGCGCTTTGCTTGATGCCGAATTGCTGGCCGATGTCTATTTGTCGATGACGCGCGGTCAAAATAGCCTGAGCATGGATCTGGACGTGAACGATGTAAATGAGGAAACGGTGTCTGCTGAAGTTGCCGGGTTCTCAGACATCATCGTCCTGTTGGCGACAGCAGAGGAATTGAGCGCGCATGAAGTTGTTTTAAGCGGACTCGACAAAGAGGTGCGCGGTACTTGCGTATGGCGTACCGAGGCCGTAGCTTAATATTGAGAATTGCCGCTATCGCGATTGATTTCGGTGTCAAATTTCGCTGGTTTTATGCGAGAATTGACCACGGTTTTGGGAGGTTAGCTCAGGGGTAGAGCACCGCATTCACACTGCGGGGGTCGCAAGTTCGAAACTTGCACTTCCCACCACATTCTCGGTTTTGTTTTTCATTCGATCTGTGGCTGATCGATCACGAACCCCTTGGTTCGTTACGAAATTTGCTAAGCAAAAACGACATCCTGCTTGCTAGAGTTGACGTCAACCGTCAACGTCGTTTGCGGGGGTATATGGCAAAACAATGCCGTACCCGCACGTATTCATTGCACCTTTTAAAATACACCACTGAGTATATTTCTACTTCCAAAGGCACTTTGGTCGCGTTTTATACGCAATAACATCGGTCGCACACTGCCTACTACAAATTTATTGAAAATTTTTTAGTCAGCCAAACCCTACACCGGCGTTCGCATCGTGACGAATTCTTCCGCTACGGTGGGGTGAATGCCGATGGTGGAATCGAATTGCGCCTTGGTGGCATGGCATTGCAGCGCCACCGCAAATCCTTGTACTAATTCGCCAGCGTCTGCGCCGACCATATGCACGCCCAGCACGCGATCGCTGGCGGTATCGACCACTAGTTTCATGAAGGTCCGTTCAGTCGAGCCAGACAGCGTGTGTTTGAGCGCCTTGAACGCGCTTTTGTAAATATCGAGAGCGCCGTATTGGGCGCGCGCATCGGATTCTGTCAAGCCGACTGTGGCGACATTGGGATGGCTGAACACGGCAGTCGGAATATTCTCATACGACATGCGGCGCTGGCTTGCGTCGAACAGATTGGCTGCCACTATCATGCCTTCAGCCAATGCTACCGGCGTCAATGCAACGCGGTCGATGACGTCGCCGATGGCGTAAATCGACTCGACATTGGTTTTAAATTGTTCATCCACGATGATGGCGCCATTGCCGCGTACCGAAACACCGGCATCTTTCAGGCCGAGATTATTGGTATTGGCATGGCGTCCGGTAGCGAACAAGACGCATTCGGCGTCGATGCTGCGTTGATTGTTAAGACGCACCTGCTTGATGGCGCTATCGGCAGGGTGTAGCTCGATTTTTTCGATGTCTGTTTCGAACAGAATATCGATGCCTTTCTTGTGCATTTCCAGCGCCAGGAATGTGCCTAGGTCGTGATCCATTGCGCGTAACAGCCGCGTCCCTCGATAGACCAGCGTCACCTTGCAGCCGAGGCCATTCAAGATCGACGCCAGTTCGACCGCGATGTAACCGCCGCCCGTCACAACTGCACGGGGCGGCAATGCAGCCAAATGGAAAAAATCGTCGGATGTGATGCCATGTTCTGCCCCTGCGATCGGCGGGCGCGTTGGGTAGCCGCCGGTAGCGATCAGGATGTGGCGTGCGGTGTAGCTGCGCCCATTGACGGCCACTGTATGTGCATCTTCAATGCAGGCATGTCCGTCGAGCACCGTGACAGAAGCTTTCTCCAGCGTGGTGCGATAGACGCTATTGAGGCGAGCGATTTCACGGTCTTTGTTGGCGATTAATTTGGCCCAGTCAAACGTTGCCTCACCCGGTTGCCAGCCAAATCCTGCGGCATCGGCAAAGTCGCCATGAAAATGTGCAGCGTATGACATCAGCTTTTTGGGAATGCAGCCGAGGTTGACGCAGGTGCCGCCAAGGCCGCTTTTTTCTGCCAACGCGACTGTGGCGCCGTACTGGCTGGCAAAACGGCTGGCACGGACCCCGCCCGAACCACCGCCGATAGTGAATAAATCGTAGTCGTATTTGTTTATTCGATTCATCTGGATTTTCTCGTCATTTTTAAAAGTGGGCGGTGGAATGATAAGCCAGTAATGCGTTTATTTTGTTAATTGAAATTGTCGAATTGGTAAACCGGGTAACCAAAATATCGAAATGTTGCCGATGCATTTTAATGCGAAATTATTGACATGGAAATAACAAAAAGTGCCGTTTTGAAGGCAAAAACGCGCATATTACGTGCCGTATTTTTCGTTGCTCTGCCATAATGTTCGCGCTATCTTTCGCCGTCATCATGTGCTGCGTTTGATTATCCGTTTGAGTTCTATTTGATGTTTTCGGCTGTTTTTTAAGTGCGCTGTTTTCCTATTTTGCGAGGTTCTGTTAAATGATTGTTCGCTTCCTCAGATTTGCCAGCAGATCGAGATGTAGATTGCCATTGAAGGCGTCGTTGTCGATTTTGTTGTTTGGTGCGGCGGGCCTTTGCCACGCTGCTGACCCTGCCGAGATTGATGCTTCACGCCTGATGAATCAGGCGACATTTGGGCCGACGCTGAAAGGCGTTGCCGCGATCAAGAATCAAGGCCCTAAAAATTGGATCTTGGAGCAGTTTTCCCTGCCAGTGACGCAATATACGGTTGGCTTGGATTTTGTCCATGTATTAGAAGGTAATTGCGATCGCGGTGTGTTCGACTATCACATCATTGCCGCCAATTGCCAGCGCGATAATTTTTACTCTGATCCGATTATTTGGGAATTCAACCGGCAAGCAATTTATGCCCCCGACCAATTGCGTGGCCGTATCGCATTTGCCATGTCAGAGATATTGGTCGGCCAAGGCGAAGGCTCCACCCCCACCTACGGCATGCGCTTGCACCAACAGAATTTCCGCAACCAGGCTTTCGGCAATTTTTATGACATGTTGCGCGCTTTTGCGCTCAGTCCGATGACGGGCGATTTCATTAACAATGTCAACAATGAAGGCAAGGCGCCGAACCAGAATTTTGGGCGTGAATTCCTCCAGCTATTTTCAGTCGGCCCATGTTTGCTCAACCAAGACGGTACGCAAGTCAATGGCCGCTGCATGCCGACCTATACCGAAACTATTGCGCTCAATCACGCCTATTCCCTGTCTGGCATGACTTATCCCAAGGGCGGTTATTCGCGTTTTACCAATCCCAGCCCGGATGCGTGGAACCCGACCTTCTTTGGCGGCCCGATGGTGTTTGTCGCCGCCAAGCACGAAAGCCCGGCCGCCATTGCTGCGGGTACGGTACGCGAACTGTTGTCGGGGGTGAAAATCACCGCATCCAAAGATGGTCCAGCCGCCTTTGAAGCCGTGATGAACGGCGTCAAATTGCATCCTAATGTGGCACCCTTTATTTGCAAGCAATTGATCCAGCGCTTAGTTACCAGCAACCCGCGTCCCGAATATGTGGCGCGGGTAGCGGCGGCCTTTACCAGCGGCCAATATGGCGATATCGGCACCGGCTTAAAAGGGGATTTGAAAGCGACCATCGCCGCCATCTTGCTCGATACGGAAGCGCGCGATCTGACCAAAGCGGCGCATGTCAATTACGGCAAGCTGAAGGAGCCGATTATTTACATGGCGTCCTTGTTTAGGGCGCTGGAAGGCAGCACTACCGATGGCCGCCAATCAGGGCGTCAGCGTATCGGCGATCAATTGGGACAATTGCCATTCTTTTCAGCGACCGTATTTAATTTCTTCCATCCTGATAATCCTCTGCCAGGACGCAATCCCAACGCCTTATACGGACCGGAATTTGAAATCCTAGGTTCCAATGAATTGGTGGCACGTGCCAACTTCGACAATGAATTGCTGTTCCGTGGTTACAACTTTGGCATTGGGATCAGGCCAAAATGCGAGATTCATATCTATCCCGATAAGGACACTGGCATATGCCCGTCGGCACCCGACGGCTTGCCAAGACTCGATTCGCCCTGGGACATCATCACGCACCTGGAATACAAGTCGTTGACGGCTATCGCGCAGGACGCTTCGGTTTTGGTTCGGACAATGAACACGGTATTCGCGGCCGACAATATCCCCGAAGCGGAACTGCTGATGATGATCGATGCTGTCGGTAAATGGACCCTGTCCAGCAATACCGCCGATAACGGCAAACTGGTGAATATATTTAAAACAGATTATTTGACCGAGCGCGTAAAGCTGGCAATGTATCTGGTCCGCAAGTCGGTTTTTTATCAAATTCAACGTTAAGGATCGACGCATGGATCGCCGAAATTTTCTAAAAAAGAGTGCTGCAACTAGCGGGATGACTGCCTTGGGTGGTGGACTTTCCCTGTTTTCAATGACCGACGCCAACGCCGCCACGGAAGACTATAAATGCCTGGTGTATGTATTCCTGAACGGTGGCAATGACGGTTTTAATTGCTTTGTGCCGCTCGATGAATTTATCTATAAAACCTATAGCAAGGCGCGTGGCCCGATGGCCATCAAACGCAGTGCAAGCGATACGGGTAATGACAACGGCTACCTGTTGCCACTTGATGGCAGCGAACACCTTGGCATGCATCCCGCGATGGCGCCACTAAAGGAATTCTGGACCGATAGAAGCATGGCCGTCATTGCTAATGTCGGCCCCTTGGTGCGGCCGATAGTCAAGGCCGAATATTCCGCCCTGGTACAGGCTGGCGATCCCAAGCAAATCCCGAGCCAGTTATTCGACCATTTCGGTCAGCAAAATTGCTGGCACAACGCCATGGGCGACCCGAAAATTCAGGCTGGCTGGGGCGCTGCTGCGCTGGAAGAAGCCGGTCAGGGCAGTTCGTATTCGCTGACCGGTTCCAAGCGCTGGGGACAGTCGCAATTGATCCAGCAAGTGCGGCTATCGTTCCGGGCGCTTAAATACAATGAAGACGCGCTGGTGCCGCCGGTGGTAAAGCGACCTTCGTTTGCGACCATGATCAATACGCTGGTCAGCTCAGCCAATGCCAGCTCATCGGAAATCATCAAAGCCTGGGGTGGACAAGAAAAGAGCTTGATCGATGTCAACAAGATCATCGGCCCGTTGCTGGAAAAGCCGCCAGTGGCGGAAATTGCAGCCGGATTCGCCGATGCCGCTAATGTCGAATTCGTCCAGCAAATGAAACGCGCTGCCATCATCATCAGTGCGCGGGCGCAGTTGGGCGGGGTGCGCGACATCATCTGTGTCGGCGCCGGCGATTACGATACCCACGCCAGCCAGATTGACCGCCATCCGATCTTGCTGAAAGACATGTCGCAAGCGGTAGCCGGCTTTACCAAAACCATGCGGCTAATGGGCTTGAGTGAAAAGGTCACCTGCATGAGCGCATCCGATTTCGGACGCACCTTGCAACCCAATAGCAGCGACGGAACCGATCACGCCTGGGGCAGTTGCCATTTCGTGGTCGGCGGTGCAGTCAAGGGCCAAAAAACCTACGGCAAATGGCCCGACTACACCCTCGGCGGCCCAGACGACAAAGGCGTCGGCACCGATGCCAAAGGAAGTACCATCCCGACCACGTCGGTCAATCAATATGCTGCCACGGTATTGAAATGGTTTTTGCCGCAGATTAATTTGGTACAAACCTTGCCGGACCTAGTGAATTTTTCGGTCAAGGACTTGGGGTTCATGAAGCGCAAAACCAGTTCGCTGGCGGCCATGATGTTATTGCTCGATTAGCCGGCGCAGCTTGCCGGCTGTTACGGCCGGGTAGGGCATGCTGTAATGCGCTATTTGCAAGAGAAATATACTGGGCCTTGTATTTTTCAAGGCCCTTATCTTATGTGCGGAAGAGGGGGTATTTTGGCATATACCCCCGATATTTTCCATGTTTTGACTCGGTGTGATTTCGTCCTGATATTGCGCTAAACCCTTAGCGGTGTAGATGTTTGACTGCGCGGTCGACGGCGAAAAATAGCCAACCTCAGTCAGAATGTAAACATCAAAATGCGCTTTATTCCGCCAGGTGCAAAACCACGCAATCCCACGGCTTTCAATTCAAATTGAAGGCACGTCAATTGAATTGCGAAATCCCAGGCCGGAATTTCTCTTGCAGGAATTGCCCATTGGCCAGCATTGAATTGACATCTGACGATAATAAATTATCTTCCAGCGTATGCACATGGGCCTGCAGCATCAGCAATTGCTCAGCCAATAATTCTTGCGCCGTTTTGCCACCACCCAAGCGCGCGACCTTGGCATAGGTTGGGGGCAGACGCAGGTAGGTTTCGATGGCGTCGGGCAGCAATTTAGTGATGGTTTGCTTGAGCATGGCGCGGCTGGGGGCTTCGACCAAGCCTTGTATTTCCATTTGCTTCAGGCGCGGCATCAAGCCTTCTACCCGCGCGATGATGTCGGCCAGGATCGGCTTGGCATCGAGCGGCAGTTTGGGCAGGGCGGATTGTTTAAGCCAGAGCAATGATTCGGCAGTCGATAGTCCTTCCGGCATATGGGCAGGCGCGCTTGTGAAGGCAAAAGGCAGTACGCCGGCAATATACGCGCCCAACGTCAGCCAGCCCCAGCCATCGTCAATGAAGCCGAACAGATAGGCTGTCACGACCGCCAGTGCCAAGGTGCTGCCGGCAATATTGCCGGTGGAAAGAAAATACCGCATAAAAAGATCCATTGCTACTTCTGTCCAGATTATTGATAAGTACGAATCTCTTTCATGACCCGCGCCAGTTTGACTTTACGTGCATCGAACATGCGGCCGCCGGTACTGCTTGCAAGATCCTCCATTTCGTTCAATTTGGCATCGCCGTACAAAATGGCAAAAACGGGTACTACCGGCTGGCCGTGCTCAGTCACGAACACTTTGAATTCATTCAAGTCCATGCCGTGGGTGTTCTCGCCATCGGTCAACAGCACGATCGAGACCGAGCGGTCGCCCTTGCGCAGCGCAGCTTGCGCTTCAGAATAGACACTGGCAATCGAACTAAAAATCGCGGTGCCGCCACCAGCACGCAGTGCGCCGATGTCTTGCCCTAGCTGGCCTAGGATTTGGGTGTTCTTGGTGACATCCTGGCCTAGCTCATACTTGCGGCTTGCATGAGCGGCGCTGGAAAACGGTGTGACCTCAATCTGCTCACGGGCGCGGAAGGTCGAAAAACGCGCCGACGTCGAGGCATCGCTTTTGGTCAGCGCCTGCACCGCTTCCTTCATTTTAGCCAGCCGTTCACCCTCCATCGAGCCAGAGACGTCGAGCACAAAGAATGAGGTAGCCGGTTTCGAGTAACTATCCAGAAAACCCTTCAAGATGGCGTCCACCACGGTCAATGAGCCTGGGAACGGCAGTTCATTGACCACTTCATCGCTACCCGAGCCGGTCAATGGCGTGCGGAAGGTGGTGGCTGCAATCTGCTTTTGCGTCGCCTCCGTGCGCAGGTAAGCTATCAGCTTGTTATAAAAATCGGCCTTGCCCGATGCCGCCAGCAACATCAAGGGATAGTCGGCGGTGATTACGCCTTCCTTCGGAATGATGACGTCGAGCGCGGTGCCTTTGGCTGCCATGCTGCGGATCACGCTTTCGTAATTGATGATGCCGTCGACATATTGCGGATTGGCGATGAACATCTCGGCCAGTACCCCGGACGAGCCGGCATTCATGGATTGGCCGGCAAACAGCTCTTTGAGCTTGTCGGCGGGAATGTCTTTTTCTTCCAGCGCATCGCCTTTGCCCGATAATTCCGCCGCCAGTCCGGCCAGCGCCACGAAGCCGGTATTGGAGCCGGTCGGGTTAGTCATGGCGAAATGGAATTTGCCAGCCTTGGCTGCCTTGACCACATCTTCCCAGCCTGTTTTACCTGATTTCCAGCCCAGCTTAGCGGCTACATCTGGCTTGACGCCGAGAACTACGCGCGAGTACATGGTTTTTTCCGATGCCTTGATCAGCCCTTTGACGCTGGGCACCAGTTGCAGGTATTTGCCGTGCGAAATCCATACCGCATCGAAATCGTTTTTCTCAGCCAGGCGATCCACCGCATCAAGTGTGCCGGTGTAA
>JAZKIX010000119.1:0-11410 GCA_040384645.1 Pseudomonadota bacterium | reverse complement strand
CGAACACCACCTCCATGTTTTGCGTCTTGCCAAAAGCGGTCACCAGATCGGCCACGTCTTTCAATTCAGAACCGGCCAAGATGCGGAAGGCGGTGGCAGAGGGCGCAGGATCGGTGCTGGCGCTTGTGCTGGGATCGGGTTTTTTATGCGTATTGAAAGCGATGATGAAGACAATCGCGATGACGACAAAAACAAGGATTTTTTTCATGGCATGCCAATCTTGGGGTGGGGCTTAGGTCAAAACTCAGGTCAAAACAAGTGATCTGGTGAACAACGAAATTTTGTCCACGAAAGCCACGAAAAAAAGCAAGGTCATAAAAACTCAAAAACAAGCCATCAGCATCCAACAGGCTAGCCGTATTGGCTTAGCCTGGCTTGCTTGATTTGACTTTTATTCGCTCGTGCCTCTCGTGGATGGGCTGTCTGTACAGCCACGTCCGACTACAAATCCAATATCGGCGTAATCGCCGGCGCACCCGATCTTGCTGCTGTGCGGTCATTGGTGATGCGGGTCTTGGCCGTGGTCAATTGGGCCTGAATCATCTGGTTGTTTTGTTGCATGGTGACCAGCGCTTCGGAGCGGTAACGTTCCATCTTGTCCATTGCTTCAAAGGTTTTATCAAACATGGTTTGCAGCGTTTGCACACCGACGATCGGCTCGCTGGCGAACTTGGTGGTCAGTTCGACATGGGTGTTGAGCGCTTCGCCGGTCGAGGCGATCAGGTTTTCAATTTCCGCCTTGGAGCCGGATAACATCTGCTGGGTCGCGATCTGGTTGCCGGTGGCGCGTGCCAAGGTGACCGCGACCGACAACGCAGCCATGCCGAGGGTCGAGACACGGTCGCAACCATTCATGGTTTCACGTCCGGTTTTGCGTAATTCGCCCAATACGTTATAGGCGTTGATGGTCAATGCCTGCGCGGCCTGGATATCGCCCAGGTTCTGGCGCACGTAGTACAGCACCTCTTGCTCAAAGGCACGGGCGCGATCCGGTTCGGTGCTCTTTAATGTCGCGATGCTGTCGCTTAATTTATTGTCGAGCGATTGGATGAAATAGGCGGCGCCTTCCAGTTTTTCCATCGCAGCCCACATTTGCTGGCGCGCCACGCCCATTTCGGCCACGTCTTTGGCGATTTCATCCTTGGCACTAAGGATGTCATCTTGCATGGTGGACAGTTGCGTTTCCGCCGATTGGTACTTGCGCAGGTAACGAGTCAGCCGATTGCCGAAGGGCACCGGAATGCCAAGAATGCGGGTCGGCGTGAACAGGTCGCCTTGTTTGGCGGGATTGAGTTCATCGAATAGCGAACGCATATTGGCGATCGCTTTATAGGCCGGCGTATCTTCTGCGCCAACAAAATTTTTCTTGGTGAAACGGTTGGACAGCGTGGTCGAATCCGCGATTTCCTTGCGTCCCAGCGAAAAAGTAGCGTCCAGCTTGCTTTTGAATTCGTCCGATTGCGGATCGTCCTTCATCAATCCTTCCATGAAGGTATTGAGCTGGGTTTCGACCTTGGTCTTCATCTCTTCGGGCAGCTTGACTGCGCCGGCCACGGCGTTGGCCGGTACCGGTGCCACGATGTCAGGCGGCGTCAGTACAAAGCTGGCGGGTGCGGCGGTGGCTACAGAAGTGGCGGCAGGATTGCTCATCTTATTTACTCTCCAGTTTTTGGATAATGGTTTGATTCATGGCGTTGAAAATGGCAGTCGAAGGCGACTCTGCCAAGTTTAATAATTCAGGTGCATCCAGCCCCAATGCCTTGGCTTCGGCGTTGAATACCGCCGGATCATTGGTGCGGAATCCATACTGCGCAGCGATTTTTTGAATCTCTGGATTGGTCGACAATAGCTCGCCCAGTTTCTTGCCGGCTTCCGATTTGCCGACAAATACATGCTTGAGCACTAACCCTGGTTGCGGATACAGCAAAATATGTTTGTCGCTCAATTTGCCGCCGCGCTTGGCTTCGATGAACTGACTTTCATAAATCAATACCAGTGGCGCCTTGCCCATGCCCTGGCCGATATAGTCTTCAAACGGGCCGGCCAAGGTGCCTTCCTGAAAGCCTTGGCGCGTGATCAGGGGCGACAGTTTTTCTGCCATGGCTTCGGCTTTGGCGATGTCTTGCGGCACTTCATTGCCATTTTGAATGTAGGCCAGCGCTGCGATGTAGAGCGCGCCGGTATTGGACTTGCGCAGGTCAGGCGTGTTCACCAAAAAGCTTTTATTGAAATTGAAAACATCGTTGTCTTTCAATTGATTCCAGCGCGTGGCATTCAACATCAGGGGCAAGGATTTTTCCAGGTAAAAATCGCCATGCGTCGGACCGCTCATCTTGGCGATACCGTTTTTTTCAAAGACCGGCATCAGGGCTTTCCAGCTCGCAATCGCCAATGGCGTGGAAAATATCGGGTAGGTCGCCGAGCCTTTCATCAAGCCGGACCAATCGGCGGCGACATTAGCGCCCGCCGGCCAGGCGGCATCGAGTTCGCCGACTTTGGCTTGGTCCTGTTCGAATGCGCCCGACTTCACCAAATCGAGCGTGATGCCTTGTTTTTGCAAAATGGCAGCCAGGGCAGGGTCTTTAAGGAAGGCGAATTTGGCACTGCCGGTCAGTAATTTGACGGTTTTTTGCTGCGGCGTGATATCGAAAAAGACGCCGGGCTTGCCGGTTTCAACCGTCTTTTTACTGCTGAACGATTTGTAGGCGCCGGCCGCCACGGCGAGGATGACCAGCAAAGACAACAGTACGCCGATGTATTTTTTCATTTGCTTCCTTGTTAGTAACTTTTTAGCTACTTATCATTTAGCTGCTTATTTATTTACTTATTCAGTTTATCAAAACAACCATTGCACTGGCTTCGATTCGCACCGCCTCTACTGTTTTTTTACTGAATAAGGCACGCACTACAATCGGCAGAAAAACTGCTCGATGCGCAGCGCCACGGTCGCTCCGCCCACCCTACCAAAACAAGTAACACTGCAATCTTAATGAATATAATGGGGGTATATGCCAAAATACCCATTTCTCCGCACGTATTCATTGGCTTAAATAAAATACACCAGTCAGTATTATTTCCATCAAAATGGTGCGCCAGCCTTCACCCCGATCAAGTTACCGCATCCGCCGGCGCCCCTTTTGCCAGTTGCCGGTCTTGCGCCTGATCGAGCATGTGCATCCACCACGCGGTGGCCAGCAACAGCGCCAGAATTTGCAAACCCTTGATCCAGAATACATTTGGATAAGGCGCGATGACGATCGTGCTAATGGCGGCGAAAACCGATTTGGCAATCAGGGCAATCAAGAGTACTTTTGGCTCGAAACGGGCGACGAATACATAGAGCAAGACAAGCACCACGCCGGACACCGCGCCTTGCATCAGGAAGGTGGTGAGCAAGGGAGCCTCGATTGCAGCCGGAATAAATCCGACGACGAATAAACCGCCAATGGTCCAGCCGCGCCGCTGTGTGAAGCCAGCATTGAAGTCGCGTAACAGGATCAGTAAGAACGTGATGCCGGCCAAGGTAAAAGCGACGCCGGTGAAGCCGCTGATCAGACCGTCCAGGGCAGGGAAGGCAGTGTTTAAGCCCGACAGGCTTTCCAGACGCGGCAGTTTCGGTGTCGTGAATGAACTTAAAAGCGCCGACAAGCCGACTAAAAACGCCGCCAGACTCAGCCCTGGCAACAAGGCATCCTTCAAGCGCGCACTGCCCAGTTGGCCACGTCGCGCACCCTCGACGCCCAGTCCGGCGAACAGACCAATGATCAGCGACAGTAGCGCAAGCCCGATCATGAGGGCCGTCACGGTCAGGCCGAGTTGGCTGGCCAGCGATTGCTCAGTCTTGAAATTCATGGCCAAGGTTTGCCAATCATTGATACGATTTAAGAGACTCAAGATAAACATGCCGGCACCGATACGGATGAATTGCCGGCGATCCACGCGATCCTGACTGCCGTGGATGATCGCCACGATCAAGGCGCCGAGTCCGAGCAAAACCGATAGCAGGCCGACCCCGATTTGCACATTTTTCATCAAGGCGCGGCGGTCGCGCTCGGCGCGTTCCCAGGCTTCGGGTACATGGACGAAGCGGCGCGACAAGCTTACTTCATCGCCGGCGATATCGATTTCCATGCGCGCTTCGCCCCCTTTGAGCGAAGTTATTTTGTCATCGGCAAAGGTGAAGCTCCAATCCTTGCGATTGGGCTGCTTGGTTTCGATGGCGGATATTTCACGCAGATCCTGCGGTTGGCGTCCAAATTTTTGCACGATGACATCGTGCACCAGAGTGCGGGCCTGTTCTACCGTGAGCGATTTGCCGGCGCGTGCTTCGGGCAACTCATGCCAGATACCGCGAATGTGAGCGGCATTTTTGGCCTGCGGATCGCTGCGGCCATCGATGCCGTTTTCGACAAATACTTGCCACTCTTCGGCCCGTTCGGCCACATCGCCGTCGAAACGCACATACCGCACACGCCAGCTTGGTGGCGGCAAATAACGCCCGAGTACTTCTGCATACGCCTTTGCGCCGCCTTCGCGCCAGACGAAGGCATCGGCTTCGCCCGGGGTGTTGACCACTTGGGAAAAGCGCTGCCAATCGTCCGTTAAATTGACGCCGCGCGCTTTGAGAGCAGCATCGGCGGCAGCTTCGGCGGTAGCGCGGTCAAGATTAAACGGCAAGCCATCTTGTTTGAAAGGCGCAAACGCGATCCAGCCAGCTACGCCCGCTGCGCCCAACCACGGCAAAATGGCGCGGATGCGTGGCCACGAAGCGTGCATAGTGGCTGCGGCTATCGACTCGCGCTGTGCTTGTGCCGGCGCTTTCGGCGCCCATGCCGCATTCAGCAAATGCGGTGGAAAGGGCCGCCATTGGCCGGCGCGCCAGCGTGCCCACAGCACCACCAGCAAAGGTGCGGCGCCGCATACCACGACGATGGCGCGATCCAACTCCAGTCCCGGCGCACTGATCGCAAAGATCGGCAAGGACATCAACAAAAGATCGAAAACGAAATGGAACACGATGCCCGGCAACAGGCCAAAACGCAGGTAGACGATGCCCCACATCAAGGCAGGAATAAACAACTCTACCGGCCTTGCATAGGAAGGTTGCTGCGCATAGTTGGCGTGGGCGGCACCGAAGATCACGGCCTGCACCACCAGCCCGATAATGAGCCAACTGCGCCGGCCGCCGTAGCGGCCGTCAAAACGCCGTCCGAGATAATCGCCGATCAGGGCGGCCCCTGCCAGCGGCACGGCGCGGAACAGGCACTCTTCCCAGAATCCGGCTTGCAGGGAATTGGCCACCGGTGCCAGCCAAGGCATCGGCGTAGCCAGGATATTAGGGTCGATCAAGGATTCCAGCGGCGACCACCAGCCCAGATAATTCTGGGTGACGTAATAAAACACCACGATAAACAGCAAGTCGAAACCGACCCACAAATAGCCGCCCATGGTACGACCGAGTACATCGGTGGTGCCGGCGCCATCGCGTGTCCATAACCGCCAAAACTGCGGATGGTCGCCAAAAGCACGGCGCGACAGGCTCTCCGCCGCAATGAAACTGACCGTCAACAACAGCCACATGCCCAAAAACGCCGCCAGCGCCATCCCAATCTGCTGGCCGATAAAGGCATTGGTAGAAATCGCTGTGTCATAGCTGAACCAATTAGACGGGATTTGATTGAGGACTTGCGCGCCCTGCAAAAGCGCGATGAACGTGGCCCATTTGAGTGGTCCGCGCAGCAAGATAAAGCGCTGCCGGTTGAGCCAGATCAAGCCCAGCATACAACCGCCGAATAGATATAACACCGACATCGCCAGCGAAGCGGTGCCGGCGATGGTGTTGTTGGTGGCACGCATTTCAGCAAAGCGGCGCTCGAAACTTTGCGGCACCTTGATCGAATAACGCAACTCGGCCAGCTGGTCGCCGTTGACTTCCAGCGTCAGGCGTACCCGGCCTTCGCCGTTTTTGCCCAGCTTCTGGTCATTGCGTTCGTACACAAAAGCGTGATCAATACGGCCGCCCGGACGTTTCTCAAAAGATTGTTCGGCCAGCACAAAAGGCGATTTGCCCACACCCAGATCCAGATTCCAATCGCGCAAGGCGGCCGCTTCGGCGATCTTGCGCGCCTGTTCCGCGTCTAAGGCTGCGCCCGGATCGGTCTCGGGAATATGGCGCGAAAAGCCATACGGCTTGCCTTGCGGCGTAAAAAACAGGGTGGTATTGCCAGCGTCTTTCTCGCGGAAAAACCGGACTTCCCATTGCAAGGTTTGATAGATATCCTGCTTGAGCAAGGCGTTGAAGGCTTCCTTGCCGCCGCCTTCCAGCTCGATGAAGTTTTGCGCTTCGCTATCGTTATTAAAACGTACCGCACTGCGCGCATCGGCGGGCGCCAGCTTGAGCGTCGCCACCCGCTCGGTCGCCGTCTTTAAGGCGGCGTCGCGTGTCATCGAGATATCGACTTCCAATATCGGGAAAGCCTGGGTAAATAAATGCCATGAAAAAATGAAACTCAAGATCGATGCCAACGTAGCGAGGATCCAGAACAAGGGCTTTTTAGTCATGAGTCGGGAGGGTAGGAAATGGTCAAATTATTGAAAATAATCGCGCAATATTAAGCTGGCAGCACGGTAACACAATGCTTGTCATTGCGGCATCGCAAGACACCCTGAAAGCAGGGCGGCAAGGTTGCGCGAGCGCCGGAAGCTTTTTACGCGTCTTTTGCCGCATTAATACTCTATGGTGTATAAAAAATGGCGCTTATAAAACGTGCGGGGTTGGCATGGTTTTGGCATATACCCCCAAAAATACGTTCAATGCGAGGCTTACGCGCCCGGCACCAGTAAATCTAATTGCGTCTGATCCAGATAACACCATTCGCCTTCCTCCAACCCCAAGGCTTCCAGTGTCAAACCGCCGATCGCACTGCGGCGTAGGGCGCTGCAATGATTGCCGGCGGCGGCCAGCATACGTTTGACCTGGTGATATTTCCCCTGTTCGAGCACGATTTCCAATTGATGCGATGCTTCTTGGTCCGGTTCAAGGGCGCGGCAGGTAATCGCCGCCAGCGGCGCCGGTTCGTCATGCAATTGCACGCCGCCCAGCAATTGCGCCACCAGTTCCGGCGTCACAGGATCATGCGTGGTGGCGACATACACCTTGGGAATGTGGCGCTTGGGCGAAGATTGGGTATGGATAAACGGCCCGTCGTCCGACATCAGTAACAGGCCGGTGGTGTCATGGTCAAGCCGCCCGACCGGTTGCACATCGCGCCAGGTAAATTGTTCTGGCAACAGCGTCAGCACGCCGGGATGATGGCTGGGCTTGCGCGAGCATTCAAAGTTGGCTGGCTTGTTCAGGGCAATGTAAATATGGCTGCGATACAGCCATTCTTCATCGAAAATGGCATAGCGCAAGCCGTCCGTGTCGAAGCTGGCTTTATAGTCGGTAACCACGGCGCCATCGATGCTGACTTCGCCATCCTCGATCAATTGGCGGCAGTATTTGCGGGTGCCGTAACCCTGCGATTGCAAGAGACGGTCTAGGGATAGTTTGCTCATGGCGGGACTTTACCAGAAGCCCTATAGACGTGGCTATGGTGGCCGACCGCACGCGCTAGCGCTGCCTGGGCCTGCCGGCGGATAGGGCTGCACCAAAGAGCGAAGTTGTGGCTTAATGTGCGCCATCGAGACGCTGGAAACGTATTGGAATTGGATTGTAGCGATGCCTGAAATCTGCCAGTCCAGCCCATGTTTAAAGGAAAATGAATCATGAGATCAACCCGCGCAAGCGCCGCCATAGACCGGCTCAAACAACGCAGCGGCAATCCACACTATTCGATGTTGCTGGGCGGCGACGGCATGTTCACACTCGTGTTGCCGAGCGCCACTGGTGAACCCGAGCGTCTGTGCGCGCCAATGATGCTCGATGACTTCGTCGCCTTCGTCAAAGCATACGGCCCGCAAACGCCAAAGCGCGTCAGCAAACTCGATATCGCATTTGAAAAACAATTGGTTAAAAAGCATCTGTGAAACTGCAAATAGCAGGTTTTATCAATCTTTAAGTAATTGGCCGTAGCAATTGACTCAGATCACTATTCCCATGTGTGTTGCACAATTTGAGCAACATGGCTTTGCCATCATTGACTCTGTTTTGAATGTGAAAGAGTGCGCAGCCATTGATTGCGCCATCGATCCTTTGGCGAGCCAATCCGCCGGTAGCCGCAACCTCTTGCTCCAGCCTTGGTGTATTGCGCTGGCGCGCCGCCTGCGCGTTGATAATCGATTTTCGATGTTGCTCCCGCCAGACTTTATCGCCGTGCAGTGCACTTATTTTGAAAAGGCGGTTGAACGTAATTGGCTGGTGCCAATTCATCAGGATTTGAGCATTCCTGTTGCCGAAAGAATTGATCACCCGTTGCTGTCGGGCTGGTCGGAAAAAGAGGGTTGCTGGTATGTACAACCGCCTGTTGCCTTGCTAGAACAATTGCTTATAGTGCGTCTACACCTCGATCCATGTGGTGCCGCAGACGGCGCATTGCGTGTGGTGCCGGGCTCGCATCTCGGCGGCCGTCTCGATATCGATGCTGTGCAACGGCAACGTTCCCAGCGCAGCGAAAAAATATGCTGCGTGGAGCGTGGCGGAACGTTAATAATGCGGCCCTTGTTATTGCATGCCTCCTCCAAGGCGACCGGTTTAAGCAAGCGACGCGTGTTGCATTTTGTGTTTGGGCCGGTGAATTTGCCGTATGGATTGCAGTGGGCGAGTGTGGTTTATTGACTTAAAGTGAGATCGAATCCGTCCTTGTTGCCGGTATTCCTACATAAGTGCCTTGGCGTGTAATGTCACGCACGATCACCGCGCCTGCACCCACTATTGCACCGTTACAGATACAGATACCGTCAATGACAGTCGCTCCGGCACCGATAAAAACATTGTCACCGATAACACAGCGTCCGGCGATTGTGGCATTGACGGCGATGTGACAATTTTGGCCAATGCTCGACTCGTGTTCGACCACAGCATGGGTGTTGACGATCGAATTGTCGCCAATGGAGACCAGCGGCCCAAGGTGCGCGCCATGGGCGATGAAAATCCCTTGTCCTAATCGTGCCTCAAAACCGAATGCCGCATTGGGTGCAATGATATTGTCGAGGGTGTAACCCAGATGGACTAGTTCTGTAAAAATTGCCGCTCGTTTGATTGCATTGCCAATCGCCACGATGTGTTTCGCTTGTGTGAAATCGTCAGGGTAGAAGGTGTTAACTACCTTGTAGCCAAAAATGGTCTCACTGGTTTTCGCTTGCTCATCGATAAAGATCAGGTTTGTGATACCTGTAGCGAGAGCGACATCGGCCACACTTCTGGCGTGTCCACCGCATCCGTGAATGATCAGATAATTTTCTGAATTTGACATTGCTTGGTTTTCTGTGGTTGCTGGTCGAAGTAAATGATAAGAGCTACTCAAATCGGCTTTGCTGAGTTGAGCTCTCTCGTCGTACAAAGTGTGCTGTCTTCGCAAACGCGTTTTGCTAAAACCTGTTTGCTGGAACAATTTTGAATAAGTCCCCTGAATGATTTAATGAACGTTTTCTACAATTGCAGCGACCGGTGCAGTTGTAGAAATACGATCCAGGAGTTCGATATGTTCGTCAACGACAGTGCGCCAAGTACGTCGTATCAATTTTTCATACACCGGCATTTGCTGGGCTTTTAGCATGCTTAAATTTTGTAATGCCCACTCAATGCGAACTGCCATATCTTGCCAGTCGTAAGGGTCGAAAAACATTAACGTTTGCAGCTGTGGATCGGTAATGACTTCTTCAGTCACAGCAATTCGTGCCATGACAACCGGCGTGCCAAGCGACAGAGCTTCGCAAAATGTAAATGGACAACCGCCTTCGCTCAGGCTGGGGTTGATGGCAAGGTCTGCCAGCCGATAGCAAGCAGCCAGTTCGTATTCCGACAGGCCGTGCAGGCACAGTACGTCATTGGCCAAATTGTGTTCCAAAATGAACTGAGCCACTTCCGGGACCATCTCTGGAATGCCTGTGAGCACAAGCTTGTGACCGATGTATCGGCGCTTAAGTAAGTGCTCATAGGCGCGCAGTAACGAAATTATGTTTTTGTTCGGGCGAAATTGGCTCGCGTAAAAAAGAAAGCGTACTTCATTGCCGCCATATATACCGGCATTCGCGATACCGCGCGCCTTGCTTAAGGCGCTTTGAAAAAAATTGCGGCACAAGGTTTCGGTGGCAGTCTCGTTATCGGGGAAGCCTGATACCGTAACCAGACTGTCCAGCCTGTTCGCGCCGTGTGCAATGACATGAATTGCAGTGTGTTCAACTTGGTAACGGTGTACCAGCGTGCGCCACTTGATTTCATCACTGTAGGTGACGAAAAACTCACCGCCCCGGATCGCCTGCTCGATTGCCCTAAATGCTTCCAAGCGCCTGCCACCGCCAAGCGGCGCAAAACCCACCGGAAAGTCGGCTAGCACCACATCCGGTACGCACATGAGTCGGGGTGCCTTGATTTTATGGAAATGCGGCCAAAAAGCCGTTGGGCTGTACCAAGCCGAAATATCGCGGCGCCCATTGATCATGTCATGCAGTAGCGATATCTCCGCTTCCAACATGAGTCGGTACCATCGCATGACACCTGAATCTTCTTTGGGTTGCCGCAGTACTAAACCGATGCGGTCCGATAGCGCCTTGAATGTAAATATTTTATGGGCCGCGATGCCCATATTTCGGCCGAAAAAATATAGGGGTAACAGAATAGTCAAAAGTAATGCGGCGGAAACGACTCCTACAGCCAGAATCGGTATTCCCGATAAGGCAAGCAAAAGCAATGACGCAAGACTGCGCGTGCCGACAATTTTACGTTCTGCCCAAATTTGCACTCTTGCAAATTGCTCACGAAAAAACGGCATGACGGACAAGAGTACTCCTCGCCGATTTGGCCGATTTTTGAACGCAGTATAGCGTTCGTAGATTGCAAGAATTAATGGCTTGGTGGTGGGCGACAGAAATTCAAAGGAATCGAAATGAATGCTTTTGGATACGAACAGATCGGCCAGACTACTTCGCATCCAACTCGGGCAGGCAATGACAAAACGTATATCGCCGCGTTCCTGAGCTGCCTTTAAAAATTCTGCCAACTGTCTGCCTAAGCCTTCGTTGCGCAGATCGGTGGTGGGCGGATACGCGAGGTAAATACCATATTTTTTCATAGGCATTCCTTGATCGCTGCCCAATAAGCTGGCGCCAACTTTTCAAGCGATTGGCTTGCCAGCGCAACACGAAACAAGGATGGCTTTAGCTGCGTTGTATTCACTTCCATCAATTTGAGCTGCTTTGCCATGTCTGTTGGATCGTGTGGGTTCATCCATATTAGATTGAGCTTGAATTG
>JAZKIX010000118.1:0-5086 GCA_040384645.1 Pseudomonadota bacterium | reverse complement strand
AAATCCAGCATCATGCGCAACGCCGTATCGTCCAGTTGCATCATGTCGAAATCAGGCGGCAATTCTGCAGGCCAATCCGTCGGACGTGCACGCACATGCATCACCGCATCGCCTGCAATCAGCAGCAAACGCGGCGGACGCGAAGTATCGCTGTCATATTTAAAAACCGCGAAACCGGATTCGGTGTCGGACAGACGAATCCAGTGCTCAAGATATTCAGCATGTACACCGGTTTCAACCAGTTGCGTCGGCTCGAATGTCATGCAGCCCGCATCCGGCGTGGCGGCCGGCGGTCGAAAATCGACGAGGCGATGCCAGCGGCAGATTTCCGCTTGCGATGCGAAATCGACTTCAGTGACGCCAGCAAATCCCTGCTGCTGCGCCAGCCACATCAATTGTTCATGATTGCAAGCGGCAAGAGAATCGACTTGCGAAAAATCGGGGCGCAGAGCGGGAATGCGCAAATCGGCATGCCAGCGCGATGTCTGCATCCACAACACGTTCGTCGCTACGTCGTATACGTCTGCCGCTTCAAGCAGGGTTCTGCGCCAGACGCCGCGATAACGGAGCGGCACTGATGGGATGGTGTGCGTAGTCAACAGCGGTGACAGTTTTTTTACATGGCTCATGCCGCGCTCTCAGTTGCCTCAGTTACGCGCATAACTGGCATGGATCGCGGCGGCAACCGCATCCGTCGTGGCGGCAGAGCCGAAGATGCCGCCTTCCACCGCGATCATGTCGAGCGCCGGCTGTTGCAACGCCGGATTGCTGGCGGCGCACGCATCGCCGACCGTGATGCAGCGAAAGCCGCGATCGACCGCCTCGCGCAAGGTCGAATGCACGCACACCTCGGTCGTCACACCGCACAGGATCAGCGTATTCATCCGTTGCGCCAGCAAGGCTTCCAGTCCGGTTTTATAGAAGGCGCCATAGCCGGGCTTGTCGATCACCGTTTCATGCTCTAGCGGTTTCAACTCATCAATGATGTCGTGTCCGTATTCGCCGCGTATCAACAAACGCCCCATCGGGCCTTTGCTGCCTATCGCTGCACCGGCCTGCTGGCTGCGCAATAGTTTTAACGGCGGACAATCGGACAGATCGGGCAAATGACCCTCGCGTGTGTGAATGACAGTCAGGCCGGTCTGGCGCGCCGCATCAAGCAACATGCGTATATTCTCGACGACGGCAGACAGTTGCGCGACATCCAGACCCGCCTGCGCGGCATAGCCGCCCGGATCACAAAAATCGCGCTGCATGTCTATGATCAGCAGCGCAGTGGTGTAAGGATCAATCGGGTCTATCTGATCTATCGGTGCATTCATGAGCGGCCTTTGCTGGTATCGGTAGTTGCCTCAATAATAGTCGCAGCAATGATCATTGCGCCACCGATGCAATCCTTGGCCGTCATGATTTCACCGCCGATCACAATGGCCGACGCCACCGCTACCAGCAGTTCAACCACTTGCAACACGGCGGCACGGCTGGCTTGCACATGCATCACGCCGTAAGTCGTCAGCAAGGTGCCGCCAAGCAGCCAGACGAATCCAAACAGCGCCAGCATGCTCCACGTCATCGCGGATAAAGTCGGTAATACCGGGATGGAAACTGTCAGCGCAGCAAGCGCCACGAACATGCAGCCGACAAAGGAAATCAGCGTGCGGCTGGCCACCGGAATGTGAAGCGCCTTGCGGTTGACGATGCCAGCCGCGGTATAGCAAAACCCGGATGCCAGCGCCATGAAATCGGCCACCGACAGCGGCTGGCGAAACACTTCTGCATTGCCCATGATGACAAACACGCCACCCAGCGACAAGGCAACAGCCAGCAGCCGACGCGGCCCGACCGACTCTTTCAGGAACAGCACGCCACCTATCGTGCCCCATACAGGCAGCAGATAAAACAACAGCATCGCGCGTACCACCGAACCCATAGTCAGGGCAGCGGTAAACGCCATATTGGCGCAACCGAAAAATAATCCTATCAATAGCAGATAGCGCAGTTCGCTACGCCAATACGCACGCTCGCGCCAGATGAAAGGCAGGGCAAGCAGTCCAACCAGCGAATACGCAGTCAAGCCGATCGCATGACCGGACAATCCGGCACCAGCAAAAAATTTAAGCGGCCACCACGCCAATCCCCACACGACGCCGCTCGCCAACAGCGAGAAGAGTGCCATCCTGTTTTCCACAGGGGCATGCTGTGTAGCCATGCCGGCAGAAGCGCTTTGTTCTATGCTCATGAAATGAAAACGCCAGGATCACTATTCAGCATGGATAAATTAAAAGTTGGTGCATCACGCCAGCAACGCATGCAAGCCATCGCAGCGCCGTCACAATCAGACCGAGGTCAGAAACGAGACGCCGACCGCGCCCAGAAATCCATCGGCACGTCCGTTGGCGTCCGCCGGCAATACCTCGCCGTAATCAGATGCCATTACACGCTTGACGCGATTGACGTGGAAGCTCTTCAACAGATGCCGCACCGGAATGACTTGCCCATGCGCCTCGCCAAACAGCTTTCTGTGGAATGCCGGTAGCTGATGCCAGGGCATCGCAGGCCGTTCATGATGCGCATTATGAAAGCCGAAATTGAGCCACAGCATATTCAGGTAGCGGTTATCGATACCAACAATATTGCTGTAGGTATTGCCCTGCTCGTACGCCCTGTCGCGCACCTTGTCCGCAGGTATGGGTGCATCGTCCAGAATCGGATACGCATCGTAGGTATGCTGAAAGCAATCGGCAAACCGCAGCACCGTGACGAACACCAGATACGCCATCCCATACAGAACCAGCGCGGATGGAGAAAACCAGCCCAGCACAGCGAATGCAGCGGTGCGCAATACAAAGATGGCAGCAATGCGCGTACGCGACACATGCGCCTTGAGCGGATTGACGAAGGGCAGCGCCATGACCACGCCGTGCATCAGAAATTCGACTGCCGGGATATACAACCATTCCAGCGTCACAATCGTTTTGCGCAATAGTGGATGGACGCGTAAAAATGCCTGTACATCAAACGTGATGACGTCGGCGCGCTCGACATGATGACGCATGTGCTTGCGACGCAAGGCATCGAATTTTGCATAGCAACTGCCGTTGATCCACGACATCAGCGTTCCCCAGCGTGCATTGGCCGTCGCTGTCTTGAAAATCGCCTGATGCGCAAATTCATGGATGAAATATGCCGACCAGATCAGTGTGAGCGTGACCAGCACAAAGCCGATGGCCTTGCCTGTCCACCACGGCTGAATCAGCAGAAAAATACCTAGTGGATATCCAAGCAACACCGCACTCAACGCAGCAACGTTAGGCGCGACTCCATCCTGATAGCGGAAATAGCGAGCAATCATCGTACCCTCCTCATCAGAGCAATCCGGACGACGTCATTTCAACTATACGCCGTCCGGGCTTGCACGTTATTTCGGCTGCAGCGCCTTGACGAACTGCGCGTCCATGGTTGCTTCAGTCGCAGGAATCTTCGTGATCTGGCCCTTGTTTTTCAGGATAGTCGCGATGATGTCGCCGCTGGCGTAATACGAGGTGGTTTCCTTGCCCGGCAAGAATGCTTTCGGCATTTCCGCCAATGGAATGTTATAGACGCCGGACAGTTGTTCCTTCACTTCCTTTGCCGATATACCCATGAACTTGCCGATGATCTTGGCTGCCTCATCCGGCTTGGCTTTCATGTACGCCATGCCGTCGAGATAAGCCTTGATCACGCCTGTGATTTCTTTCGGATTGGCCTTGATGTACTTGTCGTCGAACACCAGCACGTCGGCAATCAGACCAGGCGCATCTTTTGACGAATAGACGACATGATATTTAGCGCCGCCGCCCTGGCTGAGGATTTGCGAAACGCTGGGTTCATACGTCACACCTATCGGCATTTGACCGGACGCCATCGCGGCCGGTACCGATTCTGGCGTCATGTTGACAGGGGTAATATCCTTCTCGGAAAGACCATTGCTCTTCAATGCATATGACAACAGGAAGTCGGATGGCGACAAGGGATTGAAGCCGATTTTCTTGCCCTTGAAGTCGCTGACCTTGCTGATGTTTTTAGTCGCGACAATCGCATCGCCACCGTTTGAATAATCGATAGGCATCACGACTTTTTGCGAAATGCCCTTGGCAACCTGACCGACTACCTGATCATAGGTTTCCATCGCACCCTGCACTGCTCCGCTGGCCAGCGCCGAAGGAATCAGGGCTGGATCGCTGAAGACTTTCAGCTTGACGTTCAGGCCGTATTTTTTATAAAGATCGAGTGATTCTGCAACATAGAAAGGACCGTAGCCTATCCATACAACCGTAGCGACATTGATCTTGGTTGCAGCGAAGGATGTGGTTGCGGCAATCGACAGCACGGCACCGACAGCAACGCGGACCAGCGAACGATAGATGTCATGCTTGAATGTTGCGGGGGATTGCGTACGGATAGAGAAAGGCATGGCAAAACTCCTGTTGGAATAAGTGGGCGCAAGGAGAACGGTGCTGCAATTGTTCTCCCGGGCTTTTATCCCTCCGTGGAGCCTCACCATCGAGGCCGGAATACTCTCGGACCAGACATCATTTACACCTGTGCAAATGATCGGAACCCTAGTTTTCCTAAGTAAGACGACTTGCAATAAACATCAATTGCAACTCGCTCTTCCTGCACGGTTTGAAGAGCAAAAACAGTGCCAATCAAAAAGCGTCCATAGTCATTAATTTGCGCAGCAAGCGGCACCTATTTCGTGATTTATCCGGCTCTTTGCGCACCACTTCGTCACGTCTGCGCGATGTAAGTGCATCGCTGTTTTTCCTGCTACTGTGCACGCGCTGTATTGCATGCCGCACGATAAAAAAGAAAGGCGGCCCGGGCATGTCGCCGAGGCCGCCCGTCAATTAAAAGCCGTAGCTCAGGGAAGCCACTACCTTGCTGCTTTGGCTGACAGCAAAACGGTTTTCGCCGCCGACAATTCCCTGCAGTCCCCAGATCAAACCGGTGCTGCCTATCGGCTGCGTCATGCCTATGATGAAGTGGCGGAAACCACTGCCGCTTGGCGCATTACCGGCCACGCAGGCATTGACATTGAAGCTTT
>JAZKIX010000117.1:0-11629 GCA_040384645.1 Pseudomonadota bacterium | reverse complement strand
CTGTACACCAACGGCGTATTCCAGACCCCCGATGGGCGCGCCAACCTGATCCCGGTGCGCTTCGTCAATAACAACGAATGTCCCGATCCAGAATATCCGTTCTGGCTTAATTCCGGCCGCGTGGTCGAGCATTTCCACACCCGCACCCGTACCGGCAAGATCGGCAATTGCAATAAATTCAGCCCGACGCCGTATATGGAAATGAATCCCGACGCCGCCGAAGAATTAGGTGTCCAGCACCAGAGTTATGTGCGTCTGGTCAGCCGGCGTGGTGATGCCGTGGTGATGGTGCAACTGACGCACCGGGTCGGTCGCGATATGGTGTTTATCCCTTTCCATTTTCACGATTGCGTCAATCGCTTGACGCTGGGCTTGCTCGACCCGCATTCGCGCCAGCCTGCGTTCAAACAAAACGCGGTGCGGGTAGAACATATCGATCAACAAGAAGCCGCCCGCCTGAATCTTGAGCGCCGTGCGTTTTAATTGACCAGGATAAAAAATGATCACCGAAGAAAAACAATTTAGCCGGCCCAAGTCCGTCACCGCGCCGAGCACCGCCAACGGCGACGGCACCAAAGCCATGGCACAGATGCCAGGCGCAAAGCAAGGCACCGACGGCACCGTCAGTTCGATCTGGGAAATCCGTACCGAAGAACAGCCTTACGCCTTCTTGAACGACAAGGTGATGCTGGATGCCAATCGCTATGGCAAAAAAATCGACTTGATCCAATTGACCGAAAACAAGCTGCCGGTTGGCCGCTCAATGTTCATCAATGAAAATCCGGCGGTCGGCAGCAACCCCAACCGCAATAAGCAGCATGGCTTTTTCTTCACCGCCGACAACTGCATCGGTTGCCATGCCTGCGAAGCGGCTTGCAGCGAAAAGAACGACAACCCGCCGCATCTGGCTTTCCGTTCGGTTGGCTATGTCGAGGGTGGCAGCTTCCCCGATTACAAGCGCATGAATATTTCAATGGCCTGTAATCACTGCGACGACCCGGTGTGCCTGAAAGGTTGCCCAACTCGCGCCTACACCAAGCACGTCGAATACGGCGCGGTATTGCAAGATCCTGAAACCTGTTTCGGCTGCGGTTATTGCACCTGGGTTTGCCCCTACAATGCGCCGCAACTGGATCCGGTCAAAGGCCAGGTATCCAAATGCAATATGTGCGTCGACCGTCTTGAAGTCGGCTTGAAGCCCGCTTGCGTCTCGGCTTGCGTCGGCAATGCGCTCGACTTTGGTGTGATCGAAAACATCCCCGGCAATCGCGAACAGGCTCGGGTCGAGATTCCGGGTTTCCCGTCACCGGAAATCACCCAGCCCAATATCCGCTTCCAGCAAATCAAGCGTTTGCCGGATGAAATGAAGCGCACCGATTCGATGCCGCTGAAATATCACAAGAATGAAGACGGTCGCTATCGCCCGGCGATTGACCAGAAAAGAGGTCAGACCAAACATTGGAATATGGCGCGTCTCAGCTCCAAAGAAAATCCGCTGGTGCTATTCACCCTGAGCGCACAAGCTGCCGCGGGCGCATTTGCCTTGCCGTTCTTGGCCGCGCAAGCGGGCATTGCATCGTTTGTCAGCTTTAGCCAATCGGCGCTGTATGCACCGCTGGTCTTGCTGTGCTTCTTGATGGTCGCGTTCGGCCTATTTATGTCCACCATGCACTTGGGCAAACCGCATCGTTTCTACCGTGGCTTCAACAATTTGCGCCATTCCCCAGTATCGCGTGAAGGTCTGGGCATTGCAATTTTCATGGCCGGCCTAGGCATGAATATCTTGTTCAGCCTGCCCGCCAATAGTCTGGTGCAAGCCATGTTCAGCAGCCTGTTTGGCAGCGATATCACCAGCCTGATCAGCCTCGCCAGCGCCAATCGTGCCGCCACCGTGTTCGGCTACCTGGCGATTCCGGCTAGCCTGGTCGGCCTGTATTACATGAACCGTTGCTACCGCATCAAGGCCCGTCCGTTCTGGAACCATTGGCAAGTCGGCACCGCCTTCTTTGGCAATATGCTGTCGCTGGGTGCGCTGGTGGCCGGCGCCGTGGTGATTCCTACCCTGGCTTTTTCGGGTGAGAGCGTGCAAATGGTTGTCACCTTGTGCGCCATTGTGCTGACGCTTGGTTTGGTAATTGAAGCGGTTGGCCACTTGGCGCATGCCCGCGACATGGGCCGTGCCGAGCACGAAGGCGGCGCTTCGTACTACATCCAGAGCACAACTTTCGGTAAGACTTTCCAGTTGCGCAATGTACTGCTGGGCGTGAATTTGCTGCTGGCTTGCGCCCTGTTGACGGCGATGTCCGCCGGTATCGATGTGGGCGTGATCAATCTGATCGGCTGGGCGATCGTCGGCGCAACCCTGCTGACCACCAGCGTCATCAGCCGCGCCCTGTTTTACGTGCTGGTGATTCCGACCACCATGCCCGGCGCTTTCTTTTGGAAGAACAAGGGCTTTGAAGATCATGCGCGTGATATCGGCTTGGCAAATATGCCGCAAGTGGGTGTGGCACCGCTGCGGCATTGATCGAAGTAAAAATTTCCCTGTATTCCGTTAAAAAGCCAATTTTGTCCACGAAAGACACGAAAGGCACGAAAAAAGCGAGAGTGATTTTATTTCGTGTTTTTTGTGCCTTTCGTGGATAAATACATTACCCCATGCAGCTCGAAGACTTACTCACAAAAACCTGCGTCATCGGCCTGTCTTATTTCGACAAGGACGGCGAGTTGCTAAAGCAATCGCAATATGCCGGCACTGTTACGCAGGTTGATTACGAACTCGGCATCTCGGTGCAATTGCGCCACACCGATGCCAGCATCGAACAGGCGGTCTTTATCGTGCCGCCTAACTTGGATGCGTGGTTCAAGGCGCCGCCTGGTCATTACCGGCACGCGCCGTCCGGCGTCGATATCGAAAACCCTGATTATTTAGTGACCTGGAGCATCTATCGCACCCAAGAACAAAAGGACGACGGCCAGCACGAATGGTGGGAATGGATCGCCAATACCGAATCGCCGCAGGTGGGGCAAACGCATTAAATTGTGACTGGAATAAAAAGTGCTTAGGGCTTAGTTGCCCAGCATCATAGAAAGCCGCTCGGGTCGATTGATCCCAGCGGCTTTTTCTATCTGGATCGGTTGTAATGACGGGGTACGGCAATATTTACGTAAAAATAGGGGGGTATATGCAAAAAACAACCCTTATCCGCTCGTTTTGATTGCATCAAATTTAATACTGCACCCAGTATTAAATGGCGCATGGAGCCTGGCTTTGTGCCATGCGGATAGGGTCGGAGCGTTATTTTGTCATGGCGCGATAAAATACGGCTTACTTCATGGCATTGCAGCACATCCCGCCAGCAACCGACAAATCTCAAAAAGGAAATCCCATGTCCCAACAATGGAAAGCAGTTTGCCAGCTCAACGATATTCCCGTGCTCGGCGCGCGCGTGGTGCAACGGGCGGTCGGCGTGCCGGTTGCGATTTTTCGCAATGGCGACGACAAGGTGTTTGCCTTGCTCGACAAATGCCCGCACAAGGGCGGGCCGCTGTCGCAGGGCATCGTGTTTGGCGAAAAAGTTGCTTGTCCGCTGCACAACTGGCAGATTGAATTGCAAACCGGTTGCGCCGTTTCGCCCGATGTCGGCTGCGCCCTGAAATTTAGCGTGAAACTGGAAGACGGCCAGGTCTATCTCGATGCCCATGAAGTAGCTACCCTGGCTCTCGCGCCAGATGTGTCATGAGTGCCGTGATCGAACCGCCAGCTAGCAACGCCATTCAAGCGCATCTGCTGGCTGCCAATGAAACCCGCGCCACCTGCTGTTATTGCGGCGTCGGTTGCGGTGTAATTATCGAATCCGATGGCGTCAAAGTCACCGGCGTGCGCGGCGACCCAGATCATCCTGCCAATTTCGGCCGACTTTGCACCAAGGGCAGCACCCTGCATCTGAGCGCGGCGCCGCTGCTGCAGCAGCAAGTGCGGGCGCTATTTCCAGCAATGCGTACTAAACGTGGCGACCACCTGGCACGTGCCTCGTGGGACGATACGCTCGATTTCATGGCGGAGAAATTCGCCGATACCATCCGCCGGCATGGCCCCGATAGTGTGGCGTTCTATCTGTCCGGCCAATTGCTGACGGAAGATTATTACGTCTTTAATAAGTTGGCCAAAGGTTTGATCGGCACCAATAACGTCGACACCAATTCGCGCCTGTGCATGTCGAGCGCAGTGGCCGGTTACAAGCAGACGCTGGGCGCCGATGCACCGCCGGCGTGTTACGACGATATTGATCATGCCAGCGTGATTTTTATTGTCGGCTCCAACACCGCCTACGCGCATCCGATCCTGTATCGCCGCATCGACGATGCCCGCAAGAAAAATCCTCACCTGAAAATTATCGTGGCCGATCCGCGCCGCACCGACACTGCGCGCGAGGCGGATCTGTTCTTGCCGATCTTGCCTGGCACCGACGTCGCGCTGTTCAATGGCATGTTGCATATCTGCCTGTGGGAAGACTTGATCGACAGCGCGTACATCGAAGCCCATACCGAAGGTTTTGCCGCGCTTAAGCAAACCGTGCGCGAATACACGCCTAAATACGTGGCCGATCTGTGCGGCATTGCCGAGGCCGATCTGGTCACTGCAGCGCGCTGGTTTGGCCAGTCGAAGGCCACACTGTCCATGTATTGCCAGGGCTTGAATCAATCCGCGCACGGCACTGATAAAAACGCTGCGTTAATTAACCTGCATCTGGCCACCCATCAGATCGGTAAAGTTGGCGCCGGGCCGTTTTCCCTGACCGGTCAGCCCAATGCAATGGGCGGGCGCGAAGTGGGCGGCATGGCCAATCTTTTGTCGGCGCACCGCGATTTGGCCAACCCGGAACATAGGGCCGAAGTAGCAAAACTGTGGGGTATCGACGACGTGCCGGCCACCCCCGGCAAGACCGCGGTCGAAATGTTCGAGGCGGTGCGCACTGGCGAAATCAAAATTATATGGATAGCCTGCACCAACCCGGCGCAATCGATGCCAGAGCAAAAACTGATCCGCGAAGCCTTGGAAAAAGCCGAGCTGGTGATCGTGCAAGAAGCCTATAAAACCACCGCGACTGCAGCCTATGCCGACGTCTTGTTGCCAGCCACCACCTGGGCTGAAAAAGAAGGCACGGTCACCAATTCAGAACGCCGCATCACGCGCTTTAAATCAGTCTTGCCGAAACCCGGCGAAACCCGCCACGACTGGGAAATCGTCAACGATTTTGCCCGCAAGCTTGAACCTTTACTGGACAAAACGCGCAGCCTGTTTCCGTTTGCCAGCACCGAAGACATCTGGAACGAACATCGCGAATCGACCCGTGGCCGCGACCTCGATATCACCGGCCTGTCATTCAAAATATTGGAAGAACAGGGGCCGCAGCAGTGGCCCTACCCGGAAGGTGCCAGCAGCGGCAAAGCGCGTTTGTATGAAGACGGCATTTTCCCCACCGCCAGCGGTCGCGCCAAATTTGTCAACACGCCTTACAAGCCGGTGGCCGAGCCGGTCGATGCCCGTTTCCCTTTCCATCTGAACACCGGCCGTCTGCGCGATCAATGGCATGGCATGAGCCGCACCGGTACCGTGGCGCAGCTGTTTGCGCACGCTGCCGAGCCATCGGTGGTCATGTCGCGTAGCGATATGGAGCGGCGCGCAATTCAAGCCGGCGACCTGGTGCATGTCACCAGCAAACGCGGCTCGCAAATTTTGCCGGCGGTCGCTGGCGACGATATGCGCGCCAGTCAGGCTTTCATTGCCATGCACTGGGGCGAGGAATATGTCTCCGGTCGTGGACGCGATGGCGGTGCTAGTTACGGCGTTAATGCGATGACTTTGCCGACCTTCGATCCAAGTTCCAAACAGCCGGAATTGAAACACGCAGCGGTGAAGATCTTGAAGGCCGAATTGCCCTGGCGGTTCGTGGTCTTCGGCTGGGTCGATCCGGCGCGAGCGCTGGTCTTGCAAGCGGCGCTGCGGCCATATATGCGACGCTTCGCCTATGCCGCCTGTACCTTGTTCGGGCGTGAAAAAGTCGGCGTCCTGTTCCGCGCCGCCGACGATTATCCAGCCGCAGCCGACTTGATCAAAGAGATTGAAATCCGCTTCGGCATCGAAGGTATCAGCGTGTTGCGCTACGACGATACCAAGCGCGGCAATGCGCGCCATATCAGGGTGCAAGACGGCAAGTTGGCCGCCGTCTCATTGGCCGGCGATATGACAGCTGAACACTGGCTCAGGGAGTACCTGGAAGGCGAATTGCCGGTGGCTGCCTTGGGGCGCATGTTGCTCAAGCCCAGTACCAAAGCGCCGGAAGGATTCAAGCCACGCGGACGGATTGTCTGCAATTGCCTGAATGTGGCCGAATCGCAAATCAATACCACACTCGGCACGCTGTCCGGCCCACCGGAAGCGGTGCTGGCCTCACTGCAAGCCACGCTGAAATGCGGCACCAGTTGCGGTTCTTGCGTGCCGGAATTGAAGCAAATGATTTTGATGGCAGGAGCGAATAAGAAGTAAGTTGAATTGGTTTGATTTGATGCACCCGCGCCTCTTGCTTGAAGACAAATTTTTACGAAGCTAATTTGCTAAAAAGCCATTTCATTATGGTAATATTTTTCTTCGAAATTATTGGCATTGCGCCGGCTAATTTGGTGCCAAACGTATTCGAGAAAAACGGCAAATCGAGACTTCGTAATTCTTCAACTGGGAGAAACCAAATTGGACGTCAAACTCACATTCGTCAACGATTCAAACGATAGGGATAACTCGGAAGTAGTCACTTTCCAAAAAAGCAAACTGGTACAGGAACCGGGGCAAGCCCCATTGGATGTCAAATCCAATTTCATCAACGATTCAAACGATACGGGTCATTCGGAAATTGCCACTTTCCAAAACAACGAACTGGTACATGAACTGAGTAGAGACCAATCGGAGGTCAAACTCAATTTCATCAACAGGTCGAATGATGTAAATAACTCGCAAATCGTTATTTTCCAAAAAAACCTCGCCACCGATATCGATGAGCCGGCGGTGGCCTGGACCGTGATCAAATACTGCGGCCAAGGCAGCAACCATCCTTTTACTTATCCGATGGCAATGACTGTCGCGACGAACGATAGTTTTGGCAATTACACGCCGCAGTTGGCAGCACAAAATGGCCAGATGTTCCATGTATCGTTGACAGGATCAAGCGACACCTTGTCCTATCTTGGTCAAGCCACTAGCCCGAAAGAAGTGCATATACGCAACAATTTATCCATGGGTGCAATCAATGCCAGCATCTTTAAAGACGGTCGTCTGTTGGCGATTAAAACCTCGGTTGTACCGCAGCAGCGGGCCGTGTTTGAATTCAAGCCGACGCTGTGGATCGGTGTGGTTTCGAAAGTAGAAGCAGGCCAGGTGATGGATTCGGCCATTATCTCCGATGTGAATACTGAGTTGTCCTTGCTGGGCATCACCAGCGCAGACATCGTCATGACCGGCGGTGGCCCTGGTGCCAACTCGACGCCTTTTGTTTTTAATCTTGAAAACATCGTGTGGGCATGATTGAAGTCTCCGCATCGGCGACCTCGCCGGTGCGGTCATCCGCATGCTCTGTATATGTGCGCAAACCCATCGCGCTGCCTAGGGTCGCTACTCACTTTCATAGCGAGGACTTACGCAAAATTATCTTGGCCGACTGCTGCAGCTTCCGTTGTTGCAGTGATATGTGGAAGGCGCCTAGGATTTTCTGAATAATTTCTGAATCATGCGGTTTGGCGCCGTTCCGCTCTTGCGCCGAGGTAACGCTTGTCCTAAGCTCGCGAGCACATCGGGGCGCTTGTCTGAGCATAGTGGTGGCGTGAGCGTCATCGGCAACCATATTCTTGTTGCTTCCTCGTGCGAAAAATAGTCAACATGAAAGTGTGAACGCCATGCCAGCAAGTATTTCATTCGTCCGTCGAATTATGTTATCGCTTGTATTGGGTCTCATGCTTGGCAGCCCGCTAGCCTCGGTATTTGCGGCGGAAACGTCGGTCGCAGCGCCGAACCCGTCGAGTCCTAAATGGCTCGCGCCCCTGATTGCCTTGCTGCTTGGCGATAATGCACCAACCAATATGGTCAATTATTTGATCAGTGTCAGCAAGGCCGGCAGCGGAGGCGGAACCGTGACCTCGACCAATCTCGGCGGCATCAATTGCGGCACGACTTGCAACCATCTTTATGCGGGCAATACCTCGATCAGCCTATTAGCGACAGCGCAAAGCGGATCGAGTTTTTCGGGTTGGGGCGGCGCTTGCAGCGGGACTTCCACCTCTTGCACCGTATTGGCGAATGCAGCGAAAACAGCCACTGCAACTTTTACTTTGAATGACGTATCGGCACCGAGCGTGCCAAGTGGACTGCAATCGACTGGCAAGACCTCGGCTAGTGTCAGTTTGAAATGGAGCGCCTCGACCGATAATGTTGCGGTGACCTTGTACGAGGTATTCCGCGACGGCATTTCGACCGGCCAGACCACCAGTGGCTTGAGTTTGACGATCAATAGCCTGAGCGCCAATACCGCATACAGTTTCAGTGTGCGCGCCCGTGATGCGGCCGGCAACTGGTCGGCACGCAGCACCGCGCTGTCCGTCACGACCAACGCGATTGTCAATAACGGTACTACGCCGGTGGCGCCGACATTGTCAAATAAGCCGGTGGTATTCATCGATCCCGTCAATAACCTGACGAATTTTCCGCGTTTTGCGGCGCACTATAGCGGTCCGCAACTAAAATGCATCGGCACGGAAAAAGAAGTCTGGACCGGCACCTTCGACTGCCAGACTAGCTGGGCAGCCGACGGCGTTCCGCTTGACACGAACATGCCATATAACCTTTGGACGCCCGATAATTACAACAGCGGGACCGCTTATCCGCTCATTATCTTCATGCATGGCAATGGCGAGCGCGGGACTTGGGGCGGAAATAACGGTAAGAACATGTGGGCCGCATTCGAGCACGGCCCTGTTACCTTGGTGAACGGTTTTAACCGCAGTAACTATCCTGTGTTTTTGGCTATCCCGCAGTGCTGCACCGACGGCTATTACGCCAGTTGGGGAAATCCGAATATGGATCGGTTTTTGTCCATCATGATCGACCAAATCAAGGCAGGCCACAATATCGACCCGAACCGGATTTATATAACAGGCCTGTCGGATGGCGGTTTTGGCGTAATGGATCAATTGATTTTGCACCCGGACCGGTATGCTGCGGCGATTCACATGTCAGGCTATAGCCGTGGCGTCGAAGTCATGAAATCGATTAAACATGTGCCGATGTGGAATATGTGTGGCGTAGGAGATGGCATGTGCTCTAACGAGGCGGTCTATAACGATTTGTCCTATGTTGGAGCAAATATTATTTCCACCCTGTTCCAGGGCAGCGGGCATGACGCCAACACATGGAAGGCAGCGTTCGGCATTCAGAATTTGTTGCCATGGTTGTTGTCGCAGCAATTAAATCAACCGATGCCTGCGGCCGCTCCCGCACTGTGTTATTCCGCCACGCCTGCTATTGGGGTCGACGGGCAATACACCGCTAGCACCACGCCGTTGGCATTGGCTGGGACGGCTTGGAAATCGCCCAATTTCTCAGCTCCTGCGACGTTGTCATCGATGACCTGGACCAATACGCTCAATTTGGCACAAGGTAATGGCACGGTGACTTCGCCCGATTGGGCCGCCAGCGTCTCTTTGACGACGGGTAGCAATAAAGTTGCCTTGTCATGCGCATTCGACAATAGTTTTTATAGCGACCGTAGCGGAACCACGCGGGTGAGTTCTCGCATCAATGTAGTCAAATAGCGGATTGGCGATATTGGCAGGCTATTTGGAGAAATGAATTTCTTGGGGAGTATATGCCGAAACATATGCTATCCCGCAGCTATTCATTGGGTGTTATTTAATACTGGTGGCAGTATTTTTTATCTGTAAAACACATCATTTGCCGAAAAAATACGGTATGGATCGTAATAACGCCATTCGTAGTAAGCTTCGCGCATGAACATTTCAACCAACAAAGAAGCTTTTGCCGCTGCCCGTTTCATCAAGGAAATCGGGCGCGGCAAGGATGGCGCGCGCAGCTTGTCGCGGGCCGATGCCCACGATTTATACGCCGCAATGCTGGATGGCCGCGTGTCCGACCTGGAATTGGGGGGGATTTTGCTGGCGATGCGGATCAAGGGCGAGTCGGTGGCGGAAATCGCCGGATTTCTCGATGCGGCCGAAGCTTCGTTCCCACCGCTACGCGCACCGGCCGACAGCGTGTATGCACCGATTGTGATCCCCAGCTATAACGGCTCGCGCCATATGCCCAATCTGACGCCGTTGCTAGCGCTCCTGCTGGCGCGCGCCGGAGCGCCGGTACTGGTGCATGGCGTGACTAACGATCCAGGGCGCGTGACGACTGCGGAAATTTTCCTTGAAATGGGCTTGTCCTTTGCCACCAGCGTGACGCAATCCCAGGACGATCTGGCGCGCTGCCAACCCAGTTTTATGCCGATTGACGTGATTGCACCGCAAATGGCGCGTTTGCTGGCAATGCGGCGGATTTTGGGCGTGCGCAGCTCGACTCACACCTTGGTCAAGATCATGCAGCCGTTTTCAGGCCCGGCCTTGCGTCTGGTGTCGTACACCCACCCCGAATATCTGGAAATGTTGGGCACCTATTTCACCACCGCTGCACCAATAGAGCGCGGCGATGCTTTCCTAATGCGCGGTACAGAAGGCGAAACGGTGGCAAACGCGAAAAGAGCGCAGCAAATCGACTGGTTTCATGGTGGGGGGCGCACTTTAATAGTGCAAAAGCAAGGTTTTGTAGATGAAATGCCTCCTTTGCCGGCCAACCGCGATGCCGCAACGACGGCAGCGTGGATACAGGCGGCGTTACGGGGAGAAGTGCCGATTCCTGTCCCCATTTTGGAACAGGTGGAACAATGTTTGCTTGTATCTGGTCAATTACATGCAAGGCAGAATTCTCATGAAAAACCATTCCAGTCCGATGAACAAAGCAAAGCATAAATCGATGCACAAGACAGGTAAGCCGACATCCGCGCAATCCGCTGCTTTTGGCACTGTGTTTCTGGTCGGCGCCGGTCCTGGCGATCCTGATCTGTTGACGCTGAAAGCAGTCAAGGCGATTGCGCGTGCCGATGTGGTCTTGATTGACGACCTGGTCAATCCTGCGGTGCTGGAACATGCAAAATCGAGCGCACGCATCGTCAATGTCGGCAAACGTGGCGGTTGTCAGTCAACCCCGCAAGAATTTATCGAGCGCCTGATGATCGCTGAAGCGCAAGCCGGTCAATGTGTGGTGCGGCTGAAGGGCGGCGACCCCTTTATTTTCGGCCGCGGCGGCGAAGAGCGGGAGCATTTGCAAGCCGTCGGCATCACGGTTGAGGTAGTCAATGGCATCAGCAGCGGCTTGGCGGCGCCAGCTTCCATCGGCATTCCCTTGACTCACCGCGACTGGAGCCAGGGCGCGATCTTCGTCACCGGCCACGGCAAGACAGCAGAAGCCAATCCCGACTGGGCGCTGCTGGGCTGTCAGAAGGACGAGCCTGTCGGCGAGGGCGTG
>JAZKIX010000116.1:0-2635 GCA_040384645.1 Pseudomonadota bacterium | reverse complement strand
TCGACCGACAGGCAATTCGATTGCACGCTGCAGTCGCCGCAGCCTTCGCACACGGCTTCGTTGATGACGACGCGTTTGCTAGATTCCGGCAGGTCGCCGTGTTTGCGCCGGCGCCGTTTTTCTGCGGCGCAAGTCTGGTCGTAGATCATGGCCGAGACGCCCTTGACTTCGCGCAGGGTGCGTTGCACCTTATCCAGGTCATTGCGGTGGCGCACCGTGACGCCGGCGGCCCAAGGGTAATCGGGTGGATATTTATCCGGCTCGTCGGTGACTACGATAATGGGCGTGACGCCCTCGGCGGCAATCTGACGCGAAATCATGCCGGGGTCGAGCGGGCCGTCTACGTGCTGGCCGCCGGTCATGGCGACCGCGTCGTTGTACAGGATCTTGTAAGTGAGATTGACGCGCGCCGCCACCGCCGCGCGGATCGCCAGGATGCCGGAATGGTAATAAGTGCCATCACCCAGATTGGCGAATACATGTTGCTCGCTGGTGAAGGGCGCGTGGCCGATCCAGCTTGCGCCTTCCGCGCCCATATGGGTGAAGGTGGCGGTTTCGCGGTCCATCCACAGCGCCATGTAGTGGCAGCCGATGCCGGCCAGCGCGCGGCTGCCTTCGGGCACTTTGGTCGAGGTGTTGTGCGGACAACCGGAACAGAAATGCGGCACCCGGTCGCGTGCCGGATCGGGCGCGCTGCCGATGGATTGCATCACTGCTTCTTTCGCTTCCAGATAGGCAATGCGTTCCTTGACGCGCTGCTCGATGGGATGGCCGGCGAAGTAGCGTGAAATGCGCGTGGCGATGGCGCGTGCAATCTGCGCCGGATTGAGTTCGTAGGTGGCCGGCAACAGCCATTCGCCATGGCCGCTGCGATGGGCGTTGCTCCATTCGCCGGTGTCGTCGAACTTGCCGACCACGCGCGGGCGCTCGTCGTCTTTTAAGTTGTACAACTCTTCCTTGAGCTGGTATTCCAACATCTGGCGCTTTTCTTCCACCACCAGGATTTCTTCCAATCCCTTGGCAAAAGCGCGCGCGCCATCGGCTTCCAGCGGCCAGGTCATGCCGACTTTATAGAGCCGGATGCCGATCTCGTGGGCAGCGTTTTCATCGATGCCCAGATCGGCCAAGGCTTGCCGCGTATCGAGATACGATTTGCCGGCGGTAATGATGCCGAAGCGCGCCGGCTTGGTCGGGTCGGGATTGTCCCAGATGATTTGATTGAGTTTGTTGGCGCGCGCATAGGCTAGCGCTGCGTACCACTTGAAGCTGTTCATGCGCACTTCTTGCGCCAGCACGGCGTCGGGCCAGCGGATATTCAAGCCATCGGACGGCAATTCCAGATCGTCCGGCGTGATGATCTTGACGCGCTCGGGATCGAGCGTGACCGAGGCGCCCGATTCGACAATATCGGTGACGCATTTCATCGCCACCCACAGCCCGGCATAGCGGCTCATGGCCCAGGCGTGCAAGCCGTAATCGAGATATTCCTGCACCGACGACGGGTACAAGACCGGGATGCCGCAGGCTTTCAGTATGTGTTCGCTCTGGTGCGCGGTGGTCGATGATTTGGCGGCATGATCGTCGCCTGCCAGCACCAGCACGCCGCCGTATTGCGCGCTGCCGGCCATATTGGCGTGCTTGAAGACATCGCCGCAACGGTCCACGCCGGGGCCTTTGCCGTACCACATGGCAAACACGCCATCGACTGTTGCACCGGGGAATAGATTGACTTGCTGTGTGCCCCAGACCGAGGTGGCGGCCAGGTCTTCATTGACGCCGGGGTGGAATTTGATTTGGTGGGCGTCGAGATGTTTCTTCGCTTTCATCGCTGTCAGGTCGACGCTGCCCAAGGGCGAACCGCGATAGCCGCTGATGAAACCGGCCGTATTCAAACCGGCGGCCAGATCGCGCTGGCGCTGCAACATCGGCAAGCGGATCAGTGCTTGCGTGCCGGTAATAAAGACGCGGCCGCGTTCTTGCGTGTATTTGTCGTCGAGCGATATGGGCGAACTGGCTGCGGATGGCTCTGGCGCCAGCGCTTGGGTGGGAGTGAGCGGTGCATTCATGCGGCCTCCGAAAAGTACCGGACGCGACTTGCAATTGCGTCCTAAGAATTCACGTTACTGCATCTTGCGCTTGGGCGCTAGTTCTTTAAATTTGCTTGGCGACAGGCATGGTAATGCCAAGGCGCATCGCCGCTGGGATGATTGAAGCATTGCACTACCAGCGGCGCGCCGACAAAGCTCCGTTGGCCCAAGATGGCGCGCAGATCATTGCTAAATCGGGAGCGCGATTGTCGAATACCTGCTGGAGCGCTACAGCGCCCGCCGTTTATTGCCGACGCCGGTTTTACTGCGCGGGCTGTTGTGCGGGCGAATGCGGAGTTTGCCAATTTGTAACTGGCAGCTAAGTCTTTTAGTTTATTGACCTATTGGGACGAATTGCAGTTTGATTTCGGCCGATTAATACAATTTCAGATGAGATTTGTTTTTTCAAAAATGTAATCAAACGACTAGTTCCCGCCACCAATACGCTTGGCAAATTCTGTCCTCCGCCCCGCCATCCGCATTCAAACCTGTTACAAAATGTAAATACTGGTATGATGCGTTGCCTTTTTTGAATGGTCTTGACGCAA
>JAZKIX010000115.1:62518-72735 GCA_040384645.1 Pseudomonadota bacterium | reverse complement strand
TGGAAAAAGAAGGCATGGAAGTGCTGGGCGTGACCAGCTACGGCGACCTGTCGCAATTTGCCCAGCAGCAATCGCGCGCCTCTGCTTTCATCCTGTCGATTGACGATGAAGAGTTCGGCGCCGGCTCGCTGGAAGAAACCGATTACGCCCTCAAGTCCCTGCGCGCCTTTGTCGAAGAAATCCGCTACAAGAACGCCGATATCCCGATCTATCTGTACGGCGAAACCCGCACTTCGCGCCACATCCCCAACGATATCTTGCGCGAGTTGCATGGCTTCATCCACATGTTTGAAGACACGCCCGAATTCGTGGCGCGCCACATCATCCGCGAAGCCAAGTCTTACCTCGACGGCTTGTCGCCGCCCTTCTTCCGCGCCTTGCTTGACTACGCCGAAGATGGTTCTTATTCATGGCATTGCCCTGGCCATTCCGGCGGCGTGGCGTTTTTAAAGTCGCCGATTGGCCAGATGTTCCACCAGTTTTTCGGTGAAAACATGTTGCGCGCCGACGTTTGCAATGCGGTCGAAGAACTGGGCCAGTTGCTGGACCACACCGGGCCGGTCGCCGCTTCCGAACGCAATGCGGCGCGCATCTTCAATGCCGACCATTGCTATTTCGTGACCAATGGCACATCCACATCGAACAAGATGGTTTGGCATTCGACTGTGGCGCCGGGCGACATCGTGGTGGTGGATCGCAACTGCCATAAATCGATCTTGCACTCCATCATCAGGTGCGGCGCGATTCCGGTATTTTTGATGCCGACCCGCAACAACCTCGGCATCATCGGCCCGATTCCGCTGGAAGAATTTACGATGGAAAGCATCGCGCGCAAGATCGAAGCCAATCCTTTCGCACGCGAAGCCAAAAACAAGAAACCGCGCATCCTGACCATTACGCAATCGACTTACGACGGCGTGATCTACAACGTCGAAACCCTGCGCGAAATGTTGGACGGCAAGATCGATACCCTGCATTTCGACGAAGCCTGGTTGCCGCACGCCACCTTCCATGACTTTTACAAAGACATGCACGCCATCGGCAAAGATCGCCCACGCGCCAAGGAATCGATGATCTTTTCGACCCAATCGACCCATAAATTGCTGGCCGGCCTGTCGCAGGCATCGCAGATTCTGGTGCGCGAATCGGAATCGGTCAAACTCGATCAAGACGCTTTCAACGAAGCCTATCTGATGCACACCTCGACCTCGCCACAATATTCGATCATCGCCTCGTGCGACGTAGCGGCAGCGATGATGGAAGCGCCGGGCGGCACCGCGCTGGTGGAAGAATCGATCCTGGAAGCGCTCGATTTCCGCCGCGCCATGAAAAAAATCGATCAGGAATGGGGTAAGGATTGGTGGTTCCAGGTCTGGGGCCCGGACAGCTTCAGTGAAGATGGCATCGGCACGCGCGAAGATTGGGTCATCAAGGCCGAAGACGACTGGCACGGTTTCGGCAAGCTGGCGCCGGGCTTCAATATGCTCGACCCGATCAAGGCCACCATCGTCAACCCCGGCCTGTCGCTGGAAGGCAAGTTTGGCGAAACCGGCATCCCGGCCTCGATTGTGACCAAATACCTGGCCGAACACGGCGTCATCATCGAGAAATGCGGCCTGTATTCGTTCTTCATCATGTTTACCATCGGCATCACCAAAGGCCGCTGGAACACGCTCTTAACTGCGCTGCAACAGTTCAAGGATGACTACGACAAGAACCAGCCAATGTGGCGCATCTTGCCGGAATTTGCCGCCGCCAACCCACGCTACGAGCGCATGGGCTTGCGCGACTTGTGCCAGCAAATCCACGAAACCTACAAAGCCTACGACGTGGCGCGCCTGACTACGGAAATGTATCTGTCGGACATGCAACCAGCGATGAAACCGTCGGATGCGTTTGCCATGATGGCGCACCGCGAAATCGACCGGGTTGCCATCGACGAGCTGGAAGGCCGCATCACTTCGATCTTGCTAACGCCGTATCCGCCGGGCATCCCGCTCCTGATCCCGGGCGAACGCTTCAACAAGACGATCGTCGATTACCTGAAATTCGCGCGCGATTTCAACGAGAAATTCCCAGGGTTTGAAACCGATGTCCATGGCTTGGTCAAGCGCGAAGTCGATGGCAAGCGCGGCTATTTTGTCGATTGTGTACGGCAGTAAAATCCCGCGCAAAGATCCATCAAACGATTCAGGCAAGCAGGATGTTTGCCTGAATCGCCTAGCTGGCGCCAAAAGATCAGCTGGAAAGCGCTTGTTTCATGAAAATATACTGCATGGTGTATTTTTAAAGGTGCAATGAACACGTGCGGGAATGGAGGTGTTTTAGCCTATACCCCCGTCCAATCTCATGATTATCGCAGCCACCATGACGATGTTACCCAATTTAACCGCATAGACTAAGCAGTCCACCCCAACTTTTGCTAGATGCCGATATAGCGCGCTATGCTGCGTCCTCACGCCTTGCCGGCCCACCTTTATCGTGTGCAATCCAACCACGCTCCCTACAGCAATAGGCTCTTAGCCCACCTTATTTGCCTCCAGTCCCAACAGCAGAACAAAAGTCGTGCCGCCGCCGGGCGGACAATGGACTTCAATCGATCCGCCGAAATCGCCGGTCACGATATCGTGGACGATACTCAGGCCCAATCCAGTGCCTTGGCCAAACGGCTTGGTGGTGAACATGGGCTCGAAAATCTTGCCAATGACGCTGGGATCGATCCCGCTGCCGTTATCGCTGACCCGCAACTCCAGGAATTTGCCTTGCAACGCCAACTGCAAATCGATCATGCCATGGCGACCGCTGCTGGCGTCAATTGCGTTGGTAATAAGGTTGGTGACCACTTGCATCAACCGTCCTGGCGATCCGTGCAACATGACCGACACATTCGGCGCTGCGCTCAAGCGTGCCTTGCAATCCTGGTTGCGCAAGGCGTGACCTAGCAGCATGATCGCTTCTTCGATGACGGGGATCGGATTGAACATGATCAGTTGCTGGGCGGATAAGTCGCGGGTTTGCGATTTGACGCCGCGCACGAAACCGGCAGCGCGTTCGGCGGAACGGTTGGCAAGATCAATTGCTTGCGTCATTTCATCGGCTATTTCGGAGTGGTCCTTGTCGATTACGGTGAGGTCACCGATCGCGGCCCGGTATTCCGCAACCAATTGACGCAATTCGGTCAAGCCAGAACGCACCGCTGCCAGCGGCGTATTCATCTCATGCGCGATGCCGGCGGTCAGGCGGCCAATGGACGCCATTTTTTCGGCGATCAACAATTTTTCTTGGTTGTCTTGCAACGCTTTATAGGCCGTTTCCAATTCGTCGGCGCGATTGGCCAGCATTTCCTGGGCTTTCTTACGCTCGGTAATATCGTCTGAAATACCGACGATAAAGGCCGGTTTGCCGTCGGCGCCAAACACCGGAATTTTGCGGGTATGCAGCAGTCGTTCGCCAAAGCCGGGGGTCATGACACGTTCGGCAACTTCCATCATCTTTTTGGCTTTGAAGGCCTGCCGGTCGAGTACGGCCAAGGCATCCGCCTCGCTGGCCGGCGAAAAATCGTAGGCGGTCTTGCCAATCCGGTGCTCACGGGTATCGCCATACAGTTCTTCACCGGCCTTGTTCCAACGCAAATAGCGTAAATGAAGCGCATCCTTGACGTACAAAACCGATGGAATGTTGTCGAGTACCAGATCGAGAAAACGTGATGTCGTCACTTGTTCGGCAAACAGATTGGCATTGCTGATGGCAACTGCAACCTGGTCGGCAATAGTTTGCAAGACCATGATTGCGTCGGCGTCGAACGGTGCCCGGGAAACACTTTGCAGATAGAGAATGCCGACAATGCGCGTGTCTACCATCAATGGCAGTGCCGCACTGCTGCAATGTTGTTCCGCGCTCGGCTCAGCCGCCAAGTGTGGCGGCGACAGATCGATCTGCACTTTTTGACAACGCACACATTGGGCAACGATGAGCGGCAAATTGCCCCCTTCATCCAAGCCGTGACTGGGGCTGATACCGCCGCGCAATTGTCCGTCGGCGACGCGAATGGCCAGCATTGATGCGGCATTGGCCGATTCCGGCAGATAGACAGCGACGTAACTGAGGTCGAACCTTTCCAAAATAAGTTTAGCTACCTGCGACAACATCTGATCCAGATCGCGAATACTGCTAAGCGCGTTTGATACCGCAGCCATGGTTTTAAGCATATCGTGCTGGGCGGCGATCACATCGTCTTGCAGCCGGCGCTGTATTTCGCTGCTGTCGACCAGTGTTTCGATCATGCCGGGGATGAGTTGCAAGGTGTCGATGAAGGCCGCCTTGGCATTGGCGTCGGTAATCAAATCGACCCGGGTGGAGATCACCCGCGGCAATTCTTGCAGGTTGATGCTCATCACCACCGCCTTCATGGTTTCATAGGCAATCGCTTGCACCGACTGACGGATGGTGGCGGCCATCCTGCCTTCCACGATGGCCAGCAATGCTTCCGGGATGCAGTCAAAACCGGATACCAGGATTTTTCCGGTCAAGCCCCTTTCGGCAATGACATCGATGGCCCCCAATGCGGCTTCATCATTGGCGCAAATGAAGGCATTCAAATCGGGATGGCTGTCAAGCGCCTGACGCGCGTAAGTGATGCCTTCAGAACCGCGCAAAATCGGCGATAGCCAATCGAGCTCGCGTTCGAAACACAAATTGATCGATGGATATTGGAGTAGTAAAGAAGTGAAACTTCTGGAACGATCACGACCAGCCTGAATCCGCCGGTCGCCGTGCAGGTAAGCTACCTTGCCAACCCCACCGAGCCGTTCCAAAATATGTTGCGCTACCAGGCGCTGGCCAAACATATCGTCTGTGCCAACCGCGCAGGTAGGGCTACCATCTAATGTCTCCGAATTGAGCGTAATCACGGGAATACCTCGGCCGATTGCCATATGTACCGCGCCCAGCATCGCCGGATCGGCGGCCGACATCGGCTGCAAAACGATGACATCTACCTTGCGATCGATGAACGCATGCAAACGTTCGACTTGTTCCGGCAAGGCACTCACTGGGCAAAGGCTGACATGGGCACCGCTACGCGCCGCTTCGGTCTGGATGCAATTGACCACCATAGCCCAAAAAAAAGAGTAGCGCGGATCGAACAAGACCAGACCGATCTCAATATCCCGTGTAATCATTTTGTATGCGCTCCGTTGCTATTGTCAGTCTTGGCGGATCAGGCTCGGCTTGCGCAAGCCAGGCTGGATTCCCGATATGTTTCGGATATCTCTTGTGCGTCAAATTTACACCATCGACAGCGATTTTTAATAAATATAAATAGTGAAAGGCAGCACTAATTTGACACGCGGCGAAGCATGAATCAAACAAATATCAAAATTTCGGTGGTAAGCTGCCAAATTACAAAATCAGCAAAAAACGGCTGCAGCAACGTTGCGACAATCGATCTCTGGACTAACCGGATACGAAAGAAACCCATATTATGGTTCGCAAATCAAAGAGTGAATCTGCGTCAAACTGGACGATTTTGCTAGCCGACGACGATGCCGATTATGGCCTTGTAACGCGCATGCTGCTTGAGCGCGAAGGCCATACTGTGTTGCTGGCTGAAAATGGCTTTGATACGCTCACCATCTTGCGCGAATGCCATGTCGATCTGTTGTTGCTAGATTATTTTATGCCCGGCATGACGGGTGAAGAAGTGGTCACCGAGCTGCGCAAATTCAACCAACAGGTACAAGTGATTTTGCAAACCGGTTACGCCAGCGAACAACCGCCGCACGAATTGCTCAAACGCCTCGATATCCAGGGCTACCACGATAAAAGTGAAGGCCCGCATAAACTTTTGATGTGGACCGATATCGGCTTGAAAGCTGCCTACACCGTTCAGGTCCTGAACAGAACCCACGAAAGCCTGCGCAATGTGCTGCAAGCCACGCCGGAGTTGTACCGGGTTCAACCCTTCGATGTCTTGCTGCAAAGTGTGATGTTGCAAATTGCCGGCCTGATCGGCGCTAAAAATTCTTTCCTGGCCAGTGCAATACTGGCGTCAAATAAAGCCGCTGCCACGTTAAATGCCGATTTGAGCAGCAATGTGACTTTGATGGGCAAATCATCTGGCTTGATTGTCATGGCAGGTACCGGGATATTCGCCGAGAAGAAAGAACTAAGCGCTTATTTCAAGCCGGACACGTTCCGGCAACTGAACGACGCCTTGGAAAAAAATACCATATCCGTACTTGACAACGCTACCGTCGTCCCGCTGCTGGCCGAGGGCGAGTTGCTGGGCATTGTCTATCTTGACCGCCGCGTGATCCAACAGAGTGATTTGGATCTATTACAGATTTTTGCAAGTCAAGCTTCAGTGGCAATTCGCAATACCCGCTTGCATGAAATGACAATGGATCAATTGATTCAATCCGACAAGCTGGCGTCCATCGGACAGCTTGCCGCCGGCGTGGCGCATGAAATCAATAATCCTATCGGTTATATATTTTCTAATTTTGGCACCTTGGAAAAATATCTGGGCAGCCTGTTCGAAGTGCTGGCCGCACATGAAGCCGCCGCCGAGGCATTTGGCGACGGCCCGATCACGGCTAAACTGGATGAAGTGCGGCAAAGACTAGAAGTTGATTATCTGAAGGAAGACATTCCTGTCCTGATGCATGAATCGAAGGAAGGCATTTCACGTGTCCGGAAAATCGTGCAAGACTTGAAGGATTTTTCGCATGTCGATAGCACCCAAGAATGGAGCATGGCCGATATTCATGCAGGCATCGATTCGACTCTCAATATCGTCAATAACGAAGTCAAATATTCCGCTGATGTCATCAAAAATTACGGCGACCTGCCCGAAGTACAGTGCTTCCCATCGCAAATCAATCAAGTCGTGATGAATATCGTGGTCAATGCTGCCCACGCAATGGGAAGCAAAAGGGGCGAAATCAGGATCAGCACCGGTTGCGAGGGATCCAATATCTGGATCACTATCGCCGACAATGGCTCGGGTATTACGAAAGAAAACCTGTCGCGTATTTTCGATCCTTTCTTCACCACCAAACCGGTCGGTAAAGGCACCGGCCTGGGCCTTTCACTCTCGTATGGCATCGTGCAAAAACACGCAGGCCGGCTGGAGGTGGACAGCGAAGTCGGCAAAGGCACGACTTTCCGCATTACTCTTCCCATTGTGCAAACGGCTGCAGCCGACGCTTGAAGTTTGCTGTGCTTGAAATCGGCTCTGCAAATTTAGCGCGCTGTACACCCGCCGCGATAGCGTGGAGGGGCGCGGAACCGCAATTTCATAGCGACACGACTACCAATCCAACGCCATTTTTCCCTCTTCCAAACTAAAAATTCGGCCAACTTACGAGCTTGGCCCAACAATTTCAAAATTCAATTTAATGAAATCACTCCACGGCAAGCGCATTCTCGTCACCGGCGGCGCCGGATTTCTCGGCTCGCATCTGTGCCGTGCCTTGCTTGCTCAGGGTCATGATGTGATTTGTGCCGACAACCTATTCACCGGCACCAAGGATAATATCCTGCCGTTGATGGACAACCGGCGCTTTGAATTCATGCGCCATGACATCACCCTGCCGCTGCAAGTCGAAGTCGATGAAATCTACAACCTGGCCTGCCCGGCCTCGCCGATTTACTACCAGCACGATCCGGTACAAACCACCAAGACCAGCGTGCTGGGGGCGATCAATACGCTGAGCCTGGCGCAACGGGTCAATGCCAAGATTTTCCAGGCCTCTACCAGCGAGGTGTATGGCGACCCGCGTGAACATCCGCAGCGCGAAGATTACTGGGGCCATGTCAATCCGATCGGCATGCGCGCTTGCTACGATGAGGGCAAGCGCTGTGCGGAAACCTTGTTTTTCGACTATCAGCGGCAACACGGCGTGCGCATCAAAGTGGCCCGCATCTTCAATACTTACGGCCCTAATATGCACCCCAACGATGGCCGCGTGGTATCGAGTTTCATCGTCCAGGCATTGAACAACGAGTCGATCACAATTTATGGTGAAGGTCAGCAAACCCGCTCGTTTTGCTATGTCAGCGATTTGATCGACGGCTTCCTGCGCTTGATGGATACGCCGGATACGCTGACCGGCCCGGTCAATCTGGGCAATCCGGGCGAATTTACCATCCGCGAGCTGGCTGAAAAAATCATCGGGCTGACCGGTTCGCGCTCGTCTCTGGTATTCAAGCCGCTGCCAAGCGACGATCCGGCGCAGCGCTGTCCCGATATCTCGCTGGCAAAGCAAATGCTGGGCTGGACGCCACAGGTGCAACTGGACGCGGGTTTGCTTAAAACGATTGCGTATTTTGAAGATCTTTTGAAAAAATATTCAGCGTAAAAATGACACGCAGCTGGTGTCACCGCATCACTGGCATTTTTGATGTACATCAATGAAATTGTGGGCCGGGTTCCGTAGACTCGGCGCCAGCACATTAGGTCGGAATAGGTTCTACCTTCAAAACCATCCTGCAAGACGCGCAAAAAGGTCATTTTTCTTAAAATATACTCCACCCAGCATTATTTTTCGCCCAACAAATCCGTGCGGAAATGGCATTGTTTTGACAGATACTCCCCATAAAAGCAACTTTACGAGCCGACGTTATCGGATTACACAAGGTTTATGCATCTTGCAAGCCCATCCTTTTGGAAAGTGACATGAACGGCATCAACCTCATTCCCGTGTTCATGATCGGCTTGCTCGGCAGCGTGCATTGCGTCGGCATGTGCGGCGGCATCGTCGGCGCTTTTTCGGCGGCGTCGGTGCCGAAGCGGGCCTTTCCGGTGCCGGTTGTGCTTGAGCGCGTGGCCGGCAACGAGATGAGTGGGCTGGACAACGTAATGCGCGTCGGTGCTTATAACGCAGGGCGAATCGCCAGCTACGGCGTGGCCGGCGCCATCGCTGGCGGCATTGCCGGCGGTGCTAGCGCTATGACTGGTATCTCGCTATTGCAGATCGGCGGCTATTGGCTAGCCAACCTGATGCTGGTAGCACTCGGGTTGTATTTGATGAATCTATGGCATGGGTTGGCATGGCTGGAACTGGCCGGTCAAACTATCTGGCGCTGGATTCAACCTTTGATGAAACATCTCTTGCCTTTGGATAGCCCGCTCAAGGCCTTTGCCCTGGGCGGTTTATGGGGCTGGCTGCCTTGCGGCATGGTCTATAGCATCTTGCTCAGCGCCATGCTAAGCGGCTCGGCCCTCGGCGGCGCGGCCGTGATGCTGGCGTTTGGCTTGGGAACCTTGCCAACCTTGCTCAGCATGGGTTTACTTGGCTCGCAATTGAAACAGTGGGCGCGACGTCCAGCGTTACGGATGGGCGGCGGCGTGATCGTGCTGGCCTTCGGCATCTTCGGCCTGCTGCGCGCTGCCAATGGCTTGCCACACAGCTGGCTTGATACATTGTGCGTGACGCCAGTGGCGCAGCAGCGATGAACGCGCGCCTGGCGCCGCTCAACTTGACTGCCGATGCTGCCAATCAAAGCTGTTTTCATTGCGGCTTGCCGCTACCGGCCAATTCGGCTTGGTCGGTAATGATCGACGCCGTAGCGCAGCCGATGTGTTGCCCCGGTTGCCAGGCGGTAGCACAAGTCATCGTTGACAATGGGATTGCCGATTATTACCGCAAGCGCAGCGCATTTTCTGCCGGCGCCGGCCGGGGCGACTTGATTCCGCCAGAGCTTAAATTGTATGACGCAGCCGACGTGGTAAGCGGATTCGAGGTCGATGGCGAATTATGCGACACGATTTTTTCAGTCGACGGCATCCGCTGCGCGGCCTGTGTCTGGCTGATCGAAAAGCGCTTGCGCAAACTGCCGGGCGTACTTAGCGCCGATATGAATGTAGCAACTGAGCGTTTACACCTGCGCTGGACCAAAAACGCTTGCAAACCGAGGAGACTTGTATTGAAAAAAACTTGAGTTAAACCAAAAAAAGCGGCCTGTCCAAAGGCCGTTAAACACACTTGTCTGATTCGCGCTTCTGTGACCTTTTCGATTCCCGATGTAACAGTATATTGAGAAAAAAAACCGCTCCCAAAACTTCCAATCGCATTGGTCCATCGGCAATAATCGACGGCTTGCATGACCACAAAACCAGCAAATGCAGTTCCATAACAAACCCTTCTTATCCAGGGAATATAATCGGGTTTTGCGGGCGATGGAGGAGGTTCCATCTCATCAAACGCAAAGGA
>JAZKIX010000115.1:38672-62508 GCA_040384645.1 Pseudomonadota bacterium | reverse complement strand
ACGCTTGCAAACCGAGCGATATCCTGACTGCGCTGCACCAGATCGGCTATGCGGCATACCCCTTCGATGCGGCGCGCCACGGCGAACAATTACGCCGCGCCAGCAAGCAATTGTTCCGCCAATTGTTTATCGCCGCGTTGTGCATGATGCAAGCCATGATGTACGCGGTGCCGATGTATCTGGCGACCGAGGGCACGATGGACGATGCGATGGCGGCACTGATGCGTTGGGCTGGCTTGCTGCTGACGGTACCGGCCGTGTTTTATTCGGCCCAGCCATTTTTTATCGGTGCCTGGAATAATCTGAAAAATCGCGCCTTGGGTATGGACGTGCCGGTGGTGATCGGTATCGGTGCTGCTTTTGCCGGTAGCGTATTTGCCACCGTGCGCGGGGTTGGCGAGGTGTATTACGACTCAATCACGATGTTCATTTTTTTGCTGTTGTGCAGCCGTTATCTGGAACTGGCAGCGCGCCGCAAAGCGGCGGTCACGCTTGAAAAATTGCAATATGGCCTGCCTGCCGCCGCTGTCAGACTCGTCGATTACCCCGCCAGCCGCAGCAGCGAAACCGTGGCCGTGGCCACGCTGTGCGAAGGCGACTTTATCCTGGTAAAACCGGGCGAGGCGCTGGCCGCCGATGGCGTCATTGTCGAAGGCGAGAGCAGTTTCGATGTTTCGCTTCTGACGGGTGAAAGCGTGCCGCTGTTCAAAGTGGTCGGCCAATCCTTGCCCGGCGGCGCTCTCAATGCCGGCCAAGCCATCGTGCTGCGGGTAGACAAACCGTCGCGCGACAGCACCTTGTCAGTCTTGATGAAATTAATCGAGCGCGCAGGCCAAGGCAAGCCGCAGTTGTCCTTGTGGGCCGATAAATTTGCCGCGTGGTTTGTGGCAGGATTGCTGCTGTTTGCGGTCGTCGTATTTTTCGTGTGGCAAGCAATCGACCCGGCGCGCGCGTGGCCGATCGCCATTGCGGTGCTGGTGGTGTCATGCCCGTGCGCCCTGTCGCTAGCCACGCCAACCGCGCTGGCAGCGGCCACCGACCGCCTGTTGCGGCAAGGCGTGCTGGTAGTGCGGCCGCACGTATTGGAAACGCTGGATCGCATCACGCACATCATTTTTGACAAGACTGGCACCCTGACCGTGGGCAAGCCGGAATTGCGCCGCATCGTCGCGCTCACGGTCGGAGCCGACGCCGACGCCGACGCCGAGCGACACTATTTGCACATCGCCGCTGCGCTGGAAGCCGCCAGCGCGCATCCGCTCAGTCTGGCGATTGTCGCTGCCGCCCACAGCGCGTCGGCCGGCGCGCCCCCGTTGCAGGCGCAAGCACTCTCGTACCTTGCCGGCCAAGGTTTGACGGGATCGGTCGACGGGATCGGCTACCGCCTGGGACGCGCCGCTTTCGTGGCCGAATTAAGTGGCAAGTTGCAGGCCGACATTAGCTCGGACGCACTGACCTCGGTCTATCTCGGTCGCGCCGGCGTCTGGCTAGCACGCTTTGACTTGAGCGACCCGATCCGCAGCGACGCCAGCCAGGTAATCGACTATTTTCAATCCATCGGCAAAACAGTTGTCTTGCTCAGTGGCGACCAGAGCGCAGTGACGCAACGCATCGCGGCCGAACTCGGCATCCAGCAGGCGTATGGCGAATATCTGCCGGATCAAAAACTGGCATTCGTACAAGAATTGCAGGGTAGCGGCGCCGTGGTGGCGATGGTGGGTGACGGCATCAACGACGCCGCCGTATTGCGCGCGGCCGATGTCTCGTTCGCGATGGGCAGCGGCGCTGCACTGGCGCAGGCGCAAGCCGATGCGGTGCTGTTGTCGGGGCCGTTGGCGGATACATCCTCGGCCCGAATTTCCGCTATTGCCGATGCTGCCAGAACCGCCGTGCAAACCATGACGATCATTCGCCAGAATCTAGTCTGGGCCACAATCTACAACCTGATCGCGATCCCGGCCGCCGCTGTTGGCTTACTCAATCCGTGGATGACCGGCGTCGGCATGTCGCTTAGCTCGGCGGTGGTGGTATTGAATGCCTTGCGCCTGAGGCGCATGCCTGGCGGGAATAAATTGCGACGGACATTGCCGGATCTGCAAAAAGTCGCCCATGGGTAGTCAGCATCACCTCCGCTATTTTAAAAATCACGAGTGAGCCGCGATGGAAGCCCTTTACCTACTGATCCCGCTCAGCATCCTGATCGTATTCATCGCAATCTGGGTATTTTTCAGCATGTCCGATAGCGGTCAGTTTGACGATATGGTCGGGCCAGCATTACGGATTTTGGAAGACGATGACAGGCCTGAAAAGGGAAAGGGCAATATTTGCGGCCCCGATGGCGACATGGGCACGTAAATAACGGGAGTATAGATAAAAACATAGCATCACCCGCTCATATTCATTGGGCAAAAATTAATACTACCGCCAGTATTAATTTACCTAAATCAGCCTTTTCACCCTTCCACTAAGCCGGACGCTGCCGATTGCAGCCCAATCCCGCAATCGCCACAGGCATGCGCCTTTTGTAACCAAGCCGGTCAAATTTGATTCACATCAAGGATTTTTGCTGCCCAAACTCGTAACCTCCACGCAACATCATTGCTTTACTGGAGACCATTAGTGGAAACGGCACAAAACTATAACTACAAGATCGTCAAACAGTTCACGATTGCGACCGTGGTGTGGGGCGTGATCGGGATGCTAGTCGGCGTCTTCATTGCTGCCCAACTGGCTTGGCCGGCGCTCAATTTCGATATCCCGTGGCTCGGTTACGGGCGGCTGCGGCCACTGCATACCAATGCGGTAATTTTTGCATTCGGCGTTTGCGGCTTGTTTGCCACCTCGTATTACGTAGTACAGCGCACCTGCCAGGTCAGATTGTTCTCCGATAAATTGGCAGCATTCACCTTCTGGGGCTGGCAACTGGTACTGGTCAGCGCGGCGATCACCTTGCCGATGGGACTGACACGCGGCAAGGAATACGCCGAGCTGGAATGGCCGATCGCCATCCTGATCGCCGTGGTGTGGGTGGTGTATGCAGTGGTATTTTTCGGCACCCTGCTCAAACGCAAGGTGCCACATATCTATGTCGCCAACTGGTTTTTTGGCGCCTACATCATTGCGGTGGCACTGCTGCATATCGTCAACGGCGCCAGCATGCCCGCCTCGCTGACCAAATCGTATTCGGCCTATTCCGGCGTACAAGACGCCATGATCCAGTGGTGGTATGGCCATAACGCGGTCGGTTTCATCTTGACCGCCGGCTATCTGGGGATGGTGTATTACTTCATTCCCAAGCAAGCCGAAAAGCCGGTGTATTCGTACCGGCTCTCGATCGTGCATTTCTGGGCGCTGATTTTTACGTATATGTGGGCCGGCCCGCATCATTTGCATTACACCGCCTTACCGGACTGGACCCAATCGATTGGCATGGTGTTTTCGCTGATCTTGCTGGCGCCATCGTGGGGCGGCATGATCAACGGCATGATGACCTTGTCAGGTGCCTGGCACAAATTGCGCACTGATCCGATCTTGAAATTTTTGATCGTGTCCTTGTCGTTCTACGGCATGGCGACCTTTGAAGGTCCGATGATGTCGATCAAGACGGTCAATTCACTGTCGCACTACACCGACTGGGGTATCGCCCACGTCCATGCCGGCGCGCTGGGCTGGGTTGGCTTCATCACGATGGGCTCGATCTATTACCTGATCCCGCGCTTGTGTGGCAAAAAAGAAATGTGGAGTACCCGTTTGATCGACACCCATTTCTGGGTCGCGACCATCGGCATCGTGCTGTATATCGCCTCGATGTGGATCGCCGGTGTGATGCAAGGCTTGATGTGGCGCGCAGTCAACCCCGATGGCACCCTAACCTACACCTTTGTCGAAAGCGTCAAGGCGACCTATCCCTACTACGTGATCCGGTTCGGCGGCGGCTTGCTGTACCTGTCGGGCATGTTGATGATGGCGTACAACACCTTCATGACGATGCGCGACGGTGTCGCGGTGCAGGCCCGCATTCCATCCCTATTACCGGCACATGCTTGAGGATCGACGATGAAATTTTCCCATGAATGGATAGAAAAAAACCCCTGGCTTTTGATTGTTCTGGTGCTAGTGGTGATATCGGTCGGTGGCCTGGTTGAAATCGTGCCGCTATTCTTCCAGAAATCAACTACGGAGCCGATTACCGGATTGAAACCTTATTCGGCTTTGCGCCTGATGGGGCGCGACGTTTACATTCGCGAAGGTTGCTATAACTGTCATTCGCAAATGATTCGACCATTCCGTGCCGAGACCGAGCGCTATGGTCATTATTCGGTGGCGGGCGAATTTGTCTACGACCGGCCATTCCAGTGGGGTTCGAAACGCACTGGACCGGATCTGGCCCGGGTCGGCGGCCGTTATAGCGACGAATGGCACCGTACCCATCTGGACAATCCGCGCGATCTGGTGCCGGAATCGAATATGCCGAACTACCCTTGGCTAGCCAAGACCCCATTGGTGGCCGAGGAAGTAGTGCCAAAAATGCGCGCATTGAAACGACTGAACGTCCCCTATTCGGAAGAAGAAATCAGCCAGGGCCCTAGTACCTTGGCCGGCAAGACTGAGCAAGATGCATTGATCGCCTATTTGCAAGGGCTCGGCACATTGATCAAGACAAGGAATTGAGCATGGCAATCGAAAATCTTTTTACCGACGCCAGCAGCGCCATGACGGTGATCAGCCTGGCCACTTTCATTGGGATTTTGTGGTGGACCTTTGGCCTTAAGCGCAGTGCCGATTTCGATGCGGCGGCGCAGCTACCGTTTGCCGATGAGATCGATGAAGTGGCGATACAAGTGGCAATACAAGTAGCCACACCAGAGACGGAGCAAACCCATGTCTGACTTTACCAATGAATTTTGGAATATCTACATCACGGTATTGACCCTGCTCGGCATTGTCGGTTGCGGCGTCTTGTTATGGTCGCAATCGATTCACAGAGTCAATAAGGCCGACTTGCCAGCCGGACCAGACGTTGCCGGCGCCGGCACCACCGGCCACGTCTGGGATGATGACTTGACCGAGTTGAACACGCCGATGCCGCGCTGGTGGATGTGGCTGTTTTACATCACCATCGTGTTCTCACTGGTGTATCTGGTGCTGTATCCGGGCTTGGGTTCCTATGCCGGCAAGCTGGGCTGGCAATCGAGCGGCGCCTATCAAGAGGAATTGAAAAAGGCCGACGCCGATTACGGTCCGCTGTTCGCCAAGTATTTAACGCAAGATTTGAAAGTGGTGGCAAGCGATCCGCAGGCGCATGCGATTGGCGAGCGTTTGTTCTTAACCTACTGCGCCCAATGCCACGGCTCCGATGCGCGCGGCAATAAGGGTTTCCCCAACCTGACCGACCAGGATTGGTTGTATGGCGGCGAACCTAACGTGATCAAGACCACGATTTTGCATGGGCGCAATGGGCAAATGCCTTCGATGGCTGCTGCGGTGGGCTCGGATAAGGATGTGGAAAACGTAGCCCACTATGTCATGAGCCTGTCTGGTTCGACTGCCGATCCGATCAAGGTGGTGTTCGGCAAATCCAAATTCGCCGCTTGCACCGCTTGTCATGGTGCGAACGGAATAGGCAATCAGGCGCTTGGTTCGGCCAACCTGAGCGACGATATCTGGTTGTATGGCGGTAGCGCCGACACCATCATGGAAACAATCCGCAAAGGCCGCGTCAGCACCATGCCGGCATTTGACGAATTCCTGGGCGACGCTAAAGTGCATGTGCTGTCTGCCTACGTGTGGAGCCTGTCGAATGAAAAGTCCGAGGTGGCGCAAAAATGACCGTGCCGGGCCAAATCTGTAGACCTACGTCCGCCAACGGCCAGTGGAAAAACTGCAATGCATGACGCCGATCCACAGGTATCGGTCATTAAAATGTACGCTGCACGTGAGGAAATTTATCCGCGTGAGGCCAAAGGCCGGTATGCCACCTTGCGCTGGGTCTGCGTCTGGCTGACGCAACTGGTGTTTTATGGCTTGCCATGGCTGAACTGGAACGGCCGGCAAGCCATCCTGTTCGACCTTGCGGCGCGTAAATTTTATATTTTCGGCATCGTCTTGTGGCCGCAGGATTTCATCTATCTGGCAGTGCTGCTGATCATCTGCGCCTATGCCTTGTTTCTCATTACTGCCATTGCCGGCCGCGTCTGGTGCGGCTTCGCCTGTCCGCAAACGGTGTATACCGAAATTTTCATGTGGATCGAGCGCCAGATCGAAGGCCCGCGCAGTGCCCGCATGCGGCTCGACAAACAGCCTTGGACCAGCGACAAGCTGCTGAAAAAAATTGCCAAACACGGTGCCTGGGGCCTGCTGGCCTGCTGGACCGGATTTTCATTTGTCGGCTATTTCACGCCGATAAAAATCTTGCAGCATGAAGTGCTGACCTTGGCGCTAGGCCCGTGGGAATTGTTCTGGATCCTGTTCTATTCCCTCGCCACCTACGGCAACGCCGGCTGGCTGCGTGAACAAGTATGCAAATACATGTGCCCGTATGCACGCTTCCAGAGTTCGATGTTCGACCAAGACACCCTGATCATTACCTACGACCAGGAACGTGGCGAACCGCGCGGCGCACTGGGCAGTAAAGCGGAGGCAGTCCCAAGCAAACTGGGCGATTGCATCGATTGCACCCTGTGCGTGCAAGTTTGCCCAACTGGCATTGATATTCGCAAGGGCTTGCAATATGAATGTATCGGCTGCGCAGCCTGCATCGACGCCTGCAATTCGGTGATGGACAAGATTGCCAAACCGCCCGGCTTGATCCGCTATTCGACCGACCATGCCATGCGCGAGCACTGGTCGATCAAACAGATGCAGCAGCGGGTGCTGCGTCCACGGGTTTTGATTTATAGCGCCCTACTAGTGCTGATCGTTGTGGCTTTCGGTAGCGCACTGATCTTGCGCACCCCGCTCAAGCTTGACGTGATCCGCGATCGCGGCGCGATGGGTCGCGAAGTGGAACACGGCATGATCGAAAATGTATACCGCTTGCAGATCATGAATACGGCCGAAACCGCGCATCGCTTTAAAATCCGCGTGTCCGGCATCGATTCGATCACCTTGGCGACACCCGATGAAGTGTTAGTAGAAGCGACCGGGTCGCTGGCGGTACCGGTGCGGCTGCGGGTCGATCACGGCAAAGGCCTCACCGGTTCGAATCCGATTGCATTTCACTTGCAAGCACTCGACGATGCGACTGTGCAGGTCAAGGAAAAAGCGGTATTTTTCGTGCCGCGTTGAAGCGACACAATCAGTGCGAATTACATTGAAAACGGATCACGCCATGCAACTCGATCAGTCACTGCGACGCAATCACATCGATCCTCAAACACCCTGGTATGCCCAGCGCTGGCCTTGGCTGTTGATGGCGGGCCCGGTGGCGGTGATCGTGGCTGGCAGTTTTACCACGTGGCTGGCATTCTCGCGACCCGATGCGTTGGTGGTAGACGACTATTACACGCAAGGCAAGACGATCAATCAAGACTTGCGCCGCGACAAGGCTGCCAACACCTTGAACTTGGCCTCGACCCTGCGTTACGATCCGGCCAGCGCAATACTGTCGGGCACCTTGCGCAGTTTCGACGCGCCATTGCCTGGGAAAATCCGCTTGCATCTGGTTCATTCCACCCAACCGGCCAAGGATATCGTTGCACCGGTAGAGGTTGACGCCGAAGGCAAGTTTGCCCTGGCACTGCCGATGTTGGAAAAGGCACGTTGGCAAGTGTTGATCGAAAACGAACAGCGCCAGTGGCGTTTGAACGGTGCATGGGCCTGGCCGCAACAGCTGCAAATCGAGCTCAAGACTAATTTGATAGCGCGCAGTTAATAAGAATTTAGGAGCTTAGGCTATGTTGCGACGGGTAATGATTATTTTATGGTCGTCTTTTTTAGTTGCGATCATCGCCGAAGGCTGTTTCTTTTCGCTATTCGATCCGCATGAAGTGTTCATAGCCGAACGACAGATTGAGCTGTCTGGGCTGGCCGCCTACACCCTTGGGTTTTTCATGTTCTGGGGCTGTTGCGCATTGTCCAGCAGCTTGACGTATTACTTGCTGCGCACGCCATCAAACCAAGTCCCAGATTAATGACAGTGTTCCGTGCCCGCCGCCATCGCTTTCAAGCGTGCGGGGTCGAGCAATTCGACCTCGCGTTTGCTTACTTTGAGCAAACCTTGCTGCTTGAATTTGTTGATCAGGCGGCTGATGCTTTCGATGGTCAGGCCCAGAAAATTACCGATATCTTCGCGCGTCATGCGCAACTGAAAACTGGTCGGCGAATAACCGCGCGCCGCATAACGCGATCCCAGGTTGATCAGGAACACGGCAAAACGCTGCTCGGCACGCATATTGCCCAACAACAGCATCGCACTCTGTTCACGCGTAATTTCCTGACTCATCATGCGGTGGAAGTGCCGCAACAGCGTTGGAATATGACCAAACAATTCTTCCAGCCGCAGAAACGGGATTTCACAAACTTCGCTATCTTCCAGCGCCACCGCATCGCAATGATGGTGATCCGTACTGATGGCATCCATGCCCAGCAACTCGCCATTCATTTGAAAACCAGTAATGAGTTGTGCGCCGCCAGGGGTAATCTGGTAAGTCTTGAAATGCCCGAGCCGAATCGCGTACAAAGTGGTAAATGGATCGCCTACCCGGTACAAGGTGCTGTCGCGTGCAACACGCTGGCGCCGGCCGATAATGTCATCGAGCCGCTGCAAATCGGCATCGTCTAGCCCCATCGGCAGACACAACTGGTGCATGCTGCACGCCGCGCAACTGGCCCGCAAGGCATGCACGTCAAGACTAACTGGCAGGTCGAAGGAGATCGGTTGAGACATGGGCCATAGGAAGTGGGTAGTTCGGATGCAAGGCAACATCGGCGTTGCACTGTACCTTAATACGATCGGTCCCGGTTGCCGATGCAGAACTTCGCCGATATCAACCGGTTATTACGAGCACGCATCACGGGTACAAATCGCCTTATTTTTAAGCACCAACTCAATGCCCGCGCTTTAAACGCCGCAGTTGCAGTAGAAAATCGTCCATCACCGGCACTACCGCCAGCAGTAAAAGAATCAATGCCAAGGGAATGGTAGACAAAAAACCGATGTATTTAAAACCCAATGCACCGCTTAAACCGCCAGCTCCAAACATGAATAACAGTGAGGTGAGCAAGCGCATTTTTTGGCGATCTGCGGTGACGAAAAAAGCGTCTTCTCTACGGTAGGCGCGATTCCAGTAAAGCATTTTGCCAAGCTCGATCCCCATGTCGGTCACCAAACCTGTCACATGGGTGGTCCTGATAAGTGCATTGGATAGTTTGGTAATGATGGCGTTTTGCAAACCCATGATGAAACACAACAACATCACCGTGACCGACACAAACAGACCCATGCGTGAAGAAAGATTACCGCCCAACAAACCGAAACAAAGCAGCAAGCACGCTTCCAGCATCAGCGGTAAGGCATATTGGCTATGCAGCTTGCGATGCCGCGCCCAATTGATCAAGATCGCAGAGCAAGCTGCACCGGCTAGAAACGACAATAGCGCCCCTAAGCCAGCCAATGCCAGCCTGATATTGCCCAACGCAATATCGTCGGCCATCAGTGACACGATGCCGGTCATGTGCGAGGTGTATTGATTTACCGCCAGAAATCCGCCTGCATTAGTTGCACCAGCAACAAAAGTGAGTGACAAGCCCAGTTGGCGGTCGGCAAGAGCACTGCGCTCCCGCCCACTTAAGCGACGAAGGAATGTGATAGGCATGGCGCCAGTATGCGTTAAAAAGGTGACACGCGACAATCCCAAAAGTTGATCGCGATTGAAGCGCGAACCCTACACCGGAAAATGGCCCGATAATCAAATATTGGCATACAAAAAACAAAAGACCTTAAACCAAGGCGCATAACAAAGGAATAGCGAGCAAAAAATGACACACCTTTTTTCGGAATTTTCTATCGGTCAGTTGCACTTAAAAAATCGCATCGTGATCGCACCGATGTGCCAGTATTCGGCCGATAACGGCGATGCTACCGATTGGCATTTGATACATCTAGGCCAGCTTGCCTTGTCCGGTGCCGGCTTGTTGATTATCGAAGCCACCGCCGTCGAAGCTGAAGGGCGCATCTCGCCAGCAGACCTGGGACTTTGGTCCGATGCGAACGAAGCTGCATTACAAAAAGTATTGGTCGCAATCCGTCAATATTCGGCCGTGCCAATTGCGATCCAACTCGCGCATGCAGGGCGCAAAGCGTCCAGCAACGTGCCGTGGGAAGGCGGTCAGTTGATCGCGCCGGAACAAGGCGGCTGGCACCCGCTGGCACCGTCCGCGCTCTCGTACAAGCAGGGCGAAGCGCCACCGCTGGCACTGGACCGTGCTGGCTTACAACGCGTGTTACACAAATTTTCCGATGCCGCACGACGTGCGCACCGGCTCGGCATCGACACCATCGAACTGCATGCGGCGCACGGCTATTTGCTGCATCAGTTCCTCTCGCCATTGTCGAATCAACGTAGCGATGAGTACGGCGGATCACTGCAAAACCGGCTGCGCTTTCCGTTGGAAGTGTTCGACGCCATCCGCGCCGCCGTGCCAGATCCGATGCCGGTAGGCGTACGCATTTCCGGCACCGATTGGGTCGAAGGCGGCTGGGATATCGAACAAAGTATCGTCCTCGGCCAAGCCTTACGTGAGCGCGGCTGCGCGTTTGCCCACATCACCAGCGGCGGCCTGTCACCGCTGCAAAAAATTCCTTCCGACAGTGACTATCAAATTGCGTTTGCAGAAAGGATCCGCGACCAAACCGGCTTGCCCACTATCGCCGTTGGCTTGATCACTGAAGCAGAACAAGCCGAATCGATCATCGCCGCAGGCCACGCCGACCTGGTGGCGCTGGCACGCGGCATGTTGTTCGATCCACGCTGGCCATGGCATGCAGCCGCTGCTCTTGGCGCACAAGTGGAGGCACCACCGCAATATTGGCGCTCGCAGCCGCGTGGCCTAAGCGATTTGTTCAAGGATGCAAAAATCGGCCAACGCTAATTTTCCAAAGTAATAGGTCTGGCCGATTCGCTCTTCGTCACTTCTCACTCAGGCCAGACCTTTTGCATCAAATCCTTCACCGGCCCGCCTAAAGCCGGATCCGATTTCAAGGCGGCCAGTCGTTCACGTGGTAGTGCGGCGGCACATTGATCGCGCCATTTTCCCTGGCATAGCTGGCCGAATTTCGTGAAATAGGCTTGCAGTCCCCAACACGTTTGGCCAGCCGCGTCTCTGGCATCGAGCGCTTCACGCAAGCTATCGATGCCATGCCGGCCGATGTGGATGGCGGCAACCGCATCGTCACGGCCATTGCCGCTGCAAATGCTGGCCGTAGGGTAGAGTTGCTTTAATATTTGATCGGCGGCGGCCAGATCAGAGGGAGAGAATTGCTGATTGGCATCGGCGAACGACATCACACGCAAGGCCGATTCCGACAAATCTTTGCATTCCAGGTGTTGCCTGGCTAATTGCATCGCCAACTGGAATCGATCTGGTTTGCCCGACTTGAGAATCAAGTCGGTTGCCTGCTCTTCGACAGTAAAACAAGAAACCATGTCCCTCATCTGGATCTTGAAATCGTATCCGCCTAATACCAAGCCGCCCACACCGATTACTGCCACCACTCCACCAACGATCACGAGCCGGCTCACAATGGTTCGCCCCAGCGTGGCAAGATGCCATTTCCGGCTTGCGCGAAATCCGATCCATACCGCAAAAATAATGATGAAGGTGGCCAGAACCGGATGATTGAGCAAGCCTTTTACGATCAGCACAATAAAAAAAACACGATAATCGATCGCCATCAAAGCTCCACTAAAATTTATTTGTAAGTAGCCTAAACAAGGCTGAATCGCTTACACCATAGCGAGCTGCAGATCGGATTGCCTCCTGATTGATAGAGACGGAATAGGAAGCGCTGGGCGAAATTTTTTTCCTTGTAAAACAAGCGCTTACGAAGTTCCAGAATGATAAAAGTGGCTATTTTTTGGTATGTGGCTGACTTCAAAAGACTTGCGATGGCGAATTCCAAGTCATTCACACCTGCTGTTTTATGCGAATATTGGGGGTATATGGCAAAACCATGCCGCTCCCGCACGTATTTAAAGCGCCTTTAAAAATACACCCGGGAGTATTTTTTACCTAAAAACAGACAAATCTGCAGTCTGTAGAGGCTATGCCTTGCGGGAGTTAATCCAATAGATTTTTCAAAGCCCCGCGCAAGGTCGGGTGGCGGAATTCAAAGCCCTGCGCTAACAAACGCTGCGGCAATACGCGCTGCCCTTCCAGCAACAGATCGGCTTGTTCGCCCATCGCTAGCTGCATCGGTAAGCCGGGCGTTGGAAAAAAACTGGGGCGATGCAAGACCTGAGCTGCAATCTGGCTAAATTCTTTTTGCACCACTGGCTCTGGGGCAGTGAAGTTAAAGGCGCCGGATGGAGTGGCAGATTGGACAACAGATTGCGTATCAGCCGGTACCGGTAGCTGCCAAATATGCGCCATACCACGCAATACATCGTCGATATGGACCCACGAAAGCCATTGCCTGCCGCCGCCCAAAGGGCCGCCTATACCCAGCTTGATTGGCAACAACATCATCGGCAATGCGCCCTGCCGCCCCAGCACCAGGCCGAAACGCAAGTTCGCCACCGCTACGCCATAGGCTGTGGCCGGCTGCGCCGCAGCCTCGCGCTCCTGACATAGGAGCGACATGAAAATCGATTGCGGCGCGCTGTCTTCGACCAATCCGGTATCGTCACCTTGCGCCTGAATGCCGTAATAGCCAATCGCCGAGGCCGACATCAGCAAGCGCGGTTTGTGATCGGCTTGCGCAATCCATTGCACGATCTGGACGGTCAGATTGACCCGGCTATCGCGCAGAATTTTTTTGCGTGCTGCAGTCCAGCGCCACCCAAGAATGCGTGCACCGGCCAGATTGATGATGACGTCGATCCGCTGCGATGGCGCCAACTCGGCCATGCTGGCAATACAGCGCACCCGGCCCTCGAACAGCCACGCAGCTTGCTTGGGATTGCGGCTCAACACCGTGACGATCTGGCCATCGGCGAGCAATGCGTACACCAATCGTTGCCCGATAAAACCAGTGGCGCCGGTCACCAAGACATGCTCAGCCTGTGCACCAAAACGGATCGGTGCAGTGGCGTGATCGCTTCTTTCTTGTTTGCCAAGCTGGACTGCAGCCAAAGCATCGCGCAAGCCCGATAGTCCAACGCCAACCCCGCAGATGGCCAAAAATACGCTCAGCCAGCCTTGGGGTTGCCATACAAAACCTGTGGGCTGCGCCCACCAATCGGGACAATTGAGCGCTAGCAAGGCAACAAAGGCGCCGCCATTCATCGCCAAGATCGTGTGCGTCACACGCTCGGTTGGCGGCAACAAGCGGGTTTTGTCTTCGATCACAAAATCCCAGAGTGTCAACACGATCTCGACCCCGAATATCGCCAACAGGGCGAGTGCAAAAACGCCGTGCCATTCCCATGCTGACAAACCGATAAATAAGACGCTGTAAATTAAGGCGCGCACCGCATGGATCGTCAATTCCTTGCGTGCCGTGCGCCGCTGCGGCAATGCCTCGGTCAGTTCATGGTGATACAAAGTATCGAAAGCACCAAGAATGCCTTGTGCCGCCATCAATTGCAATGCCAGTAAAGACGTATTCATGCGACCGCCTGTTCAGCCAAGACGGTGTTTGGTGACGACGTGCTACTCGTCTCAAGTTCATTAAATACGCCGACCTGGGTAAAGGTGGTGCCGAACACGGCGTGCTTGATTTCGATGCGGATATTGAACTGGCTGGCGCTGTCATTGCGATGGCATAAAAAGGTTTTGCCCGGCGTCAGCAAGCCTGGCAAGGGAATCCGCCAGCCAAAAACATCCAAGAAATAACCATCGCTGGTGAAGTACAAATTGCCTTCCTGTACTCGCAATAGCAGCTTCATGCCCAAGCCCATGCCGACGTATTCCAGCACTTCGCCCTTTTCGCTCTCCCGCATATACGAGGTAAATTGAATCGGCTTGCGCCCATGCAGGCGATAAATGCGCTGCTTGAAAATAAAGGCACAATCCGGTTTGGAATAGACCTCGATATCGACCGGAAAATTAGCATCGCTGAATGGAATCAGCGCGCCTTTGATCATCGGCATCGTCAAATAACCAAGCAGTTTGCCGAAGCGGGAACAGGATAACTCGCTCAAGGCGCCGCGGTAATACAGCGGCCTACCTGGCGCTGGATTCTTGGCGAAACGGGCTTGGATATCGGGATGGAGTTTTTGCCATTCCGTGCCAAGTATTTTCCTGAACAATTCGCCTTCTGATGGCCCGGTTACTGCTGACGCGCTGTGGTTCATATTAATTCTGCGAGGTTGAGACGTTGAATTGATTGGCTGTATTACATCTGGCACATTTTGTTTTTCCTACAGGCCGTAGCTTAAGCTCTAGCCTGGATATAGGGCAACATTTTGATGATTAAGCCGACCTCACTCAGAATGCCGCGCCTATGGACCAGCGACAAACAGTGAACTTGAAACAGCCGACTTCAAAAAAAGCCTTGCAGAAATTTCATATGTATCTATAATAGACACATATCAAGGAATTGCATGAACACCAGTCATCGTTTTGCCGTCGGCGTACACATCATGGCCTTGCTCAGCTTATGCAAGGAACCTATTTCGTCGAGCTATATTGCCGGTAGCGTGAATACCAATCCGGCCATGATCCGGCGCATTCTGGCGATGTTAGGCAAAGCGGGGTTGACCAGTTCCAGCATGGGTAGCAGTGGCGGCACTGTGCTGGCCCGGCCTGCAGCGGAGATCAATTTGCTGCAGATTTATCGGGCGGTGGACGAGCCGGGGATTTTGGCATTACACAGTAGCGCGCCCAATCCTGCGTGCACGGTTGGGCGAGGCATCACCGCAGTATTGGAAGATGTGATCGGGCAGGCGGAACAATCGATGGAAGCAGTCATCGCAGCCATCTCTGTACAAGACATCGTGCAGTCTTTAGCAAAACAAAAGTAATCGCAAAAAAGGGGATTAGGTGTTGCCAGTCCCGCAGTAAATCGTCGTTGTACAACCAAGGGAGCGAACAATTCGCTCTTTATTTTAAATAAATATGTAACCGATTCGGATACATATAATTCTTAAAGGAATCATCATGAAAATCGCACTCATCGGCGCAACAGGCAATATCGGCAGCCCTATCGCGCAAGAAGCCTTGCAACGCAAACACAGCGTCAGCGCCATTACCCGGCGCGCAGAACTGCCGAGCCAATTGGATGGCGTGGTCGCGCTGCAAGCCGATCCCTTCGATGTCGCGGCACTGAGCAAGGCAGTACAAGGCCACGATGTCATTGCCAGCGCCTTCGGCCCTGGCCCAGAATCTGCAGCCCTGGTGCCGCAAATTACCAAAGCATTGATCGCCGCCGCCCGTGCTGCCGGTATCAAACGCCTGGTGGTGGTCGGCGGCGCCGGCAATTTGCTGGTGGCACCCGGCCTGCAGTTGGTCAATGCGCCGGGTTTCCCTGACATGTACAAACCCTATGCGCTGGCGCATGGCGAAGCTTTGGCGCTATTGCGCGAAGCGACCGATCTGGCATGGACTTTCTTCGCGCCACCGGCCTTGATCGGCCCCGGCGATAAGGTCGGCATTTTCCGTACCGGTACCGATAACTTGATCAGTGATGCCGAGAAAAATAGCAAAATCTCGTACGCGGATTACGCCGACGCTTTTGTCACTGAATTGGAGACTGGGGCACATCCGCGGCAAGTGCTGACTGTGGCGTATTAATTTTTTCGGAATGCTGCGGCCAGAATCAGGCATTTGCCATCGGCAATGCCCGATTTTTTGCTTCATCTCTATATCGAAAGCCTGATCAGATTCAGGTTATGTACGTCATTCCCACTCTCCATGTTGCGCGCGCCTTGTGCAAATTTGCTTTGCAAATGTCCTTGTACTTTCAAAATTGCAGCGCGAAGGCTGCATTTAATATGCGAATTAAATGCGCCTGTTCAACATCATTACTGGACGGCACTATTTTTTACTGATTTCGCGTAAAACTTGCTCAAATTATTCCCTTCGCCTGGTCATATCACCGTAATATCGACCATGTAAAACAATCACTCAACCACACCTTGAAGGAACTGCAAATGGGTATCTTTAGCAATATTCTGTCCAAACTTGGTTTTGGCGACGACAAAAAAGACGACGCAGTCGCTGCCACCGCTCCAGCCGCAACAACGCCCGCAGCACCAGCAGCGCCCATCCCCAGCGCGATCAGCGAAGTCGACGTGGTTGCCAAGCTGGAGCAGTTAGCCAGCCAACACGCCGAAAAACTCAACTGGAAAACCTCCATCGTCGACCTGATGAAATTACTCGGTATCGACAGCAGCCTGGCCGCCAGAAAAGAGCTGGCAGCCGAACTGGATTGCCCAGCAGACAAAATGGGAGATTCAGCGCAAATGAATATGTGGCTGCATAAAACGGTGTTGCAAAAGCTGGCTAAAAACGGCGGGAATATTCCGGCTGAGCTTTTGGATTAAGAGCTGTGGATGTAAACCTGTAGATGCAATCTGGAGAATATTTAATCCACTGGCAGTTAGGTATAAATTTTCTTCAGAGTACATGGTCAACTACGTCTATGCCAAGAAGGCTCAATCGCAAAAAACGTCTCAGTTCTTTGGATACGGGTCGCATAGCGCTGTACGCAAGAAGCATTATTTCCAATGAAGTTTTCGTAACGTGAGGTATCTAGCTATACGCCGGACATCCATGTTTGCGGAAGTCATACCAGGACGATAATCCCGGTGTTTTGTGCCACACTTTTTCCAGTCCAAAAGCGTGCTCGTAAAACACGCTGCCATCCGGTCCGTAAAAATTCATGGCAACGGTATCGGAACACTCATGTTCGCGACCGCTGGAAGCGAGCTGGTAATACAAAGTGATACTGCCCTCGCCCGCCGGCACGATCACGGGCCGGCAACCCCAGGCCGTCGAGACGCCTTTAAAGCTTACAGTGCCACACGCCGTAATGGTGACCGTTTCGCTGGCTTGGCCTTGATATCGGTAGCTAATCTCCAGCGTATTGTCGGACTCGGCCACGACGCTTGCCGACTGCGTGCGCAATTGCGGCAACTTCATCGCCAAATGATTTTCCTGCGTGCTTTGCAATGACTGGCCAATGCGCTGCGGCCCCGTCAATTGCGGATACAAATATCGATAGCCAGCAAACGCCACACCCGCCGCAATCATCAAGAGCAATGCCCAAACCTTTTTCATTGACCTGCACTCCTTCACATCATGGTGGTGACAAAGACCAGTTTTTCTTGAAAGGCACAATCGTCTTGTGCAAAACGCCGTTATATTTCCCCGGCGGATAATGCTCAAACCGGAAAGTGATTGCGTCGGTTTCGAACATCGTCAACTCTTGCTTCTTCATGTCGCTCTCGACAATCCTGATATACATGCGCGCCGTATTGCTGCCTTTTTTGACTTGGAACTCGCCCAGATAAGCCGGCCCATTGCTAACATTGGCATACATCTTCACTTCCTCTGCCGGCGGGTCACCGGCATAACGGTACGCCACGTCCAATACCAGTGACGGCGCAGTGTCCTGTACCACGGTGACCTTATAGATACGCATCGGATCTTCGGCAGTATTGGCCGTAGCCGAATAGATCACCTGACTCACTTCTCGCTGTGGTGCGGACACGATAGATGCCGGCACATCCCCGTCAGGCGGCAGGATCGGCAAAAGCATCTGATGGGAAAACCAACCAGCGATAAACGACAATACGATAATGCCGATCAATTTGAGCCATTGGGATGGATGCATGGAGGTTCGCCTTTTTTGAAATTTCGATTACTTCAAGATCAGATATCGTGCCTGTCAGCGAAGTAAAAATCCGTTCAAGTCTTCGGCAACGTCACACCCACTTGCCCCTGGTATTTCCCGCCGCGATCCTTGTACGAGGTTTCGCACACTTCATCGCTTTCAAAAAACAGCACCTGGGCGCAGCCCTCCCCCGCGTAGATTTTGGCGGGAAGCGGTGTGGTGTTGGAAAATTCCAGCGTCACATAACCTTCCCATTCCGGCTCGAACGGCGTGACGTTGACGATGATGCCGCAGCGAGCGTAGGTCGATTTACCGAGGCAGATGGTGAGGACGCTGCGCGGGATGCGGAAATATTCGATGGTGCGTGCCAGTGCGAAGGAGTTGGGCGGGATGATGCAGACGTCGCTCTTAATGTCGACGAAGGAGTTTTCGTCGAAGTTTTTGGGATCGACGATGGTGCTGTTGATATTGGTGAAAATCTTGAATTCGTTGGCGCAGCGGATATCGTAGCCGTAAGACGAAGTGCCGTAAGAGACGATTTTCTGGCCGTTGGCTTCACGCACCTGGCCGGGTTCGAAGGGTTCGATCATGCCGGTGGTTTGGGCCATGCGGCGGATCCATTTATCGCATTTGATGCTCATGATTTGGTGCTTTCGATGAAATTAAAAGAGGTTGCGCAAACAGATAGGAAGAATAATTTTTTGTCCACGCAAAACACGAAAAGCACGAAAGAACTGCGAAAATGATTCGTTGGTCAAAAAAATCGCCGCTAATTTGACTTGGTATTTGTGATTTTTCGTGTTTTTCGTGTTTTTCGTGGACAAATTAGACTTTTTAAAAATCGCCCATAACGTTGCAGGTTAAGTTGCTCCAGATTTTACGCGAGCAAGCTTTCAAAACGATAAAACTCAACGCTGCAAACTCTCCCACACCTTTTGCAGTCGTTTGACTGAAATCGGCATCGGTGTGCGCAGCTCTTGCGCGTATAACGAGACGCGCAATTCTTCCAGCATCCAGCGAAACTCTGTCATTTTCGGGTCGATGTGCTTGGCGCCTTGGCGGTCTTTCGCCGTGCGCAGGTACGGCGCGGCGGCCAGATTCCATTCAGCCAGCAACTTGGCATCGCGGGCAGGATCGGCGCGCAGTTTTTCCAGGCGCACGTTCATCGCTTTCAGGTAGCGCGGAAAATGCGCCAATTGCGCGTAATCGGTTTCGACCAGGAAGCGTTTGCCGACCAACCCATTCAACTGGTTTTGCATGTCGGCAGCGGCCGGCGCATGAGTTTTGATGCCTTGCAGTTTTTTGGGCAAGCCATGAAATTCAACCAGAATTTGCGCCAGCAAGCGGGCGATTTCATTGGTCAGCAGATTGAGCCGGCCTTTGCCGGCGTCCTTGCGCTTATTGAAATCGTCGGCATTTTTTGGCAAGGGATCTTGCAGGCACGCAAGATCAAGCGCGGTCTGGATGATCTGGTCGCGCAATTCTTCTTGCGAGCCGAGCGGCATGTAATGCATGCCCATTTGCTGCAAGCCGGGGATGCCTTTTTCGATGTATTTGATTTGCTCCTTGAGCTGCAACGCGAACAGGCGGCGCAAGCCATTGCGGTGGGTGCGCTCGGCCACGGCAGGATCGTCGAACACTTCCAGATTGCAGGATGTGACTTTATCGACCAGTGCCGGATAGCCGATCAGGGTCAACTTGCCTTGCGGGATTTCCAGCAATTCGGGCAACTCGCCAAAGGTCCAGCTGGTGATGTTTTCGGTCGCGGTGGCCGCTGGTTTGGCTGGAGACTGGCTTGATGCAGGCGCGGCAGGCTTGTTTTGTTGCGCGTGGCTTGGACTGAAACCGGCGGCTGCAGCGCTGACCACGGGTGTGCTGATTTGCGCGGCAGTAATGACGGTATTTTCCGCCAGCTTCTGGAAACTTTCCCTTGCCTGACCGCCAAATTCGCCTTGCAACGCAGCCAAGTTACGGCCCATTTCCAGCTGCCGGCCATGCTCGTCGATCACCTTGAAATTCATGAAGTGATGCGCCGGCAAGGTTTCGACCTTGAAATCGCTCGGCTTGACGGCCACCGTGGTTTGATCGCGCACGTCGAGGATGATGGCGTCGATCAACTCGCCGCGTCCGAAGGTTTTAGCGGTTTGCACCCGTTCGCAAAATCCAGCTGCGTAATCGGGCAAGGGCACACAATTGCGGCGGATTTTTTGCGGCAAGGACTTCAATAACAGATGGACTTTTTCCTTCAGCATGCCGGGCACCAACCACTCGCAGCGTTCGCGCGATAACTGGTTGAGCGCATACAAGGGCACCGCCAGCGTCACGCCGTCGCGCGTGCTGCCGGGTTCGAAGTGATAGCTCAACGCCATTTCCAGACCGGTCACCGCCATCAACTTGGGGAAAAGGTCGGTGGTGACGCCAGCGGCTTCATGGCGCATCAATTCATCGCGTACCAGAAACAGTAATTTCGGATTCTTGGCGGTGGCATCCTTGTGCCATTTTTCAAATGTGATGCCGTTGCAGACATCCGCCGGCAACAGCTTGTCGTAGAAGGCAGCGATCAATTCATCGTCGACCAAGACATCCAGGCGGCGCGATTTATGTTCCAGATTTTCAATCTCGCGCACCAGCTTGTGGTTGTGTGCAAAGAACGGGGCACGGGTATCGAATTCACCGCCGACCAAGGCATCGCGGATGAAAATTTCACGCGCTTCGACAGGGTTGAAATTGCCGTAATTGATGCGGCGCTGGCTATACACCACCAAGCCGTACAGCGTGGCGCGCTCGGAAGCGGACACTTGCGCCGGGCGCTTTTCCCAGCGCGGTTCGCCCCAGGATTTTTTCAGTAAATGACCGCCGACTTTTTCCAGCCATTCCGGTTGAATTTGGGCGATGCAACGTGCATACAGGCGCGTGGTATCGACCAACTCGGCCGAGATGATCCAGCGCCCTGCTTTCTTTGCCAAACTGGAACCGGGCCAGATGTGGAATTTGATGCCGCGTGCGCCCAGATAATGTGGCTCGTCTTCCGCCTTGAAGCCGACATTGCCCAGCAAGCCGGTCAGCAAGGCCATATGCAAATTCTCATACGTGGCCGGCGCTTCATTCAGGCGCCAGCCCTGTTCACGCACGATGGTCAGCAATTGTGAATGGACATCGCGCCACTCGCGCAGGCGCATTTGCGAGAGGAAATTGGTGCGGCAATTGTCTTGCAACTGGCGATTGGTTTTCTTGTGTTCGATGGCTTCGTCGAACCAGTTCCAGATTTTTAAATAACTCAAAAATTCCGATTTTTCATCGGAAAATTTCTTGTGCGCAGCGTCGGCTGCGGCAGCCACATCCATGGGCCGGTCGCGCGGATCTTGCACCGACAGGGCCGAAGCGATGATCAGCATTTCGCTCAGGCAAACGTTGTCCAGCGCGGCCAGGATCATGCGACCGACACGCGGATCGAGCGGCAATTTAGCCAGCTTGTGACCGAGCGGCGTGAGCGCGTTGTTGTCGTCTACGGCACCCAGTTCTTGCAGCAATTGATAGCCGTCGGCAATGGCGCGACCTGGCGGCGGCTCAATGAAAGGAAAGGTTTCAACATCGGTCAGGTGCAGCGACTTCATGCGCAAGATGACGGCGGCCAGCGACGAACGCAGAATTTCGGGCTCGGTAAATTTCGGCCGTAGTGCGTAATCCTGCTCTTCATACAAGCGGATGCAGACCCCGGCTGCGACCCGGCCGCAACGACCGGCGCGCTGGTTGGCGGCCGATTGCGCAATCGGCTCGATCTGCAATTGCTCGACCTTATTGCGATAGCTGTAGCGCTTGACGCGCGCCAGGCCGGCATCGACCACGTAACGGATGCCGGGCACGGTCAGCGAAGTTTCTGCCACGTTGGTGGCCAGCACGATACGGCGCGCGCTGGACGTCTTGAAGACACGTTCCTGCTCTTGCGCCGACAGGCGTGCGAACAAGGGCAAAATTTCAACATGCGGTGGATGGTGCTTGCGCAGCGCTTCGGCGGCATCGCGGATTTCACGCTCGCCGGGCAAAAATACCAATACGTCGCCGGAACCCACGCGGCACAGTTCATCGACCGCATCGACAATGGCTTCCATCAAATCGCGCTTTTCGCGTGCGGCAGCGGCGACATTGGGGCGCGCATTTTCAACCGGCGCAGCTTTGCCGGGTTGCACCACTAGTGGCGACTCGACCGGGCGATAACGCAATTCGACTTCATACAAACGGCCCGATACTTCGATCACGGGTGCCGGTTTTTCAGTATTGCCGAAATGGCGCGCAAAGCGGTCGGCGTCGATGGTGGCGGAAGTGATGATCAGTTTTAAATCCGGCCGGCGCGGCAGCAATTGCTTGAGGTAACCCAGCAGGAAATCAATGTTCAGGCTGCGTTCATGTGCTTCATCGATGATGATGGTGTCGTATTGCTTGAGCAACGGATCGGTTTGGGTCTCGGCCAGCAAGATACCGTCGGTCATCAGCTTGACCGAGGCGCCCTTGGTCAGGGTATCGGCGAAACGCACTTTAAAGCCGACGTGTTCGCCCAAAGGGGAGCCGAGTTCTTGCGCAATCCGTTTGGCGGTCGATGACGCGGCAATCCGGCGCGGCTGGGTGTGACCAATCAGGCCAAGCTGGCCGCGTCCCAATTCAAGGCAAATTTTCGGCAATTGGGTGGTTTTGCCGGAACCGGTTTCACCGCAGACAATGATGACTTGATTGGCTTGCAAAGCTTTGGCGATATCGTCGCGTCGGCCGGAGACGGGCAAGTCTTCCGGGAAAGTAATCGGCGGCAACGGATTACGGAACGGCGCCGACAGCGGTGTTGCCGGACGCGTTGCCTGCGCGCCACGTTGCGATTGCCGTGGTTTTGACGCATCTGCGGGCGGTTTTTGACTGCGGGTTTCTGACATTGTTTTTATGAAGGTTTCAGCGCGGCGTTCCCGTCGGATTCGGGTGCACGATTTGGGTCCAATTACTGAGGGTGCGATTATAATGCCGCTGATGGAAAACCCTACCCAATTCGTCCAATGGCTGCGCTCGGTCGCGCCGTATATCCACGCCTTTCGCGGCAAGACCTTTGTGGTCGCCTTCCCCGGCGAACTGGTCACGGCGGGCGCCATGCCGGTGCTGGCGCAAGACTTGTCTTTATTGCACGCGCTCGGCATCAAGGTGGTGATCGTGTACGGCTCGCGCCCACAGGTGGCCGAGCAATTGGCGCTGCGTAATGTCGAAGGCCGCTTCCACAATGGCATTCGCATCACCGATACCGCCGCGCTGGAATGCGCCAAGGAAGCGGCTGGCGAATTGCGGCTCGATATCGAAGCCGCTTTCAGCCAGGGCTTGCCGAATACGCCGATGGCACATGCAGCGATCCGTATCATTTCCGGTAACTTTGTCACCGCCCGTCCGCTGGGCGTGATCGATGGGATTGACTTTGAGTTGACCGGCGTCGCCCGCAAGATCGCGTCCGAAACCATCCATTCCATTCTCGGCACCGATGGCTTGGTGCTGCTCTCGCCGCTGGGGTTTTCGCCCACCGGTGAAGCCTTCAACCTGACGATGGAAGATGTCGCCGTGGCGGCGGCAGCGGCGCTGCATGCCGACAAGCTCATTTTTATCAGTGAAACACCGATGATGCGCGACGCCGCCGGCGAAGAAATCCGCGAGCTATCCTCGCATCAGGCGGAAGCGGTATTGCAAGCCGGCTTCTTGCCGCCCGATGTCGCCTTCTATCTGCAGCATGCGGTCAAGGCGTGCAATAACGGCGTGCCGCGGGCCCATATCGTGGAATTTTCTACCGATGGCTCGGCCTTGCTGGAAATATTTACCCATGATGGCGTCGGCACCATGATCAGTCACGAAAACCTGGAAAGCCTGCGCCAGGCCACC
>JAZKIX010000115.1:27807-38662 GCA_040384645.1 Pseudomonadota bacterium | reverse complement strand
GGCATCATCAAATTAATTGAGCCGCTGGAAGCCGATGGCACCTTGGTCAAGCGCGGCCGCGAACTGATCGAGCGCGAAATCGACAACTTCTCGGTGATCGAGCATGATGGCGTGATCTTCGGCTGCGCCGCGCTGTATCCGTTCCCCGAAGAAAAAATGGCCGAAATGGCATGTCTGACCGTCAACCCCGACGTGCAAACCCAGGGCGATGGCGAGCGACTTTTAAAACACCTGGAAAACCGCGCCCGCGCTGCCGGCCTGAAAAAATTATTCGTCCTCACCACCCGCACCGCGCACTGGTTCATCAAACGCGGCTTTGTAGCGGCGAGCGTCGATGACTTGCCGGAAGACCGGCAACATATGTACAACTGGCAGCGTAAATCGCTAGTGCTGATTAAAAAGCTATAACGTCAATTTACGTCAATTAATCCGCCTTCGCGGAAACACCCCAATAGGAGAAACACCATGGCACGCACAATCCATTGCATCAAATTGAACAAAGACGCCGAAGGACTCGACTTCGCACCCTATCCGGGCGAACTGGGCAAGCGCATTTACGAATCGGTATCGAAAGAAGCCTGGGCGGCCTGGCTCAAGCACCAGACCATGCTGGTCAATGAAAACCGCCTGAACCTGGCCGATATCCGGGCCCGTAAATATCTGGCGACGCAAATGGAAAAACATTTTTTTGGCGACGGTGCCGATGCTGCTGCGGGCTATGTACCGCCGAGCGAATAAGCGTTGGAGCAAGGCGATTTCCCGCACGAAGCGCCTTTTTAAGTGAAAAAATACTGGGGTCAGTATTAAATTTAAGCCAATTAATCTGTGCGGGATGGGCATAGTTTTGGCATATACCCCCTTTTATTTGCGTATTTCCATGAGAAATCAACGATTTTAGACAAGGCGTGCAACCATTCTGGCTAGCGCCGTGACGACGTCGCACGGCAACGCGGCGGCGGTGAAATCAAGCCAAAAGGGCGACAAAAACCTTGCGTATTAGAATCATAAACACAACAGCGCCTGCCCTTTTCGATTCAAATAAGTAACAATACAGGCCAAGAAACATAATAAATACCGCGCGCGATGCTGTGCCGCCCAGCCGGTTTTGCCATAAAAATGGGAGAGAAATTTGGATCCGTATGTGTACGAAGGTTTGGTAGAGCGCCTTGAAGCGCAATCGTATCGCAGCCCCTCCGCTTTTCGCGGCAAAGTCATCCTGATCAGCAGCGCGGCCTATATGGCGCTATTTGCGGTGTTGCTGGGCTTGGCATTGCTGCTGTATTTCGGCATCCAGGTCGCGCAAGAAAACCATCGCAGCATCGGCCTGATCCGGCTGGCAATCCTGAGCGTGATGTTATTGCCGCTGTTTTTCGTGGTGCTGCGCATGTTTTCCCTACGCCTGGAACCGCCCAAAGGCCATGAAATCCAACGCGCCGACGCCCCCAAGCTGTTCGAGTTGCTCGACCAGATGCGCAAAAAACTCAAGGGGCCAAAAATCCATCACGTCCTGATCGACCGTGAATACAACGCCGCAATCGCGCAATTACCCAAATTCGGCCTGTTCGGCGACCATACCAATTACTTGGTGTTGGGCCTGCCCTACCTGATGGCGGCACCGCCCAAGGAAATGCTGGCCACCATCGCCCACGAATACGGCCATTTGTGCGGCGGCCACGGCCAGCTCAGCGCCCGCGTCTATCGCCAGCGCAAAGTATTCGGTGCCCTGCACGAGCAAGTCAATGCAGCGGCCGACAGCAGCTTCATCAATGCCGGCATGGCCAGCGCGTTGAACCGCTTCATGCCTTATTACAATGCCTACACCTTCGTGCTGTCGCGCCAGGATGAGTACGAAGCTGACCGCACCGCCAGCGACCTGGTCGGCGCCAGCGCCAATGCCAGCGGCCTGATCCGCGATACCTTGCTGGGTAGCTGGATAAGGCAAGAATTCTGGCCGCGCCTGTTCAAGCAAGCCGATATGCATGCGCAACCGCTGTTTTTGCCCTACACGCAAATGCGCAGCGCGCTCAACGACAGCTATGACGAATGGGCCACCAGCGACCGCCTACGCGTGGCATGGCAGCAAAAATCCGATTTGCACGATACCCATCCCAGCATGCGAGACCGGGTCGAAGCCACCGGCAAAAATTATAAATTACCGAGCCAAGTCGAAGTCGCCGCCGCCGAAGGCATGCTCGGCCCGCTCGTGGTGCAACTGGCGGAAAAATTCGACCTCGAGTGGTGGGAAGAAGAACGAAAAACCTGGGAAACCCGCAATCGCTACGCCCAGCGTTCCATTGCGCGCTTGCACGAATTATGTTCCTTACCTTTATCCAGCCTGAAACTGCAAGATTTGCAAGAGCGGGCATTGCTGACCGCAGAATTTGAATCGCCCAAGGCGGCCAAACCGATACTGGAACATCTCTTGCGCCAAACCGGCGGCCCCTTCCCCAAGGCCGCGTATTTTTATGGTCGGATTTTGCTGGGCGAGAACCACGATGCCGGCCTCGACCAACTGGAAGCCGCTGCCAAAAACGACCGCAGCCTGATCGAACCGGCCGCCAGCGCCGGTTACGCCTACTTGTTGGAGCGGCAAGGCGAACAAGCCGCGCAACTTTGGTGGGCGAAAGTCATGCCGGAGCAAAAATAGGCACTTTGCAGATTGCGCCAAGCGCGCCAAGCTCGTCAACTACCGCTAGCCTTTAGCGGTAGTCGACGCGTGACTTCAAATCCCTCTTGATCCGGCATGAGGCCAATCCTCATTCCCAGCGCGGCGCGAGTCACCCGAGCCGGCTTGCACGCCCTGTTCTTAGATTGCTAGTTTCACTCCGCAAATCCCCCATTTCGTCGCAATCCGCTGCCTTGCTGTAGTGCAAAGGGGCACACTCAATGCATCGACAACCATTTTAGGAGCACGTCATGCTTGAGCAAATCATTACACGCACGCCAATCTGGGTCTGGGCTTTACTGGCATTTTTAATTTATCGCGGCGTCATCGCCAGCATCGACCGCGAAGTCGTATTCAAGAAATTATTCATCATTCCCTTGCTTATGATGGCGCTCTCGATCCAGGGCATCGTCAACACCTTTGGCGCGCACCTGATGGCGCCGGTGATCTGGTTCAGTGCGGCTGCGCTGGGAGGATGGATTACCTGGAAACTGGTCAAGAGCGACGACATCACGCCGCGCCCAGCCACGGGCACTGTATTTCAACCCGGTAGCTGGACGCCGCTGGCAATCATGATGGGGATTTTTCTTACCAAATACATCGTATCGATCACTTTGTCGATGCATCCAGCATTGGCGCAAAACATGCAGTTCGTATGCACCGTCTGCGGGCTGTATGGCGTCTTCAATGGCATCCTGCTGGGTAAGCTATTGCGCACTGTGGCGCTGTATCGCGACGCTGCCCACCCGGCATATGCTGTGTAAAACAGTGTCGCAGTATTTAAAATCTCAGGGTTTTTACGCCGTCCACCGTGCCCAGCAAACACACATTGGCACCGTGCCGGGCAAACAAGCCGACCGTGACGACGCCGACGATATTGCTGATCTCGGCCTCCAGCGCGACCGGGTCGTTAATCACCAACCCCAGTACATCGATGATCATGCAACCGTTATCGGTCAGTACCGGCTGCCCATCCTGCAAACGCAGGCGCGGCTGACCGCCCAGCTTGGTCAATTGCTGCGCCACCACCCCGCGCGCCATCGGGATCACTTCCACCGGCAAGGGGAATTTCCCCAATACGTCGACCAGCTTGGAACCGTCGGCAATACACACAAAACGCGTCGCCACCGAGGCCACGATCTTTTCACGCGTCAAGGCTGCGCCGCCGCCCTTGATCATCGCGCCCTGCGGTGTTACCTCGTCGGCGCCATCGACGTACACTGACATCGGCAGCGACTGCGACACCACATCGTTTAAATCAAACACGGTAATCCCATGCGATTGCAGCCGTGCAGCCGTGGCGTCCGATGAAGCGACCGCGCCCTTGATGCGATGCTTGATCTTGCCCAGTTCATCGATAAAAAAATTGGCGGTCGAGCCGGTGCCGACGCCAATGATTTCACCCTCGACTACATAATCGATGGCGGCACGGGCAACGGCTTGTTTCAATTCGTCTTGGGTCATGGCAGTATTCTTGAAGAGTAAGGATGGCGGCATTTTAGCGGATCGCCATGCCGCGCCGTGCAAAATGCCTCACAAATCCACCCAATTGCACGGCGAGAAGGCACACTAGCGACTTGACGCTGCGGCGCAAATTTTCTCTCATAAAACCATGCTGATCAAACGCAAATCCATCGAACAACAAGAGTCCTCGCGTCCTTCCAAGCTGAAGCCGATTGCAGATGCGCCACGCTTGCCGCCCGCTACCATCACCGAAGACAAGGGCGTGCGTTTTATGCATTTGGGCACGCCCTGGGTGCAGGGGGCGATGCGGCTGGCCAATCCCGATGCGATTGAATTGACTTATGTCCAGATGATGATGATGTGGACCCTATTCCAGCGCGCGCCGCAGCACATCGTGCAGTTGGGCTTGGGTACAGCGGCGCTGACCAAGTTTTGCTACCGGCAATTTCCTGCTGCACGCGTGACTGCGGTCGAATTGAATCCGGCCGTGATCGCCATCTGCCAGACAGAATTCGCCTTGCCGCCCAACGATGCCCGCCTCAAGGTAATTGAAATGAACGCGCTCGACTTCGTCCTTGACCTGGCCAATCACGGCACCGTCGACATCTTGCAAGTCGACCTGTATGACGCCGATGCACGCGGGCCGGTACTCGATACCGCAGAGTTTTACCAAGCCTGTTTCGATTGCCTGAGACCGGATGGCATGATGACGACCAATCTGTTCGGCGACTTTCCCAACTATTCCAAAAACTTGCAAGAAATGGAACTGGTATTCGACGCCGTGGTCTGGCTACCCGAAGTGCATGACGCCAACGTCATTGCCATTGCCTTCAAGACCGTGCCGGTACTCGATTTCAGCCTCCTGTTCGAGCGCGCGGCCGAGATCAAGAAAACGCTGAAACTGCCGGCGAAATCGTGGGTCACCGGCCTGAAAGCGTGGATGCTGGATCAGTAAGTAATGTTTTGCGAACATGTCGGGCTGAAGTCTGACCTGCAACTGACGTACATCCAATCAAGCACGCAAAATCCGCTGCACCGGCCGCCGCGCCGCCGGCCCAGGCGGCGGCGCATAGCCGATGCGCGACAGCATCTGCACCCGCGCCGGTTCGGCCACGCCAACTTCACGATGGAACGATTGATACAACGCCGCCATCAGCGGGAATTCCTGCAACACTTGAGAATTGGGATGGATCGCCACACCCAACGTAGTCGCCGTCAGGTCTATCCGCATATAAGCGCGCCCGGTTTCAATCTGCGCCTGTCTTGAATTATCGGCGCTGACCAGCCAGATCCAGGCATGGGTGTTATTGGCCGCCTCGACAGAGCTGTCAATCGCCGATTGCACGCCAAGGCCATCGGTCTTGCGCATCGATTCCTGACTGAGGAAACCGAGTTTGCGCGCGAACCAGACCTTGGTGCCGAGTACGGCGATGCCAGAGGGTTCTGCCGCGACGGCATCGCTACCCAGACGCACCACATCTGCACTCTCGCCCCAGGTTGCCGGATTGGTAAATTCAGCCCGGTATCCCGCTATCGCAATCTCGCGAATGCGCGCCACCTGAGCCGCAGAATTGCTTGACATCAACGAAATACCGGGGCGTGCAGCAGCCGCCGTCAGGGCTGCCAAAACGCCTTCATCGGGCACCTTGGCTTCGTACGGCAAGCGGTTGGTACGTCGATTGCGCACTGCCAGGAATAAGGGATCGGCTACCAGTTGCGCATTGCGTACAAAACGTACTTCTGCGAACGCGCGGGCATCGACGCCTGCAACGCCATAGTCACCTTGCGGCATGAGCTTGATGACAGCATCCCAGCCATCATGGCTGGCAGCGATGCGCAGCAGTTCCAGAAAAGCGCCGCAACCGATCAAGATTTGCCGGTGCGGCGGATCGGTCTCTGGCAATAAACGAGCCTGATCGACATACAGCTTGATCAAGTCCGGCTCGCGAATATCGGCTTGCCATGACTGTAGATTATGCGGATTGGGTGCCAACATGGCCCAGGACAGGGCGCGCAGCCGTGGGTCGGTTTCGCTGCCATCGGGGCCTAGCCAAGGCGCTACCGCGCTAGTGGGCATGGTGTCACATGCAGATAAGGCGATGGTTGCGCCGCCAGCGGCCAGCACCATCATAAATTTTCTTCTTTGCATAGCATTCCTTGATATGGTGAAACCCTTTTGACTGTCAGCTTGCAGTCGCTAGGGCGCGGGTAAAATAATTTGGTCAAGCAACGGACCATCGTGTTAACAACAGGTAAATAGATATCAGCGTCGATATCAGCGGCACTGACAGTGGAGAATAAATTTCGACTGCTGTTTATTGCGGGCAAATAGCAGGCAATACACCTGTGCCATGCTTTACAATCGCTCGAAAATTGTCTTCAACCCGATCCAGCTGCCTGTCATAGAGTGGGTTTCAATGCCACTTGTGAGACCCATGTTAAGCAATCCCCCGCGCCGACTCTTGCCAAGAGGCGCCAATGTTTGAACATTTCGCGCCATGACTGCATCCTCAAATTTAATGCCGGTACTGTTGCCGGTAATGACCTTGCAACTCCAGATGCAGGGCTTGGCCACGCTTGGACTCGACATGCAGCGCATCGCGGCCCAGGTCGGTCCGCTGCCAGCAGCACCGGATGCATTGGTGCCGCTGCAAACCTATCTCAATATGTGGTCCGCAGCAGAAACAGCGTATGGCATGCCCGGCCTGCCGACGGCGATGGCGATGGCGATTCCGTTCGGCGCTTTCGGCGCGCTCGATTATCTGGCCGGCAGCGCCAGCACAGTGGCGGGTATGAGTGAATCTGTGCAATTGCATTTTTCGATGGTCACCAACGACATCTGGATCGAGTACGAAATACTGGCCGATGGCAATCATGCGCTGCGGGTGCGTGGTGAACAGGGGACGCCGGTGCAGGTGCTGGAATTTACCCTGGCGGTATTTGCCAGCCGCGTGCGTACTCTCAGCGCCCTCGGTGGCGACGATATACATCTGCTGCGCGTCGGCTTGCCGATATCCAAACCGGCCGAAGACCCAGTGCGTGAACGCTTGTGGGGCGCTGCGCTGGAATACGATTTTCCCTGCGCCGAAATCGTGATCGACCATGCTTGCTGGCAGCGCGACAATCCCAAGGCTGACCCGTTTTTGCACGCCACCTTGAAGCGCTTGGCCGATCAGCTGGAACTGGACCAGCATGCCCAATACGCCAGCATCGAGCAAGCCCTGCGCATGCGTTTGCGCGGCGCATTGGCGCAAGGGCCAGCCGATTTAGGCCGGATGGCAGTGCTGATGGGGATTTCAGAACGCACCTTGCAACGCCGCTTGCGCGAGATCGGGCGCAGTTTTTCCGAGGTGCTGGAAAGCTTCCGGCGCGACGAATCAGCACATTTGCTATGCGACCCAAGCGTCGAACTGGTCGATATCGCCAACCGCCTCGGTTATGCCGAACAAACCTCGTTCACGCGGGCTTTCAAGCGCTGGGCCGGCACTACGCCTGGCGTGTGGCGTGCGAATCGCGCCAAACCGCGTGCGGTGTAGTCCAACGCACTGGCTACCGCTACTAAGGACAAAACTAGCGATACTCCCCTATCATTTACGCTAAACCACTGCTCTCCCGCATGATTTATAAGGGGTTTTAAAAATACACCACGCAGTATAATTTATCGCAAAGACGGTTTTTTAATGCCCATTACCGAGGCGAATCCGTAGCGCTGTTTGACGGCAAAATTTTGTACTATCGCGAAGGCGCACCATGTTGGTTCTGAAAAAAGTGGTCGAAGCGTTTCCCTCGGCGCAGATTCGTTCCCACTCTGGCGGCTTGCCGGTGGAGGTATCGCTGATCGCGCAGCTCGGTCATGGCTCCGGCAATCATTTATTTGCCAGCGTCTTGGCGCGGCAAAAAGCACATGAAGATTTCGTCGATGAACTAGACGAACCGTCGGCCAAACTGGGCGGCACCGATTTTGCCAAGGGCGACGCGACTTCGCTTTATTCCTTCGCGGTAGGGCCGAAAGGCCATCCCTTTCATCGCCATGCCGGGCATCGCATCTTCACCGCGATATCGGGCAGCGGCGGCGCGCAACTGCGCTTTTCCAGCGCGTCCGATGCGCAGATTGCGCAAGACCCGCACAGCTTTATCAGCGCGCTGCAATACATCAACATCCCGCCCGACTGCCTGTTTACCGTGCGCTTCGGCGGCGAAACCTGGCACCAGTTCGCGCCGTTGTCGGGCAATATGCGGCATCCGGCTTTTTTTGCACTGTCGTGCCACACCAATGAGCTCGGCGGCGCGCTGCCGGAAGAACTGCGCCAGCAAGTACTTGCGAATCAAGCCAGCATCCCATCCCTGACCGAGCTATTGGCGCCGAGCGTACATGCCTTATTGCAAGCGGCATCGTTCCAGCAAGCACACATTCCCACCATTGCCCTGTCGCTCGATGCGCCGCCGGGTACCTTGCAGCGGGTCTTATGCGATAGCGCGCGCGGCAGCGCCGGCATCTTGCGCGGTGCTTGGGGCGCTTGGCGCCGGGCTGGTGGATTTTTTTCCGATAACGGCAATGGCCATGCTGTGGTGGCCTTGCCGGCCACGCCGGCCGGCTCCTTGTTGCTAACGCAAATGAACGAGCGGCGGCTGCACCATGAAGATACTTTTTGCTTGATTTTGCAGGGCCAAAGCTTCGATCCCGAACAGGCGCCGGAATACCTTGCCGCCTTGCTGGAAGGGTTTTTACGCAATCCGCCCAGCGGCGTGTCGCGCATGATGGCCTTGCGCAATACCCTGGTGCGTCCACTGGGTTTGCGCACCTCACCGCTGGGTTGCCCGGTGTCGTCGCTACTCTCGCCCAAGAGCGAACAGTTATTCGCCAACCGTTATCCGGTACTGGATCAAGCGACCAGCCCGGATAATGCGCGCGCCCAGGTGATTTTGGGCGCGAACGACAAACACCTGCAATTTCGCTCCTGCGTCGGGGTTCATATCATCAACCCGCAACGGGTCGAGTTCACCCTGGGCACCCGGGTCCACTGCAAAAACCTGTTCGGCCAGTTTTATATGGGCGCAATCGACCGCGTGCATCGTTCCTACATCACCCCAACCATGCTGAGGATGGCAGTCGATCATGCCTTTCCTACAATTGCTTGAAACTGGTGTAAATAGCGGCTTTTACACCATACTCCCCCGCTATTTTGTGAAAAACACCGTTACCCGCATGTTTTTTGCGGCTCGGTTTACATACACCACCGTGTATTATTTAAAGCTATAAACAGCTATAGCGCGGCTGTAGTACATATTGCAAGCCGCTTGTCGCCAAAAATACGCACTGTGCAGGATTTTCTTTTAAGCAAACATCGCTTCATGTCATCATGAGATATGACCTCGACCCCGCTCCCCCTCTTCCCTTTAAACACAGTACTTTTCCCGGATGGTGTACTGTCCTTGCAGATTTTTGAAGTGCGTTATCTGGGCTTGATCAAGCACTGTATCGCCAGCAATACACCGTTCGGCGTGGTCGCGCTGACCGCCGGCAACGAAGTGCGCACGCCGGAAGGCAAAGAAACTTTCGCTGCCATCGGCACTACCGCCAAGATCGTCGAATCGGAAGCACCTATGGCCGGCTTGCTACGCATCAAGTGCAACGGCGAGACGCGCTTCCAGATCGAATCGAGCGAACAGCTCAAACATGGTTTGTGGTTGGCGCAAGTGCAATTCTTGGATGCGGATCGCAGCATTGTGGTCCCGGAAGAATTGCAAGACACCACCGACGCCTTGCGCAACGTGATCGCATCCTTGCAAAGCCAGGATAGCGTCAGCAAAAACATGCCGATCACGCAGCCGTATCAGCTCGACGACTGCGGCTGGGTCGCTAACCGCTGGTGCGAATTGCTGCCGATGGAGCAAGAGGAAAAACTGCGTTTGCTGGCGCTGGACAATCCGCTGCTACGGCTAGAACTGGTGCAAGACGTGCTGGCCGGGCACGGCTTGCTGGGCTAGCACTTTTAACCCCATCCTCAGTGCGTATATCGAATCACCCCATTGGCCGACGCGGTCAACTGGGCGCCGCCATTATTGCTGCTGGAAATGAGCAACTGCCCGGTCAAGCCCTTGACGTAATATTTTGCATTGGGGCTCAGGTCGAACAGCAGCGTGGTAACCGGATTTTGACCGTGCATGTCGATGGTGGCGGAACCGGTGGTAAACATGCCCTCGTTAGCAAATAAAATCTGCACACCATTGACCACCGTGCCACTAAAGGCCCCGCCTTCGGTGGCGATGGACGATGGCAGCGTGGTACCGCTGTCGCCCAGCCGGATCACATTCAAGAACTGGTGTTTGGTGGCAAGGGCATTGTCGAAAACCTCCAGCGTATGGGTACCGACATTGACGTTGTCGACCGTATACATGGTGCGCCGGTAAAAGTCCTTGATGGCATCGGTATTGGGCATGAAGGTAAATACCTCGCCGCCCACATTTTCCAGATCAAAGAAGCTGGAAAAACTCAGATCGAACCCATTGAGCGTCTTATTGCTGGTAACCGATTGGATGGTTTTCCATTTCTTTGTACTGTTGGCATGGAATTTAAATATTTTGAATTGCCAATAAGTCGAGCCAGTGAAATCGCCCGTCAATGTGTTCTTGTCGTTGCCGGTGATCACGGTGTAAGCGCTGGCACCCTTTTGCGCGACCCAGCCTTTCCACAGATCGGCTGGCCAGACCTCGTCCCGCTCAGAG
>JAZKIX010000115.1:21732-27797 GCA_040384645.1 Pseudomonadota bacterium | reverse complement strand
GTACGTATTGCTCTTTCGCGGTGCCGGTAAAAGTGACCACTTCGGTGTCGTTATCCTGCGCCGTGCTGTTGCCGATAATGGTCAGCGTGGTGCCGCTCAAGGTGGTGAAATTGGCTGGGTCATAGGCGCTTAATTCCAGGTAACGCGGGGTGGCAAAATTATGGCCAATCGCCAGCGGCACACCCGTGTTCAAGACAGCATTTTTACTGATATAGCTGGTGCCGCCGCGCACTTTGCTCGATCTCGCCTTGGGCAATAAGGTCTGGAATACTGCCTTGTCGATACCGTTATCGAAAATCAATTCGTTTTGATTATTCCATTGCTTCAATCCCTCGCCCGTGGCATCCGGCGCACGCGTCGCATTCAGCGCATCGTGGGTATGGATCAGGATCGATGTCTTGAAATTGGGGTCGCTGGTCTCGACACGGTCAAAGGTCACAAAGGTATCGGGAAACAGATGCACAAAGGCGCGCTCGTAGTTTTTCACCTTGCCGCTGTAATTAAAGCGGCCATTGCCCAGCGCGTAAGCGTATTGGCCGTTGACATGCTCAAAACGGGTAATGTCGCCCATGTTTTGGATATCGCCAATTTCTAGTTCTTTTTTACTGCCGGTTTGCGTGTTGTCGGTCGCAGTTAGCGTGTAGCCGCTGGGGATTTGCCCGCAAAAATTGGCATCGGCATGGATTTTCTTACCGGCACCAACCGCCAGCGGCACGCCGGTATTGCTGAAATCGACGGTCTCGTTCGGGTCGCATACTTTCAAGGTGTTTTTTGAATTCGACAAATGGGTGTACACATCATGATGCAAGCCATTGAACAGGCTATTGCGATAGCGCGCCCCGGCCACCCCGGTAATCGTGCTCTTGCGATCGAGGCTGAAGGTATTGATATCGCTATAACGGCGCGACACATGTTCGCCCGATATAAAGGTGCCAAAGGCAGCGCTATCGCTCCAGTTGGCGCGTGAAGCGACGATGCCGCCACCGCTGAAATAGGTCGACAGTGGCAAGTCTTGCGGCCCTTTGATGGCGACTTCATCGTTGAAGTCGTAATACAGGATCGCAGAAATTTTGGGAATATTGTAGTCGGCGCCTTCAAGCAATTCCTTGGCAAAATATTTCAAGCGCCCATCCCGATACATATGGCTTAGCTCGGGCGAGCGCCCCATCGTCGACACGGTTTGGGACGATTGCGTATTCCACAAATTGCTCATCCAGCCGTTGTGCGGAATCCGCATGCTTTGCCAAAACACGCCCTTGTTACGGTCGCGCAGGTTATTCAAATGGTAATCGCGCCCGGTGCCGTGTTTTAACAGCATGTTGATCATCACCGAATTGGATTCTTCAGAATTGTCATAGCCAAAATTGTCGTAAAGACCGCCTTTGGTGCCCGGCAAGGCAGGATTGAAAGTGGGGTCGCCAGCCAGGTAATTTTCCAAGGTGACCCACTTGCCCCCGGGCGAGGCTTGCCGATGCGAGGCATAGATAAAATCCTGCAAGTCCCATTGACGGTATTTCTGCGGATTGGCCAACACCTCGCTATCGCTCAAGATCGGGTCGTCCCACGCGATCAGGGCGGCGGCCAGTTGATCGTGGCGCGAATAAGCGTCGTGATAGCCGAAGGTGGACGCGCGATTGGCCACGTGCGAACCTGAATAAAAATAGTTATTTTTTTGAATCGCCTCGAGGAATTTCAGCTTGTATTCGCGTGACAGTCGCGGCCAGTAAATGTCGATCGCCAGCAGATCGTTTTCGCTGATCGGATGAAAACCACCGCCCGCCGTCAGCAGCGCCGCATCGATATCGGCCTTCACCGCAATTTCGGCGCGCTGATTGTAGGCCTCGTCGCCGGTGGCCAGATACATCAGGTATTCAGGCAGGCCAAGATATTTTCCGCCGCTGATGGCAGTTGAAACGACATTTATTACACCGGTTTGAAAAATGTTTTTGCACAATAGTTTCGCGCTCGGCCCATAGCAGGATTTGACTTGCTTAGCGAGATCTGGCGCCGTGATATAGGTCCTGGGGTGATCGCGCCGGACCGGGATGTTGTCTTTGGTGTTTTGGTAGTTATCGTCCAGCAACAATTGCAAAACCGGCACCATACGACCCGCAGTTGGCGCACTCGCCGCTGCGCTACCGGCACTGGTCGCAATGATCAAGCCACAGCACAACGCCAATAAACGCGATGGCACGATGCGCGCGCCAAGTCCGAATTGCTTTGATAAAACCGTCATGTCCGTCTCACAATCGAAGGTAAGTACTCAAGGCGAAGTCATGATACTTCGACACCCGACAGATGTTGATGCAAAGCAAATATAAGTGCAAGTCCCCTTGTCGCGGTGATTTGCTCGTTTATCTGGAAATAATACGGCTATCGTTCCCAGCAACTGGTTCAGGCAAACGATTGCAGATCAAAATGCGTCTGTAGAACTGCAACGCGCTGCTCTGGCACTACCTCATGTTTTTCCATCGTGCCGTTTTCCACGATTTTTAAAGTATCACCAACTAGGATTTTTCGTCCGCTGGCGTTGTGCAAAACGATCACCAGTTTTTGCACAAAAATCGCATCCGGGTGAGTCGAGTTAAGATAATTGGCGGGGACAAAATCGATCCATTCTTGCGGCGACAAATCGAAACCGTATTGATTGCCCCACTCTCCATCGACCAGCGCCCGCAACAGATAATCGCGCTCGCTGGTTTTGCTCAGCATGAAGGTGTCCAGGTCTTGCTTCACTTCCACATCGAGCGCATCGAGCCGCATCGGCGCCCGGATGCCGTAACTGCCAAAACCGAGATCGCACAGCCATTGCGTGCCGTCTAAAGTAAGCACGATTGCCATATGGGTCTTGGGTCGTTTGGCCGGATAAAACATCGGGCGTGCAGCGACAAACTGGTACTCGATGCCCAGCGCTTGCAGCGCCATGGCAAAGACGCCATTGACCTCGTAGCAATAACCGCCACGCTGGCGTTCAAGAATTTTTGCGGCGATGTCTTCCGGCACCAGCGACACAATTTTGCCGGCTTGTACATCAAGGTTTTCAAACGGCACGCTAAACAACTGGCAGCGCATTATTTGGCTGACGGTGGCGATATCGGCCCTGGCTTCACCGTGAAAACCGATGCGGTCGAAATAGCGTTGGAGCGAGAAATTTTCTGCTTGCATGGGAAACCTGAGTGAGAGTTGTTGAAGTTTAGTCTGTCAATGAAAATGGCGAACCGTGGCTCAGGCCACTGTTGTCGGCAATACCTTAGCCGGCGAACGTACTAGAAAATAGTGGATTTCGTTTTCTGAAACTGCTACAAAACCATTACGTTTGTAGAGCGCGCCAACCGGATTCCATTTGAGATATTCAAGCCGGATCGACAGCTGTAATTCATCGCAGCTAGCAAGCACTTGCGTTAGCACCAATGACCCGATGCCTTTGCCCTGATATTGCGGCAAGAGATAAAATTCACCCAAACGGCAGCTTTCAGCGTCATTCAATATCGACACCGTTCCGATAGCAAGTTTATCGAGCATGATGACAAACCACGGCTTTTCACCCCAGCGTTGCGTATGCAAGGCAAGCTGCCATGCTTCATCCCAACCCCAATGCGGCTCGATGTGCGGTCTCATAGCCTTGGATTTTGCGATAAAAGAAAAATCGAAATCGCTTTCTTTGGCAGGGCACAAGGTGAGATTCATTGAATTTGAGCTACCCGTAAATGCCAAAAAAAGGAGAAGGGAGAAATCGCCTTCAATGAAGTTCAGCATTCGGATAAATATTGCGATATCGGAATATTAGCTGAGCCTCTTCATTTAAAAGGGGCCTGACCAGTCACCTTCAATAATCGTTTTTTTATTGAGGCACTCGCCAGAATTGGATTTTTCAACTTCAAAAGCGCAAGATCTCTTTCTGATTGATCACGAAACGTCGCGCTATTTTGAATGCCACATGCTTGTCCAAGAAAGTACTCGCCCAAGTACACGACTTCGCCCGCTGAGACGCTAAAATCAGCACGGGAAGCAGCGGTCATCATTACATAGGGATTCATGATAAACGGAGCAAAGTAGTAACTGCCTGGGTTAAGACGCACCACATGGAGATAACCATGATGGTCGGAAAATTCACTTTTGATAGCGGCACCATCAACCGGAAGAAACGCAAATACATCTGCATTGTAAAGTGAGGTTGAAGCAAGCAGCTTGAGTCGAGTGGAAGCTGAAATGCAATTTTGCACAGCTCCAGCAGACAAAATGATCACAGCAGTCTGGGACTCATCCTGTGAATATACAAATTTGTCTGCACTCGTACGGTTATCGTAAATGGCGCATCCACCCAACAATGAGACTGACATAGCAACCGCAACAAACGATTTCAAATTCATAAATAAATCCAAGTTAGATAAGGTTCAATTTCAAAGAAAAGTTTTATTTTTTTGAATTAGGGGTTAGCCGTAAAAAATCGTGCAACGGCACCAAATCCCCCAATTCGATGCCCCGCTCGCGCAACAAACCTTCCAGTGCTGGCAACATCGGCCCCAGCAATTCATCAATCCTGTCGCGCACGGTATCAACCACGACTTGGGTGCCGCGCTCGATTTCGATATTGAGCTGGTCGCCGATTTGCTTGTCGCCGAAGGTGGTCATGCGCAACGTCTCGGGGATCAACCAGACTTCAAACCAAGCTTCGCGCCGGTTGGCTTCGGCCACGGTCAGGCTGGCGCCGTTAATGCTGATATAACCCTTGGGGAAGATATAGCGCATCCACGGCACGGGCACTGCAATGCGCAAGACGTGGTTGTTTTCGGGGCGGCGGATGTCTTGCAAAGTAGCCATGAAATCGACATGACCGGAGAGTGGGTGACCGCCGATTTCGGCACCGTCGCGGGCGGCGCGTTCGACGTTGATCGGGTCGTCTTGTTGCAGTTTGGCCAGCGTGGTGAGCGACAGGGTTTGCTGCATGACGTCGAATTCGGCGGCGTCATCGCCTTGCAACGATGTGACGGTCAAGCAGACACCATCGACGGCGACACTGGCACCGATGGCGAGGTCGTGGGCGAAACCTTGGGGGAATTTGATGTGAAAACTGCGCAGGCCGGGACGGTCTGTGATGCGGGCGATACGGGCGATGCCGTTGACGATGCCTGTGAACATGGTTTCCTTTGCTACGGCGTCAGCGTGTGGATGGCACCGGTGTGCTCCTCCCCTTTCAAGGGGGAGGTCGGGTGGGGGATGGGTTTCTTGTGCTACGGCGTGGTACCGAAACCCATCCCTACCCTAACCCTCCCCCTCTGGCCGAGCGCCTCTAGCCGAGCGCCTTGAAAGGGAGGGAACTCAAACCAGTGCACGGAACGCATCTAATTCGATTAAAAAATGGGGGGTATATGACAAAAAATATCTTCACCCGCACGTATTCCGCGCACCTTTAGAAATACACCCTTCAGTATATTTCCAACAAAAACCCTTATTTTGCCGGCCGCAAGCCACTCGCTGCCGCTGCAATGGCGGTAATTTTGGCCCAGTCACCGGCCAGAATCGCGTCTTTCGGTGTCAGCCATGAACCGCCAACGCAAGCGACATTTTTCAATGCCAAAAATTGCGGCGCGTTTTCTTGCGAAATGCCGCCAGTCGGGCAAAACATGATGTCGGGCAGCGGGCCGCCGATGCCGTTCAACATGCCGATGCCGCCGGCTGGCACCGCAGGGAACAGCTTCAATTGGCGAAAGCCCGCTTCACGCGCAATCATGACTTCCGATGGCGTCATCACGCCTGGCAGCAAGGGCAGGCCGCTGGCTTTGGCGGCGGCGATCAGCTTGTCGGTCAGGCCGGGCGAGACGCCAAATACGGCGCCGGCATCGCGCGAGGCGGCGAATTCTTCCGGCTGGGTCAGGGTGCCGACGCCGACGATGGCGCCCGGCACTTGTTCGGAAATGAGCTTCATTGCTGGCAAGCCATGTACCGTGCGCAAGGTAATTTCCAGCACGCGGATGCCGCCGGCGACCAGTGCCTTGGCCAGCGGTACGGCATGCGCCAGATCGTCGATGGCAATGACGGGAATCACAGCCGAGGTACGCATGATC
>JAZKIX010000115.1:18999-21722 GCA_040384645.1 Pseudomonadota bacterium | reverse complement strand
ATGATCTCTAACAGGCTCAGGCTACCGATTTGGGGGATATTTTGGCTCATTATGGTTTCTCTATCAGGAAGTCTTCATCGGAAAATGGTTCTGCTTTAATTACTTCAGGCATGTGGTCGACATGGTCCACCGGGCCATGCGGTAGCGGGAAGGTGGCGGCGCCCTCTTCTGCGGCGCTGATATTGGCGCGGAAGATGGTAAACAATTCACGCCCCATGCCGACATGGTTGGCGGAGAGGTCGGCTTTGGCCTGGGTGCGTTTAGCCCATTCTTCGGCTGGCACCAGCGCTTGCAATACGCCGGTGTGGGCATCGAGGCGGATGATATCGCCGTCGCGCACCAGGCCGAGCGGGCCGCCACCCAAGACTTCGGGCGAAACGTGGATCGCCGCCGGGACTTTGCCCGAGGCGCCGGACATGCGGCCATCGGTCACCAAGGCGACGTGGCGGCCGGCATCCTGCAAATTGGCGAGGGCCGGGGTCAATGCATGCAACTCTGGCATGCCATTGGCACGCGGACCCTGGAACCGCACTACGGCGACAAAATCGCGGTCGAGCTTGCCTTCTTTGTACGCTGCGAGCATGGCTTCTTGCGAGTCGAACACGATGGCTGGCGCTTCGACATGGCGATGTTCTTCCTTGACGGCGGAGATTTTCATCACGGCACGACCCAGATTGCCAGAGACCAAAATCATGCCGCCATCGGCGGCGAATGGATTACTGGCCTTGCGCACGACATTTTCATCGCCGCTGACGGTCGGGCCGTCTTTCCAGAATACGGTTTGGTCCTCATTGAGGAAAGGTTCGGCAGTGTGGGCGCGCAAACCTTTGCCGAGGATGGTAGTGACGTCGTCGTGCAACAGGCCGGCATCGAGCAATTCGCGGATCACAAAACCGGTACCGCCAGCGGCGTGGAAATGATTGACATCGGCGTCGCCGTTTGGATAGATGCGGGTCAGGGATGGAATCACGGCTGATAAGGCATTGAAGTCGTCCCAGTCGATCACGATCCCGGCGGCTCTGGCGATGGCAACCAGATGCAGGGTGTGATTGGTGGAACCGCCGGTGGCGAGCAGGCCGATGATGGCGTTGACCATGGTTTTTTCATCCACCACGCGTCCGACCGGGGTGAATTCGCTACCATGCGCAATCTGTACCGCACGCTTGGCGGCGGCTACAGTCAGCGCATCGCGCAATGGCGTATTGGGCGTGATGAAGGCGGCGCCGGGCAAATGCAAGCCCATGATTTCCATCAACATCTGATTGCTATTGGCGGTGCCGTAGAAAGTACAGGTACCGGCACTGTGATAGGACTGCGCTTCCGACTCGAGCAAGGCTTCACGCCCTACTTTGCCTTGTGCGTAGAGCTGGCGGGTCTTGGCTTTGTCCTTGTTGGACAAACCGCTGGTCATCGGGCCGGCAGGGATGAAAATCGCTGGCAGGTGGCCGAAATGCAGCGCGCCAATCAACAGGCCCGGCACGATCTTGTCGCACACACCCAGATACACGGCGGAGTCAAACATATTGTGCGACAGCGCAATTGCGGTTGACATGGCAATCGCATCGCGCGAGAACAGCGACAATTCCATGCCCGGCTGGCCTTGCGTCACGCCATCGCACATGGCGGGTACGCCACCGGCAAATTGCGCCACGCCGCCGGCTGCACGCACGGCATCTTTAATCAATTGGGGATAACGTTCAAACGGTTGATGCGCCGACAACATGTCATTGTAGGAAGATACAATGGCGACCGACGGCTGTTTTTGCTCTTTCAGCACCAGCTTGTCATTGGCCGGGAAAGCGGCAAAGCCGTGTGCCAGATTGGTACTGGCCAGGCAACTGCGATGCACGCCTTTCGGTTGCGCGGCGTCAAGTTGGGCCAAGTATGTGCTGCGCGATGGGCGGCTACGGGCAATAATTCTGTCGGTAACGCTACGTAAAACCGGGTGAAGCACCGGATTGATCGGCATGATCTCTTCCTTTTTTAGTGAACTCTATGAAATTTTACTACAAAAATGTTTGAACTACCCAGCCTTCAGCGCCCAGAAACATCGTCATTTAAGCCATATTTTGGCAGATTTTGCCAGATTTCGCCGTATCGAACAATGCTCTTCGCTTTCCGCCCCATCGTGAGCTACGGCGCGCACCCACTACGCAGAAACATTGGCATTTTAATTTTGTAGTGAAATTACCATTTAATCGATTGCCGCTTTACAATTAATTGAGCTAGGCATGATTGACACCATGTACTTTTACCCATTATTCAGCGCGTAAAGTTTTTACTCCTTAACTTCGATTGCCTACTATGTCCATCCCCGCCATCACCGCCACCCACGCATTCCAAGCCCTGCAACAACATCATGTCGAAGCCAAACATTGGCAATTGCGCGATCTATTCGCGACCGAGACAGATCGTTTTGCCCATATGTCACTCAATGCTGCCGGCCTGTTCCTGGACTATTCCAAAAATCGCCTGAAACAAAGCACGCTCGACCTGTTGCTGGCCTTGGCCGAACAGCGCCATGTCGCGGCGCAGCGCGATGCCATGTTTGCCGGCGAAAAGATCAACCTGACCGAACAACGCGCCGTCTTGCATACCGCCTTGCGCGCGCCGCGCCACCAAACCATGCATCTGGACGGCCAAGACATCGGCCACGACGTGCATGCGGTGCTGGATCAAGTCAAATCATTCACCGACCGGGTACGCTCGGGCGAATGGCTCGG
>JAZKIX010000115.1:16591-18989 GCA_040384645.1 Pseudomonadota bacterium | reverse complement strand
CAGCGGCAAGCCCATCACCGACATCGTCAATATCGGCATCGGCGGTTCCGACCTAGGGCCGAAAATGGTGGTACAAGCCTTGCGCTCGTATGCCCACCCGCGCCTGAACCTGCACTTCGTCTCCAATGTCGACGGCCACGATATGGACGCTGCGCTGGCCAAGGTCAATCCTGCCACCACGCTGTTCATCATTGCCTCGAAAACCTTCACCACCATGGAAACCATGCTCAACGCCCAATCGGCGCGCAACTGGTTCTTGCAACATGCGACCGAAGCCGATCTGGCCAAGCATTTTGTCGCAGTATCGACCAATACCGCAGCCATCAAGGCGTTTGGCATTGATCCGGCCAACATGTTCCCGTTCTGGGATTGGGTCGGCGGCCGTTATTCGGTCTGGTCGGCGATTGGCTTGTCGGTCGCGCTGGCAGTCGGGCATGCGCATTTCTCCGACTTTTTGGCCGGCGCGCATGCGATGGATGAACATTTCCGCACGGCGCCATTAGCGAAGAACATGCCTGTGTTGCTGGGTTTGATCGGCTTATGGAACCGTAACTTCCTCGGCTGCGGTTCACTCTCGATTGCGGCTTACCATCAAGATTTGAATAAATTCCCAGCCTATTTGCAACAACTGGATATGGAAAGCAATGGCAAGCGCGTCACCCGCGACGGTGCCACCGTCGATGTCGACACCTGCCCGGTCATCTGGGGCGATTGCGGCACCAATGGCCAGCATGCGTATTTCCAATTGCTGCACCAAGGCACCGACATCGCGCCAATGGATTTCATCGCCACCTTGAAAGCCAGCCACACCCTGCCCGGCCACCACGCAGCCTTATTAGCCAACTGCTTCGCCCAGTCCGAAGCCTTCATGCGCGGCAAGACCGCCGACGAAGTTCGCACTGACCTGGCAGCGCAAGGTTTGCAACCGGGCGAGATCGAGGCGCTGGTGCCGCACAAGACTTTCCCCGGCAACCGCCCCAGCAATACGATCTTGATGGAAGCGCTGACACCGGCCGCCCTGGGTGCGCTGATCGCGCTGTACGAACACAAAACCTTCGTCCAAGGTGCACTGTGGGGGCTTAACAGTTTCGATCAATGGGGCGTGGAATTGGGCAAGGTCTTGGCAAAATCGATCCAGACTGAATTGACCGGGCAATCGGCGCCGAGTAAGCATGATGGCTCGACCAATGGGCTGATTGCGATGGCGAAAGCGGCAGGGTAACAGCGCGGCTGGCGGAGTTTTAATGGACTGCAAGCGTAGGGTGCACGGGGCCGTGCGTACCCTACGCACGCATTTTTGCATGAGCCGGCGTTTTATTAAACCACTGACAACCCTAACAAATTCATAAAAACAAGGGGGTATATGCCAATTTACCCCATTACCCGCACATTTTCATTGGCATTAATTTAATACACCATCCAGTATATTTTTAACCTTTTTTAGCTTTCAAGGCACAAATCATGTCCCACTCCACACCCCAAGTCGCTTTCGATCAAGCCATGCAAGTGGGCGAATGCCCGATGTGGCATCCCGAAGAAGCGGCAGTTTATTGGGTCGATATCGAAGGCAAGGCGATCCATCGCCTGCACCCCGCCAGCGGCGCGCATCGGGTTTGGCCGATGCCGACCGAACCAGCCACGCTGGCACGGGCGCAAACCGGCGGCCTGATCGTGGCGCTGCGCAGCGGCTTTGCGCATCTTGATACCACCACTGGCACCTTGACCGAGATCGTCAAAGCGCCCTACGACACGGCCACTACCCGCTTCAACGATGGCCGCTGCGATGCTGCCGGGCGTTTCTGGGTCGGTACCATTTACGAACCGCGCGACCAGCAAGCCGCTGAAATGTATTGTTTGGAACGCGGCGCCCTGCGCAAAGTATGGTCGGGCGGCACCACGGTGTCGAATGGACTAGGCTTCAGTCCAGACAATACGACGCTTTATCATTCCGACACCACGGCCCATGTAATTCGGCGCCACGCGCTCAATCTGACCGATGGCACGGTGGGACCAGCCCAATTGCTCAAGCAATTCTCGACGGACAAGGCTAATAACTATGGCGGCCGCCCCGATGGCGCTGCGGTCGATAGCGAAGGTGCGTACTGGTGCGCGATGTTTGAAGGCGGACGCTTGCTACGCCTGTCGCCACAGGGTGAACTATTGCAGGAAATTAACTTACCAGTGCGTTGCCCAACCATGCTGGCTTTTGGCGGCGAGGATTTACGCACCTTGTACATCACCAGTGCTGGTAAACGGCCGGAAGCGGAATTGGTGCAGTTTCCTTTGTCAGGCCGACTGTTGTCGCTCACGGTCGAGGTTGCCGGCCGGGTCGAACACGCTTATCGTACTTAATCAAACCAACCCAGCAAAGCTTTGTTGCCAGCCGGCATGCCGACTG
>JAZKIX010000115.1:9952-16561 GCA_040384645.1 Pseudomonadota bacterium | reverse complement strand
CAAATTAAATTTCATCCAATATAGCTATCACGTCATCGCATGAAATACGTGCCATGACGTGGCAGTCTTGCCAATTCCATTGCGTTCAGTCGGGCGGACATTGAAGATAAATCTCGCCGCAGAGCCTGCCCCGCTGGAACCGATTCTTACAAATGTCTGAAGTGCAATATTTAACTAATAAAAAGAGTTTTTCAATCCGCTTTTTTTAAGCTATGCTCACGCTCAAATAAAGTATGAAATCGATTTCACAGTAGCAATTTTGCGATCTGGTTTTTTTACTACATAATGCATCGTCAATTTAAGTTGTAAAAATACCTTGCGCAAATTTCCCGTGCTTGGCGCCGTATTTCAAGCCGCTTTCAAACCGATATCGACACTGATCAATTCGCCGTTACCATGCAATCTCAGTTGCCTAAATCTGCTGCCGCCACAATGATTTCCGCTGTCTCCTACAGTGACGGTCCGCGCCTGCTGGCCGATATAGGCGGCACCAATGCGCGTTTTGGGCTGGAAACCACGCCCGGCAAAATTGAAGGCATGTCGCAGATTTTATGCAAGTCGATCGACACGGTGCAGGAAGCCATCGTCACCTACCTGACCCATCCGCGAACTGTCGCATTGGGCGGTGACCGTGTCAGGCACGCAGCCATTGCCATTGCCAACCCGGTTGATGGCGACCAGGTCAAGATGACCAATCACGACTGGACCTTTTCCATCGAAGCGCTGCGCCAGGGCCTGGCCTTGCATACGCTGGTGATCATCAACGATTTCACGGCACTGGCGATGGCCATTGCGCGCCTGCGGCCAGACCAGATCCGGGGTATCGGCGGCGGCATCGCCCGTCCCGACAGCGTGATCGGTTTGCTCGGTTCTGGTACCGGCCTGGGTACATCAGGCGCGATCCCGGCCGATGACCGCTGGATCGCTTTGGGCAGTGAAGGCGGACATACCTCATTTTGTCCGCGCGACGCCTGCGAAATCGCCATTTTGCAATACGCCATGCGGCGTTACGACCATGTTTCCAGCGAACGCCTGCTGTCAGGCATGGGGCTGGAACTGATGTATCTGGCAATTGCAGAATTGAAAGGACGGATTGACGTGATAGCGCTGCCAGCTGAAGAAATCACACGCCGCGCCTTGAACAACGAATGCGCCATCTGCAGCCAAGTGCTTGATACTTTTTGCGCCATGCTCGGCACCGTGGCATCCAACTTGGCCTTGACCCTGGGTGCGCTAGGTGGCATCTATATTGGGGGCGGGATTGTGCAGCGCTTTGGCAACCGTTTCGACCAGTCGCGCTTTCGCCAGCGTTTTGAAGACAAGGGCCGCTTTAGCGCCTATCTGGCACAAATTCCGACGTATCTGATCACGGGCGAAAATCCGACCTTTCTGGGTGTTTCTGCCATCCTCCACGACCGCTTGCGCGTCAAGTCCGGTACCACGCCGATACTCGATGCGGTCAATCAGGCACGCCAACACATGAGCCCCTCTGAGCGCCGGGTGGCCGACTGGGTATTAAAAGAACCACGCGCGGTCTTATCGTCGCCGATTGCCGAAATTGCTCGCCTGGCTGGCGTCAGCCAACCTACCGTGATGCGCTTTTGCCGCTCGCTTAAATTGCAGGGTCTGGCCGAATTTAAGCTCAAGCTGGCGGCTGGCCTGACCGGCCCGATTGCGATTGCCCATTCGCAAATCAAGCACACCGACAGCACGGCCGAAGTGAGCGATAAGGTCTTGTCCAACAGCGCCTATGCCGCCATGGCATTTCGCGACACCATCGATTCGCAGGCGGTCAGCACTGCAGTGGACTTGATCCATCGCGCGCACCGGGTCGAAATCCTGTGCATCGGATCGGCGCAGATGGTCGCCGAGGATGCGTTAAAGAAGTTGCTGCATCTGGGGGTGCGCGCCAGTTATTTCCCCGACATGCAAAACCAGCTCATGAGCGCCAGCCTGTTGCAGGAAACCGACGTGGCGCTGGCGATTTCACGCTCGGGCCAGCCAGAAACTCTGCTGGAAACTGCCCGCGCCGCCCGTGCCGGCGGGGCCAAGCTGATCACCATCAGCCCGACTGGCTCTCCCCTGACCAAGCTGGCGGATGTAGCACTCAATGTCAATCACGAAGAAGGTGATTTGCAATACATTCCGATGGTGGTGCGGCTTTTACAACTGATCGTGATCGATATCTTGTCAATCAGCTTGGCCAAGAACAGAATGGACGTTCCTGCATCGCAACTACTTGATCCGGATCAGGAAATTGTGATGCATAGCCAGCGCAAAGCGCCCAAAGCACGGACCCAGCTCGACTAAGTGCCGGCTTGCCTGGTCAAAAGTTTGCGTGCGCATCGCCCGAGGCTGGAGGGCCGTGCGAATTTTGTAGTAAAATTAATCGCAACGCATGTTTTCAAGTAGTAAATTTACAAATTCCCCCAATCCATGATTTTCAATCGCGCTTTTTGCACAGATTCAAGACATGGCCCCATGTTGGAGTTTGAATCGCAGCCGTCATAGGGCGATCAAATTCCTGCGTACCCACTTTTTGTATACATTTTATTATCATGGCCCTTCTCGATTTTGACCTGGTTATATTCGGCGGCAGCGGCGATTTGTCGATGCGCAAGCTGCTTCCTTCCATGTATGCGCGTGATTTCGCCAAGGATTTGCCGCCCGGTTCACGCATTATCTGCGTCGGCCGTCATGCCTGGAGTCAGGACGAGTTCCTGAAAAGTGTCGATGCCAATGCCAAGCAGCATATCAAGCCGGCCACCTTTAGCGACGCCCTGTGGCGCCAGTTTTGCTCCCGCATTATCTATGTCTCGCTCGATGCGACCGATGCCGCGACCTACCATACGCTGGTGGAAGCGTTACGCACCGATGCCACGCTGACACGCGTATTTTACCTGGCAACGCCACCGCATATTTTCTCCAAAATTTGCCACAACCTGGCATCGCATAGTCTGTCCACGCCGAATTCGCGCGTGGTGCTGGAAAAACCGCTTGGCCGCGATCTGGCCAGCGCCAAACAAATCAATGCCGAAGTCGGCCAGGTATTTGCTGAATCGCAAATTTATCGTATCGACCATTACCTCGGCAAAGAAACCGTACAAAACCTGCTGGCCTTGCGTTTCGGCAACATCTTGTTTGAACCGCTGTGGCGCCGCGAATGGATTTCTGACGTCCAGATCACCATCGCTGAAGAACTTGGCGTCGGAAATCGCATGGGCTATTACGATACCTCTGGCGCCCTGCGCGATATGTTGCAAAACCACTTGTTGCAATTGCTGTGTATCGTCGCGATGGAGCCGCCGGTGTCAATTGCACCGGATGCCGTACGCGATGCCAAATTGCAAGTCTTGCGTTCGCTCAAGAAATTCACCCCGACCACGATTGCACAAAATGTGGTGCGCGGCCAATACCGCTCCGGCCATGTCCAAGGCAAGGCAGTGCCAAGCTACCGCGACGAGCAGGATGCCGCAGCCCATTCGCGCACCGAAACTTTTGTCGCGATGAAGGCCGAAATCGATACTTGGCGCTGGGCCGGCGTACCGTTTTACCTGCGTACCGGCAAACGGATGGCCGACAGCCTGGCTGAAATCGTGGTGCGTTTCAAAACTATCCCGCATTCGATTTTTGCCCAGCCAATCGGCAGTTTCACGCCGAACTGTCTAGTCATTCGCTTGCAACCGGATGAAGGTTTGCGCATGAATTTGATGGCAAAAACCCCTGGCGATGGTATGCGCCTGAAACCAGCGGAGTTGGAACTGGATTTCCGCGAATCCTTCAAGACCCCCCGCATGGAAGCCTACGAGCGTTTGCTGCTCGATGTCTTGCGAGGCCAGTTGACCCTATTCATGCGCGGCGACGAATTGGAAGCCGCTTGGGAATGGGTCGAACCTATACTCAATAGCTGGGAACAGGAGGAAAACGAGCCTATCCCGTATTCATCAGGCTCATGGGGTCCGGCTGCAGCCAGCGCGCTGATCGGTCGCGATGGCTTGCAATGGCGCGAAGAAGCCCTGCCGGAAGGCTAAGTGTTACTCGATTCCATCCGCACGCAACTCGATTCGCTCTCTAAATCAGAGCGTAAAGTAGCGCTGGCGGTACTGGAAAAACCACAACTGATCGTAGCTGAAAACATCACGGCACTGGCGCGCAGCGCGCAAGTGTCGGAGCCAACGGTGGTGCGCTTTTGCCGCACCATCGGCTACGACGGCTGGCAAGAATTCAAGATGAAACTGGCGCAAAGTCTGGCGCTGGCCTTGCCCGGTGCAAGCGAACAACCGACCCAAGACGATCTGGCCTCCGATCTGGTGATCAAGATTTGTAGCCGCTCCATCAATACCCTGCTCGACCTGCGCAATTCGCTCAATCCCGACGCCATACAACGGGCGCTGGATATTTTGGCGCATGCCAACAAGATCGAGTTTTATGGCCAGGGTACGTCCGGCATTGTCGCCACCGATGCGCAGCACAAATTCTTTCGTTCCGGCGTGCCGACAGTAGCGTATTCGGACCCGGACATCCACAGTATCGCGGCGTCCTTACTGCGTAATGGTGACGCCTTGGTCGCCATCTCGCAACGCGGCAATAATCCGGCACTGGTGCGCAGCGCCCAACTGGCACGCAAAGGCGGCGCCGACATCATCGTACTGGCGCCCAGCGGCACCGCATTGGCCGATCTGGCGACGGTGCTCATTCCAATCGATCTGGTGTTCAACACCGATCCCTACACGCCGATCTCGGCGCGGCTGGCGCATTTGGTCGTAATTGATATTCTCGCGGTCGGGCTGGCGCTCAAGCGCGGACCGGAATTCCGCAAAAAAATGCAGAATGCCCAGAAAGCACTGCAAGAATTCAATATGCAATTCGATTCGCTAATCGGTTAAATTCCGGTAATTGCCCTAACGCATGCGGCAGCCATTTTCCAGGCGTATTGAAGGTCGCGATTGGGTACAATAAACCGACTGTCGTTCAATTCGCTTCGTTCACCCTTCTTTCGCCGCCATCGCCATGAACCAACTCGAACAGCTCAAGCAATACACCACTGTCGTCGCCGATACCGGCGATTTCCAGGCGATCAAAGCCTATACGCCACGCGATGCCACCACTAACCCCTCGCTAATTCTTAAGGCAGTGCAAAAGGCTGAATACAAACCCTTGCTGGAAGCTGCGGTGCGCGATCACGTTGGCAAACCGATCGAACGAGTGGTCGACCATTTATTGGTGGCATTCGGCGTAGAAATTCTTAAAATCATCCCCGGCCGGGTCTCGACCGAAACCGACGCCCGCCTCTCATTCGATACCGCCGGCACCATCGCCAAAGGGCGGGAATTGATCGCCCTATATCAAGCAGCAGGGATCGCGCGCGAACGCATCCTGATCAAGATTGCATCGACCTGGGAAGGTATTCGCGCGGCTGAAGTGCTAGAAAAAGAAGGTATCCGTTGCAATATGACCTTGCTGTTCGGTCTCCCGCAAGCCATCGCTTGCGCTGACGCCGGCGCGCAACTTATTTCGCCGTTTGTGGGCCGCATCTATGACTGGTACAAGAAATCGACCGGACAAGAATATGCAGGCGCCGAGGATCCCGGCGTGCAATCGGTAAAACGTATTTACAACTACTACCGGAAATTTAATTACAACACCGAAGTGATGGGCGCCAGCTTTCGCTCCGTGTCCCAGGTCACTGAATTGGCCGGTTGCGACCTGTTGACCATCAGCCCTGAGCTGTTGCAGAAACTGCTGGAATCGGAGGCGCCACTGATGCGTAAACTGAGCGTGACAGAAGCACAATCCACCGAAATCGCCAAGCTATCCGTCGACGAAAAATCCTTCCGCTTTCACCTTAACGAAGACGCAATGGCGACCGAAAAATTAGCCGAAGGTATCCGCGCCTTCTGTGCGGATTCGGTCAAGTTGGACAAAATGATTGAAGAGTTACACTGACCGTTTCAAGGCAGCGATTGATTTTAATCAAGTCCATACAAAAAATAATCAACGATGAACTATTCATCAATGCCGAGCCCGCGCTCGATAATGCTCTCGATATAACTGACAACATATTGCCGTAAATCATTTCCAGTAAGAGTATTGTCCACAATCGAGCCGCTCGGCTCGCCCTTTAAATCGCCATTCAAAAATATTCGGGCACGCCACTGTACGTTTTTGCCAGAATCATGGCTTGCCTCATAGGTAAAAATTTCGCCGCTGACACGGCGCGTGTATTCATCCTTGAATATGGTTTGCATAAAATCCTCATGAAAGTAGTGCATAGAAAGTCGATTGCATTTGGCCAACGCAAGACCAGCTCGAAAAAAAGCCCGCCAGCCTTACGGCAGCGGGCTAAATCCAATTCCGCGAAGAATCAGAGGAGACGGCTGTACTGTACCCAAGTGGCACTGTCAGATCGGTACGTTCGCACACACAAAGCAAACATTTTTTCGTCTGGATTTTCCATTTCTTCGGCAACTCTACGATAATTGCCCACTGTATTGCCTAAGTACAGGTTTATGACAATCGAGGATCTGTATCAATAACGTATTTAACCAAATTTCTTCTTATCTAATGAAGGGTTTTCTCTCATGGCTGGATCCAGTTTTTTCGCGTTGT
>JAZKIX010000115.1:0-9934 GCA_040384645.1 Pseudomonadota bacterium | reverse complement strand
CAGCATACTTGACGATGTTGCGCTCATGACCAAAGTGGCAGCAAAAAAAACAGCTGGTGTGCTAGGCGACGATCTGGCTCTCAATGCAAAACAAGTGTCAGGGGTCGATCCTAATCGTGAGTTGCCTGTAGTTTGGGCCGTGGCAAAAGGATCGTTTAAGAATAAACTTATACTGGTACCGACCGCACTCGCAATCAGCGCATTCGCTCCATGGGCTGTAACGCCATTATTGATGCTGGGCGGCATCTATCTTTGTTACGAAGGTGTTGAAAAACTAGCACACACCTACTTGCATCGAGACACGGTTGCAAATGCAGCACAACATCATGCGGTGCTGGCACAAGCGATTGCTAATCCAGCCATTGATATGGTCGCTTTTGAAAAAGACAAAATCAAAGGCGCCATCCGCACCGACTTCATCCTCTCGGCAGAAATTATCGTCATCGCACTGGGTACCGTAACGGCAGCATCTTTCACTCAACAAATTGCCGTCGTATCAGGTATTGCATTGATCATGACCGTTGGTGTCTACGGCTTGGTCGCCGGTATCGTCAAGCTGGACGATATTGGATTACATCTAAGTGAGAAATCGGGCAAATTTGTACAAAATATCGGGCGCGCATTGTTGCTTGGCGCACCGTATTTAATGAAGACGCTGTCTGTCGTCGGCACCGCTGCTATGTTCATGGTAGGTGGAGGCATCTTGACGCACGGCATACCGGTGTTGCACCACTTGTCCGATAACATTGCGCAAAATGTGGCCTCTGTTGCCGGCATCGGCGCGTTATTGACTACATTATTGCCTGTTATCGTAGACGCGATCGTCGGTATTATTGCCGGTGCTATTGCATTAGGCGCCATTACTCTTGGGACGCGTCTTGTCGGTCGAAACGCCCGACAGTTATAACTTCATCAATCTATAAATTGATGGAACGAGCTATGCTAAAACCGCCATATTTTTACCAATTCGCGCTATTGAGGGTTGCGAAAGTAAGACGTTTCAGCGATAATTCGTCCGCGTTGCCGAGATGGCGGAATAGGTAGACGCACGGGACTCAAAATCCCGCGCTGAAAGGCGTGCCGGTTCGATTCCGGCTCTCGGCACCAAGATCATGTTTTAAGAAGTCCAAGTACGTCCAATGACCCGTGTTTCTCCTATAGAGAACGCGGGTTTTTTGTTTTAAAAGCACTATTAACCTCCGTTGCAATCGAGCTTGTTTGCATCCATATTTTCATCCATGGGCGCACACGTCCAAGCCCATCACGCCATACCTAAGCCTGGAGTTTCCACCTGTCAGGTATGGAAAGCCGTCTTCCGTAAAAACCAGCTACGCATCAGATTTACAGTCTCTGCTAACTTGCCTGAAGCGACCGTAACCCCATTTTTAATAGAATAAATTTTTCCGGTCATCAAACGCGGATTGAATTGCAAGCTGTAGGTCAATTTTTCACTTCGATACTGGTCAACGCAACGCAAATCTAGCGGATCAAAAAATGCCCGGTGCACCTGATGGTGTGCCGGACATTCGATACACAGTAACTGCGTGGGCGTATTGCACTGCTCGCAATCTGACCAGACGTCCTACTGAAACAGACTTTACTTGTTGAATTAGCTACGCCTTAGGCGCCGGCTATTTACTTCTTGCTTGGTTCATAGATCTGGTCGAACAAACCGCCATCTGCAAAATGGGCCTTTTGTGCCTTGCTCCAATCGCCAGCTATATCTGTGAGCTTGAACAGTTTCACTTTGGGATATTGGGTTGCGTATTTCTTCGCGACCTTTTCATTCGTAGCCCGGTAATAGTTTTTCGCTGCAATTTCTTGGCCTTCTTCGGTGTAGAGGTATTCCAAATACGCTTGCGCCACTTTTCGGGTGCCGCGTTTGTCGACTACTTTATCGACCACGGCAACTGGCGGTTCAGCCAAGATACTGACGGATGGGGCGACGATTTCCACCTTGTCCGGGCCCAGTTCCTTGATTGCGAGCAAGGCTTCATTTTCCCAAGCGATCAAGACATCACCGATGCCGCGTTCAACAAAGGTGGTAGTTGATCCGCGCGCACCGGAATCGAGTACCGGCACGTTTTTATACAGTTTGGTGATGAAATCCTTGGCTGTAGCTTCGCTGCCACTTGGTAACTTTAAGGCATAACCCCAGGCCGCCAAGTGATTCCAGCGTGCACCGCCGGAGGTCTTCGGGTTGGGGGTAATCACAGCGATGCCGGGTTTGACCAAATCGTTCCAGTCTTTGATGCCCTTCGGATTGCCCTTGCGCACCAAGAATACGATAGTCGAGGTGTAGGGCGAACTATTGTGTTGCAACTTGCCCTGCCAGTCTTTTGCCACAAAGCCATGTTGGGCAATCGCGTCGATATCGTAGGCCAGTCCAAGGGTAACTACATCGGCGTCGATGCCATCGATCACGGCACGGGCCTGTTTACCGGAACCGCCATGCGATTGCTTGACCGAGACGTTGTCACCGGTTTTGGCTTTCCATTGCTGAGCGAATGCCTTATTAAAATCTTCGTACAGTTCGCGCGTCGGGTCGTAAGAGACATTAAGCAATGTCACGTCCGCAGCGAAAGCGGCGTGCGCAGTCAGTGCGATGGTGGCGGCAAGTGCGCGGAGTGTTGGTTTGAACGACATTACATTTCCTTTGAGCGATGAGTTTGTGAAGGGCTCCACGTTAAAGGCCAGGCACGCAAAAGAGAACGAATGGTTTCGCGGTTTGATATTCGAAAATTGCATATAGAACAGGCGAACGCATCATTTCCGTATTTAGGACGTCACCGGCAATGACCACTGCAGCAACACGGTTGCGGCAGAATTGGCGGCTCCCATGTCGGCTCAAGCACGTCCATATTACAAATTCAGCTATCTAAATGCGGAATGATTCGTTCCTCATATAACAAGATCCTGCAATTATTGCGCTTCGTTAGCCGAAATTGTAATAAGAGATCCTTATGTCATCCCCCTTATCGCCACCTATGTCTCCGTCAATATCTATCCCCGCACCATTGAAATCGCATGGCCAGCCATTTAGGGTGATGCCGGGTTTTAATTTGTCGCTGGGTTTTACCTTGTTCTATCTGGCGCTGATCGTCCTAATTCCGCTGTCAGCGGTGTTCTTGAAAACCTTCACCCTCACTTGGGACGCATTCTGGAATGCGGTTACTTCGCCGCGGGTGATGGCGTCGTACCGGCTCAGCTTTGGCGCTTCGCTGATTGCTGCCGCCTTTAATGTCATCTTTGGGGGCATCGTGGCTTGGGTGCTGGTGCGTTACCAGTTTCCTGGCAAGAAGCTGATCGATGCGATGGTCGATCTGCCGTTTGCCTTGCCCACTGCAGTAGCCGGTATCGCGCTGACGGCACTTTATTCCGCCAATGGCTGGTTTGGCCAATATCTCGACGCCATCGGCATCAAGGTTGCATTTACTCCGCTAGGCGTAGTAGTGGCGCTGACTTTTATCGGCTTGCCATTTGTGGTACGGACGGTGCAACCGGTGCTGGAAGATGCCGAACGTGAATTGGAAGAAGCCGCTGCCAGCCTCGGCGCCAATTCTTGGCAAACCTTTGTGCGGGTGATTTTTCCGGCCGTGTTACCAGCGCTTTTAACGGGTTTTGCACTCGCTTTTGCCCGTGCCACCGGTGAGTATGGCTCGGTCATATTTATTGCAGGCAATATGCCGATGGTGTCCGAGATCACCCCACTCTTCATCATTACCAAGCTGGAGCAATACGACTACGCCGGTGCCACCGCGATTGCGGTGGTGATGTTGACGGTCTCGTTTATTTTGCTGCTGACGATTAATTTACTACAAGCCTGGACCCGCAGACGCGGCCAGTCGGACAGCGTGTGAGGAGCCTGCCATGACGACAACTTCTACCAATGCCATTGTCTTGCCTGCTGTTGCTGCAACCACCGTGGCCTCAGCCCCCTTGCATGGCGAACCGGTTCACACGGTCGCCGCACCGCTGGAACCAGCGTGGGTACGCTACCTGCTGATCAGCATTGCCCTGATTTTTTTGACTCTTTTCTTATTCGTGCCGCTGGCTGCCGTTTTTGTAGAAGCCTTCAAGAAAGGCTGGCAGGCTTATCTTGCAGCCATCACGGAAGACGATGCGCTGTCAGCCATCAAGCTGACCTTGATCACGGCCGCCATTGCGGTGCCGCTGAACCTGATCTTTGGGGTGGCGGCAGCCTGGACCATTGCCAAGTTCGAGTTTCGCGGCAAGAGCATTTTGCTGACCCTGATCGACTTGCCGTTTTCAGTCTCGCCCGTCATTTCCGGCTTGATCTACGTCTTGCTATTCGGGGCTCAAGGCTGGATGGGGCCGTGGTTGCGCGATCACGATATTAAGATCCTATTTGCGGTGCCGGGTATCGTGCTGGCCACCATTTTCGTGACCTTCCCTTTTGTGGCGCGTGAATTGATTCCCCTGATGCAGGCGCAGGGTAGTGAGGAAGAAGAAGCGGCGCTGGTGTTGGGTGCCTCTGGTTGGAAGACCTTCTGGCACGTCACCCTGCCCAATATCAAGTGGGGCTTGCTGTATGGCGTAATCCTGTGCAATGCCCGCGCCATGGGTGAATTTGGCGCGGTCTCGGTGGTGTCGGGGCATATCCGCGGCCAGACCAATACGGTGCCGCTGCAGGTGGAAATTCTGTACAACGAATATAACTTTTCAGCAGCATTTGCGGTGGCGTCCTTACTCGCTTTGCTCGCTCTAGTCACACTGGCATTGAAATCATTTATCGAATGGCGTCTGCACGTGGGCATGACGCAATCAACCAAGTTTGGAGACGCATCATGAGCATCGAAGTCAAACAAATCCATAAGCAATTCGGCAATTTCACAGCCCTGAACAATGTGTCGCTCAATTTCCCTGCGGGCGAATTGACCGCCTTACTGGGCCCGTCCGGCTGCGGCAAAACCACCTTGCTGCGCATCATTGCCGGGTTAGAACATCCCGATAGCGGCCAAGTCTTGCTCGATGGCGAAGATGCCTCCCACCGCCATGTACGTGAGCGCCAAGTCGGCTTCGTATTCCAGCATTACGCGCTGTTCAAGCACATGACGGTATTCGAAAACATCGCCTTCGGCCTGCGCGTCAAGCCACGTCATACACGCCCTTCCGAAGCGGAAATCCAGACTAAGGTTCATCGATTGCTCGACCTGGTGCAACTTGACTGGCTGGCGGACCGTTATCCACCGCAATTGTCGGGCGGCCAGCGCCAGCGCATTGCGCTGGCAAGGGCACTGGCGGTCGAGCCACGCGTTCTGCTGCTGGACGAACCGTTCGGTGCGCTCGATGCCAAGGTACGCAAGGAATTGCGGCGCTGGTTGCGCCGTTTGCATGACGAGCTGCATGTGACCAGCATCTTCGTTACCCACGATCAGGAAGAAGCGCTGGAAGTGGCCGATCAAGTGGTCTTGATGAATAAAGGCAATGTGGAGCAGATCGGCACCCCGAGCGAAGTCTATAACCATCCGGTATCGCCCTTTGTGTATGGCTTTCTGGGCAATGTAAATCTATTTCATGGCCGCGTGCATGAAGGTGTGCTCGATACCGGCGGCGTCAGCTTTGCCGCGCCGGGGCACGATGCAGCGCAAGATGCAAAAGGCATCGGCTATGTGCGTCCGCACGAAATGGACATCGACCGCTACTCGCCCGGTGCGCAAGGGATCGTGGTGCAGTTGCGCCGTGCGCACGCCATCGGCCCGCTGGCACAGCTCGAACTGGAACGCGACGACAATGCCGAGACCATCGAGGCAGTTATCTCTAACGAACGTTTCGCGTTCTTGCAATTGAAAGAAGGCGAGACGCTAGTGGTGCGGCCAAAGCGGCTGCATGTCTTTGTCGATCAGGTGTGAGTTCGCCCTTGCCCGCTTGCCTGAGCGGGCTAGAGTCGCGCGGTCAGGAGAGCGGCGAACGCGCCAGCAGGCCACCTCAGAAATTAGGTAAAAATTGGGGGTATCACTAAAAACAATGCCTTTCCCGCTCGATTTCATTGCCTCTTTAAATATACTCAGGCCAGTATATTTTCTTCAAAAACACAGGAATTATCATGAATTTTCAACAATTGCGTTCCATCCGCGAAGCTGCCCGCTGCGGTTATAACCTCACCGAAGTGGCCAATGTCCTGTTCACTTCGCAACCCGGCGTCAGCCGCCAGATCCGCGAACTGGAAGATGAACTCGGGGTCGAAATTTTTGAGCGGAATGGCAAACGCCTGACCGGCTTGACCAATCCCGGCAAAGGTATTTTGAAAATCGTCGACCGGCTCTTGATCGAAGCCGAAAACCTGACCCAGGCCAGCAAAGAATATGCAGGCCAGACCAATGGCACCTTGACCATCGCCACCACCCATACCCAGGCGCGCTATGTCTTGCCGCAAGTGGTGCAAAGTTTTCGCCAGGCTTTCCCCGAGGTGCGTATCGCCTTGCAGCAAAGTTCGCCCGAACACATTGCCGACTGGGTGTTGTCCGGCAAGACCGATATCGGCATCGCGACCGAAGGTCTGTCGGCCTTCCCTGATCTGGTGTCCTTTCCCTGCTATCGCTGGGCCCATCTGATCGTGGCGCCCGAAGGCCATCCATTACTGCAAAAATTGCCGGTCAGCCTGGCCGATCTGGCGGCTTATCCGCTGATCACCTATGACGTCGGCTTTACCGGACGCGGCCATATCGATGCCGCCTTTGCCAAGGAAGGATTAACGCCCGATATTGCATTGACCGCCATGGATTCCGACGTGATCAAGCAATATGTCTCGCTTGGCATGGGGGTGGGGTTGGTAGCCTCGATGGCCTTCGATCACGGCCGCGATAAAGGCTTGCGCGCGATCGAAGCATCGCACCTGTTTGCCTCCAACGTGACGCGGCTGGCGGTACGGCGCGGCGCCTATCTACGTGCATATGCCTATGATTTCATCCTGCGCTTTGCGCCCGAATTGACACGGCAAGATATCGATAAGGCGATGGGTGGGGAGGATTAACCGGCGATGACACTGGTCAATCACTTGATTGCGTTCATTACACTGGCGGCTCCATCGCATCCACAGAGCCGCACAACTTATATTGGAAGTTTTGCCGAAAAGATGGCAGCGTTGCACATGGCGATCCGTTTGTACAAAGAAAAGGCCGAAGACAATGTGCTGCGCTTTGCCGCTACATCTCGCACTCAATCTGATCGATCAAACACACGCAATAGCCAATCGAGAATAAGTAGCGGGAAATAGCGAAACAAAACCACACGCAGCGGCGTCGCTCAATAGACCGCCGTCAGTTCATCCTGGGCTACCGCCGGCTCGGCATTGGGGCTTTCGATACCGATCAAGCCGAAGCGCTTCAAATGCGTGCGCAAGATATTTCGGCTGATGCCAAGCACCCTGGCAGTTTGCACTTGATTTTGCCGGCATGAAGAGAATGCCGTGCGGATCAGGGATTGCTCGACCGTATCGAATAACAGCGGTTCGCCGGCCTCAATCATCTCACCGAACAAACGTTCGATCTGGCGCAACGACTGGCTGATTGGGCGCGCTTCAACATCCTGCGCCTCGATCTTACTCACAGGCGGATAGGAATTTACATTTGGACTAGTTTCGTGTGTCGCCACAATGTCCCGTGCTGCCGACCTGCTGCGATGCAAGGCACCAACCAGTCGCAAATCGTCCGCTTGAATCAAGTTATCGCGGCAGACAATCAAGCCGTAATGGATTACGTTTTCCAATTCGCGGATATTGCCGGGCCATTCGTAAGCCAGTAACGCAGATTCGGCAGCCGCGCTTAATTGCACGTTTTCTAGCATCAATTTTTCACTATAAGTACCAATGAAATGCCGCGCCAAAGGCAAAATATCGCCCAGGCGCTCGCACAAAGGCGGCAGATTGATGGTGGCAACACTGAGCCGATAATACAAATCAGAACGGAAGCGGTCGGCGGCGATCGCCTTGTGTAAATCGACGTTGGTCGCCCCCACCAACCGGACATCGAGCGCAATCGGCCTGCGCGAACCGAGCCGCACTACTTGCCGCTCCTGCAGCACACGTAATAGCTTGACCTGCAAGGACAGCGACAAGTCGCCAACTTCATCGAGAAACAAAGTGCCACCATTCGCGGCCTCGAACCAGCCGGAACGCGCTTGCGTCGCCCCCGTAAAGGCGCCTACTTCGTGTCCGAACAATTCGGCATCAATCAGCGTCTCGCTAAAGGCGCCGCAATTGACCGCCACGAATGGCCCCTTGCGCCCGCTCTGGGTGTGGATGTGCCGTGCGATCAATTCCTTGCCGGTACCGGTTTCGCCAATAATCAGCGCAGTGGCATCGCTACGTGCAATGCGCTCGACTTGCGCCAGCAATTCCGACGATCGGGGGTCATGAAATAGCAAGGCCTTGGCTCTGATCGACAAGGCCATCCCGGCCGTATCTGGAAATGTAAGAAGTTTATTCATCTTGCTGCCTGATATTTATTCTGGCCTCCAGCCTATCGTGCGCAGCGCTCAATGAAAACGAATGATTTCAGCAATCCTTATGTCATTTTCAACTATTCATTTCATATAAGGCATCGTGCAGTATCGTTCTAAGCATATAAAAAATTAATCGTATTCTTTCATGCCATTTATATCGACCATAGCGAAATACATTCAACCAGGAGACGCATATGTTCCAGAAAAAATTTTCCAAAAATATCTCGCGCACATTGGCGATGCTGCTAACATTTTCACTCATCATCAGTAGCGCACATGCCGACACCACTTTGCTCAATGTGTCCTACGATGTCACGCGTGAATTATTCAAGGACATCAATCCAGCCTTCGCTGCGGAGTGGAAGAAAAGCAACGGGGAAACGGTTACCATCAACCAGTCGCATGGTGGATCGAGCAAGCAGGCGCGGTCGGTAGCCGATGGACTGGAAGCGTCGGTGGTGACCATGAATCAAGCCAACGATATCGACATCCTGGCAGAGCGCGGCTTGCTGCCAGCTGATTGGTCGAAGCGCTTTCCAAATGGATCGGCGCCGTTTTATTCGACCATGGTGTATCTGGTACGCAAGGGCAATCCCAAGCAAATCAAGAATTGGGACGATCTTGCCAAATCCGGTATCAAAGTCATCGTGCCCAATCCCAAAACTTCGGGTAATGGTCGTTACACCTACCTAGCAGCGTGGGGCTCGGTCATCAAGAAAGGCGGCAGCGAAGCGCAGGCACGTGAGCTGGTTGATCGCCTGTTCAAGAATGTGCCGATCCTCGACACCGGCGGCCGCGCTGCCACCACGACATTTACCCAACGCCAGATCGGCGATGTCTTGGTGACGTTTGAAAACGAAGTGCAATTGGTACGGCAAGAATTTGGCGACAACTTCGAAGTGGTGTATCCACCCTCTTCCATCCTGGCCGAATCGCCGGTCGCAGTAGTCGACAAAGTGGTCGACAAGCTAGGCATACGCAAGCAAGCCACCGCGTATCTGCAATTTTTATATTCCGAAGCGGGACAAGAAATAGCGGCCAAACATTATCTGCGGCCGCGCTCGGAAGCGGTTGCGAAAAAATATGCAGCCTCCTTCAAGCCGATTAGCTTATTCACAGTCGACGAAGTATTCGGCGGTTGGAAACAGGCGCAAAAGAAGCACTTCGACGATGGCGGTGAGTTCGACAAAATTTACGAAGCCAAGAAATAAATTTGTTGGAGGGAGCGAAGCGAATCAAATTTTACATATGCAAGTTGAAATCGCTTCGTTCACAAAAGCAAAAAATAAACTTAGTCTGTGTACTTTCATCGCGTTTCAAATATCACTTCATCGCAAAGGATCAATATGGCTATCTCCGAAATCAATGTGCGCAATCAGTTTAAAGGCAGAATCAAAGAAATCATCGCCGGCCCCGTCGTGTCGGAAGTCGATGTCGAAACACCGCACGGCATCGTCACCTCGGTGATCAC
>JAZKIX010000114.1:0-9907 GCA_040384645.1 Pseudomonadota bacterium | reverse complement strand
GACTTGTTCAGCGTTTTCCGGCCACTCGACGATACAGATATTGCGGGGATTGAATTCTTCGCGGAATCCTGCTTCCAGGAATTCTTCTGCACTTGCCATCCGGTACAGGTCGAAATGGATCAGCTTGACAGATTGCCCTGCGAGCACGATGCGATACGGCTCTGACAAAGTGTAAGTGGGGCTTTTGACATGGCCGACGTGGCCGGCGGCATGCAGCAGGGCGCGCGTCAAGGCGGTTTTGCCGGCGCCTAAATCGCCTTGCAGGTAAATTGCCAGTCCCGGCGTGATGACGCGGGCTAGCGCGGCGCCAAGGGCCGCGGTGGCTGCTTCGTCAGGCAGATGTGTTTTGAAATGTTGCATGCAATAGAATGGCGTTCATAAAAAACTGTGAATCAGGGTAGGTAAAGGCATTGTGAAACATTTTGAATAAAGCCGATGACATCAGCATGAATCCGAACATCGATCTGTCTGCACTGGCCGCCACCATCAAGGCTTGGGGCCGCGAGCTTGGCTTTGCCGAGCTGCGCATCGCCGACGTTGACCTGTCGCACGCAGAAGCCGGTTTGCAAGCCTGGCTCGACAACGGTTATCACGGCGAGATGGATTATATGGCAGCGCATGGCATGAAGCGCGCCCGTCCGGCACAATTGCTGCCCGGCACGGTGCGTGTGATCATGGCGCGCATGGATTATTTGCCGCAATCGGTGGCGGTCGATTGGCGCGAACGTGAAGCGCAGCGGCAGACCGAACCGGGCGCGGCCGTGATTTCGCTGTATGCGCGTGGCCGCGATTATCACAAGGTATTGCGTAACCGCTTGCAACAATTGGCCGAGCGTATTAAAGCCGAAATCGGTGACTTCGGTTACCGCGTATTTACCGATTCGGCGCCCGTGATGGAAGTCGCGCTGGCGGAAAAATCCGGCCTCGGCTGGCGCGGCAAACATACACTCTTGCTCAGTCGTGAAGCGGGCTCGATGTTTTTCCTGGGCGAAATCCTGGTCGACTTGCCGCTGCCGGTCGATCCTGCCATCACCTCCCATTGCGGCCACTGCAGCGCCTGCATCACTGCTTGTCCGACCCAGGCGATCCTGGGGCCGTATCAACTCGATGCGCGGCGCTGCATTTCGTATTTGACGATTGAATTAAAGGGCAGCATCCCCTTGGAATTCCGCAAGCTGATCGGTAACCGTGTGTATGGCTGCGACGATTGCCAAACCGTGTGCCCGTGGAATAAATTTGCCCAGCTTGCGAGCCTGGCCGACTTTGACGTGCGGCACGGACTCGATAGCGCCGGCATGGTCGAGTTGTTTACCTGGACTGAAGAACAGTTCGACCGCCGCATGGAAGGCAGCGCGATCCGCCGTATCGGCCACGAGCGCTGGTTGCGTAATCTGGCGGTTGGCCTGGGTAATGCGTCTAACGGCGCCAAAGGCGCTGCGTGGATCGTGGCAGCGTTGCAAACACGGGCTGGGCATCCTTCTGCGTTAGTGCGCGAACACGTGGCGTGGGCGCTGGAACAGCATCAAATTGCCTGAATTATACTGGTGGCAGTATTATTTTTTGCCCAATGAAAATGTGCGGGATAGGTGGTATTTTGGCTTATACCCCCTATATTTATCTAGATTAAAGTGCTAATTTCTTGCCGGATTTGCTGCACGGCACGGCGTGCAGTGTCCCTACCAATTTCATATTGCACCGCTCATTTCAGCAGCCCCGCCAATTCCATCGCTGTCTTGACATTCATCTTGGCGAACACATTGGCACGATGGACTTCGACGGTGCGTAAGCTGATACCCAACTGATCGGCGATATGCTTATTCATCTTGCCATCTAAAATCAGATCTAACACCTGGCGCTCGCGGTTGGTTAAATTATCCAGGCGATGTCGCGCCGCGTCGCCTTCAGCAGCGAGTTTGGAAGAGGCCATCGCTTCCTGTACCCTATCCATTAGCTTGTTATCGTTGAAAGGTTTTTCAAAAAAATCGAAGGCGCCACGCTTCAAGGTGTCGACCGCCATCGGTACGTCACCGTGGCCAGTCAAAAAAATGACTGGCAAGACTTGGGTCAACTGCCGCGCCGTCAGTAAGTCGAATAAGGCAACCCCATTCATGCCCGGCATGCGGACATCAAGCAAGACGCATTTACCTTGCGGATCGTCGGTGGGGATTTTTTCAAGCGCACTCAAAAAGCTGGCGCTGCTGTCATATGTAATCGACGCTATTCCACGCGATTGTGCCAGCCAAGCCAGTGAATCGCGGATACTTTCTTCATCGTCGACAATGAGCAGCATCAGATTTTCTCCATCATAAGTGGCAGCGGAAATACAAAAATTGCACGCTGCCTTGATTCGATCCGCTGCGATAGAGCGCAATTGCAGCGCAATATTTATTCAGATCCATGTTTCTCGGCTTCGCCTTGGTCCATAACAGGTCTAAAGACAGGCGCGCCGCGACAAGCACAGAAATGTGCTGCCCCTGATTCGTCAGCGGCACAACCGCCGCCGGCCATATTTTCGGCAAACGAGCTAAGACGAAGTCGCGCACTGGTTGCAGCACCACAAGCCATCTTTGAGGAAGCTATTGCTTCCTGTACCCGATCCATTAGCTTGTTATCGTTAAATGGTTTTTCAAAAAAACCGAATGCGCCGCGTTTTAGCGCATCGGCTGCCATCGGTACATCACCGTGGCCAGTCAAAAAAATTACCGGCAAGACTTGAGTCAATTGTCGGGTCGCCAATAAATCGAATAACGCTACTCCGCTCATACCGGGCATTCGCACGTCAAGCAAAGCGCAACTGCCGTCCAGATCTCGGTCTAGTGCGCTTTGTAGTCCGTCAAGAAAATCGGCGCTGCTACTATAAGTGGTCGCTGAAATGCCACAGGACTGCGCCAACCAAGCCAGTGAATCTCGAATACTTTCTTCATCGTCAACAATGAGCAGCATCAGGTTTTTTCCACTAAAAATGGGAGAGAAAACATAAAAATCGTACCTCCGCCTGGATTTGGTTGATGACTTAATGTGCCTCCGTGAAACTCAATTGCGGTGCGACAAATATTCAAACCCATACCCATCCCTTCTGCTTTGGTCGAAAAAAAAGGCGAGAACAGGCGTGCTGCCACACTATTGGAAATACCGTGGCCTTGGTCGATCACCGACACCACCACCATCTCTGGCATCGTCGGTGTAGCCGCTTGCATGACAGCGGTCAAACGCAGTATGCGTTGTTCGGGGGCGACATGCTGCATCGCTTCGATCGCATTGCGCGTCAAATTCAGCAGCACTTGTTCGAGCAACATCCGATCCGCTAGTACCGGCGGCAGGTCAGATTCGATGCTGGTCTTAATCGATACAAAAAACTGCTGTGCCTGTAATCCAACGAGCGGAATGATGCTCTCGATCAGGCTTACAACGGTCAAAGGATGACGCGCCGGCTCACGCATTTTGACGAATTCATGCACGCTGCGAATGATCTGCCCCGCGCGTTGCGCTTGCGCATTGGTTTTTTCCAGCACTGGGCGCAATATTTCTGGATCGGTCAGGCCATTTTTCAAAAAATTCAGTGCGCCAGTGATGTAGCTCGAGATCGCCGCCAGCGGTTGATTGACTTCATGCGCCAGCATCGACGCCATTTCGCCCATGGTCGCCAGCCGCGCGCTGGCTTGTAATTTTTCTTGCTGTTGGCGGTTGAGTTCCTCGACTTTCTTTTGCTCTGAAATATCGAGGATCGAACTCATCCAGCCGGTCTGCTTGCCGCTGTCATCGACCAGCGGCGATTCAAAAATCAGCACCGGTACCCGTTTCCCGCGTGCGCTCTGGAATATGGTTTCGAAGCCTTGCGGTGTAATGGTGCCGGCCAGTACCTTGCTAAACCGTTCTTGATATTCTTCCATCGCCTCCGGTGCCCAATATTGCATTGGCGGCGCCTTGCCCACCAGTTCTTCCACCGGATAGCCAACCATTTGGCAAAAGGACGGATTGACATACGTCACCCGGCCATCGAGGTCGCGCGCCCGCAAGCCGGTCACCAGTGAATTTTCCATCGCGGTGCGAAACAACACCTGCTGCCGCAATTCATTCTCGGTCGCTAGCCTGCGGGCGATATCACGCGACAATAACCACAAGCTCCACAATAAACTGAGCGATAGCGCGATCACCAGACCAACTAATAAATTGGGTAAAAAGCGCGGCACGTCCTTTACGCTATTGGCACCCAATACCAGTGTCAGGCCCGCCAGTTCAAGCGACCGGCTGGTGATATACACGCCCCGCCCCGGGCCGCCGGCTGCGCGCTTGGCCAGCAGTTTATCGTCGCTGTCGCTGATGGTCACTTCGTAGTCCTGCGCATACCACCACGGCACCATTTGCTCCATCAAATTGTCGAGCTGATAGGTGGCAACCAAGCTGCCGGCGTAGGTGTCACCCAAAAACAAAGGTACATGGAAATCCATCAACATCGGCCCGTTACGGATGGAGGAGGGCGCCGGTTTGCTGTATTGCGGCCGCGTGGTAACGCGCGCACGCTCGCCGATCACTTGCGACTCGGGTGAAAAAATTACCGGATCGGTGGTGGATTCATCGGTCGAGGCCAGTAATTTTCCGGTCGGTGCCAACCAAATAATGCGTTGGATTTCGCGGCTGTTGCGGTGCAGGCTGTTAAGGCGTTCCAGCAAGGTCGTTTTTGAAATCCGACCCTTGGTCACTTCCGCGCCTGCGATTTGGATCAATTCTTCATTGTGTTCAAGCTGAAAGCGAATCGCCTGTTCCAGCCCGCGCGTATCGACCACCATCTGTTCTTGCCGCTGGCTGCTCTCTAACTGCCGCGCTTCCCACGATAGCCAGAAAAGTGTCGAAATAAATAGCAGGATCAATACCGACGGCAATAGCCATTGCCACGCGCGCCTGCGAACAGGGGTGGCAAATAGCATTGTCGAGAGAGAGTGCATGTGATTGATTGCCTTCAATTCGAAAATAAAACAATACCTTGATTTTGCCCTGATTAATGGTGATGTGGAGCAATAAAAAGAATTTTTTATCGGTTTGCAGTGCATACGGATACGCTTTGTCACCCAACAAGTTGTCACGGACAAGTGCGTTGACGAAGCCAGCAAGGTCTTCACGGCGACCAGCCAAAACGGGGCGGCACAACTTTGCCCTCAATCCCAATGGCACAACAAATGATATCGATTTCACAAAGGCGGATCTATTGTGGAAACCCACAATAGCGGCGGCCGAAATATTTCCCCACACTTGTTGCACACCAAAAGATTTGGACTGCTGCAAAAGGTCTCATGTCAAACGGTGATAACCGCGACGGCATGACGATCTTCACAGAAAGTATCGCAGCCGGCGGACAAGCAGCGCTCGCGCATTTTGCGCAGCACGAGGGGCAATCAACTGTCCTGTCAAATACATTTAAAACCACAGAGGAGATTTTGTGAAAAGAATAAATCCGCAAAGATCGAATGGACAGCCAGTGCCCAGTGCAGTGTCTGGGTCCAGCGATCAGTTCAACTTTATCCTGCATCCACGCCGCAAGGGTCTGGCCAGCCTGATTGGTCTGGCTCTGGTTTGTATCGGTTCAGGCAGCGCAATGGCGGCTATCAATACGCTCGGCCCCAATCTAGTGGTGAATGGGAATTTCCCGCAAATGAGCACTGCGCCGTGGACCAGTTTTAACGGATGGAATTCGGAAGCACTGTCTGCTTTGGTTTGGTACCCGCCAGCGCTCAAAAACCTGAGTACCGACACTACGTTGACTGCGATCACACCGAGCCGATTCGCTTGCCTACTCGATGACAGCAAGTTGACGAATTCAACGGAAGTTCGGCTTGAAGCCAATACCCGCTATCGCCTTTCATTCAATGCAGTGCGTACCCAGCTGTCCGGTCCAAATGATCGGGCCCGGGTACCTCTGACCGTGGGGATTAAGGATGCCGCTACCTATTCGCCACGGTACTACGAGGGCGACTTTTACTTTCAACAGATGGTGCCGGTCGGGATCGCGGAGCCGGACGACGCCTATGAACAAAAATGGACCGACAGAATCCTCAATTCCAGAAAATATAATGCGCTCAAGGAACTGGAATTTACAACGCCAGTCACAGTCACAGGTTCGCTATCGGCAATCTTGCAACTGGGTGTCTCCACAAATTCGCCGATCGGATTGCAGTACCCTAATCCGGCCAAGGTTTGCGTCACCGATATTGCACTGCAAAAGGTGACGCCGGCTCCGGCGGCCGGTGCTGACAATGCTGGATATGCAATTTTTGCCAGCCCTTATCAGGGACCGAATATTCCTTCCGTCATCACGATCCGGGTGCGCGCACCGGTTTCGCCGGCAACAGCGATCAGTCCAGGTATATATTCCCTGGTATTCGCGGATTCGTTGACCGATAAAGTCATCACGGGCTCTACGGGAAGAGGTGTGACGCTGCAAGTTGATAGCACTAAATTCGTGAAAGATGTCTTGTCGGGTGACTACGTCCAGAAGGTCGTGCTCGATACTAAGGAAACCGATCCAGACAAAGCACCTTGGAAATTCAAGCAAGGCGTCACTGTCCGGTTGCAGGGTACCGGGCAGGGCGGAGGCTATATCTATACGAGAAGTAATCCGATCGATACCCTCGATGGTGGTTTCAAGTATGCAAAGCTGGCCCAAGATGCTTTGAGTTTTTTTGCGCAACAGGCAAGCACCGATCAGATTATTCCTGAGATGGAGCAAAACAGCGCATTTGAAGCCAACCCGCTGGTGCGTAGGGGATTCGTGATGACCGGTCAGGGGGTTGAGCATGAATATGCCAAATGTTTTGCCGGCAACGATCTGTTCGGTAACCAATACACTGGATGCCCCGGCACACCGATGGCCAATGGCATCGATGTACAGGGTGGCTGGTTCGATGCCGCCGATCATGGCAAGTATGTAGTCAATGGCGCGGTCTCCCTATGGCATTTGCAAAATATGATTGAGCGGGTGCAAAAACAGCGCGGCATGGGATATTTGCAAGGCGACGCCAAGATCGATTCGCCAAAAAAGGCACTTGATATTGCTTTCCCCGATGGCGATCTGCGTCTGGGCACCTGGGGCGGGTATACAGGCAGCGCGCCTTATCAAGATGGCTTTTCCGACTTGCTGTATCAGGCGTATTACCAAATGGCATTTTTGATGAGGATGCAAATTCCAGTCAAAAAAGTCTCGGGCGTACAGGCCGCGATCAATATGAAGGTGCCGGTCGGCAATCAAGACATCAGCGCCAACTATACTTTGACGCAGAACGTGAACAACACCGTTGCTGGCACGGCCGCCAGCCTTCCGGTAGCCAAATTAAAGCTGACCATGAGTGATGCCGATGTCACCGGCATGGTGTTTAGCGCGGTGCATGATGCCAAGTGGACGCCGATTCCGACACTGCCGCAAGACGATATGGAGCAGCGCGTGCTGGATTATCCCACCACGATTGCAACCCTCGACTTTGCTGCGGTAGCGGCGCAGTGTTACCGCATATTTTCGGTGATGGAAGGTTTCACAAATTTCGCCAATGAGTGCCTGGCAGCTGCCGATCTGGCGTGGACTGCTGCAAACAAAAACAAGCAAATATTTCGTTATGGTGAATATGCGAATGGATACAAAACCACCGCTTTTCCTAATGGCGTTCAGTTGCCGGCAATTACCGATGGCGGAGGCGCTTATGCCGATACCAAAGCTCAGGATGAATTCTACTGGGCCGGGATGGAACTTTATCTGGCGCGCAAACTGGCGAATCGGAACGTCGGCGATGCGCTAACCGTCGCCACTGCATCGGCCAAGGCAGAGTGCGGCAATGAGCATCCCAATCTGACATTGAGTTGTAGAAATTGGATCGCCACCTACAAGTGGGATACCGTGTATCAATTGGGTGTGATGTCGGCAGTGACAGCTGGCGAACCCGGCATTCGTCTGCTGGCGCTGGAATCGTTGAAAACATCGGCGAATGAATTGTTGAACAGGATTAACACCAATCCTTACGGTATTCCTGTTGGCAAAAACAGTCAGGAAATCGGCTGGGGTTCTAATTCAACCATGGTCAACGCCGCCGCCATCCTTGGCACCGCTTTTGATGCCGATGTGCCCCTTGCAAGCACAGGCAAGAAAGGCTATCAAAAGTATATCAATGGCGTCGCTGCCGTCATGGGTTATGTCCTCGGTAACAACCCGCTGGGGCGTTCGTATGTGACCGGTCATGGTCCTTATGCGCCGACCAATGTGCATCATCGCTTCTGGGCCAAGCACCACGACGCAATATCGCCGGCGCCACCTTCCGGCTTGCTGGTGGGCGGTCCAAATGGCCAAATCATTGCCGCCGATATTGCTGCAATACACGAGAGCAATGGCGCCTTGGCAACGCCGGGCGGAGTTAACGATAAAGAGTTCTCTAACCTGTTCCTGACACAGACCCTTAACGTGCCAGGCTGCCTGGATGCGGCCAATCGCAAATTATTTTCGCCGATGAAATGCTATCAAGATGACTACCGCGTGTTCCAAATCAATGAAGTGGCGGTCAACTGGAATGCGCCATTGTTCTGGGGCGCGCAGTTCTTATCGCAAGTATCGAACTGGTATCCGGCGTATGGCGAACACTTTGAATGATCTTGTCATGACCGCTTTAAAGTGAACTTGGTTTTTCTAAAAGCGCCTCCTATGTGGGAGGCGTTTTTTTTGCCCATTTGAGTTTCTTAAGGTATGAAATTGCTGGCTTAACCGCTGATTTATTCGCAATGCACAAGTTGGATTATTTTGATATTGCGGTTAGCCACAAATCGGTTAACCGCAATACCGAAGTGGCATTTTTTTGCCTAAACTTGGCTGTACATTTTTACGGCGCTCAGAAATTGCCAGGCAAAGTGGATGTGGCGCACGGTTGGTTGACAAGCATGGCTAAGGAAAAATGCCATGGAAAAAGTCAGTGTGGGTTGGCTTGCAGTAAATCGCATTTGTAAACATCAAGAAAATCGTTAGGGAAACAAAGGCATACCAAAAAGGAGGAGATTTTAAGAAATGACCGCTAGGAATGCAAAGAAGCGCAGACCAGTTGTGTATCGCATAGCTGCCAGCGATCTTGCCCACCCTTGTGGTCACGAGTCATGGCGCTGAAGGTGGGAAATCAATGCGTCGGCAAATCGAGTAAACACCTATTGATTGAGCACTTTTCAATCATCAAACAATCCATGGCGGAGATTCGCTTTGTCGAAATCCGTATAAAGGGAAAAAATGAAGAAAAATAGATCGTACCTCGCAGGATTGCCGCTCTTTGGGGCAATGCTGACAATGAGTTGCAACGCTGTAGCAGCTTTTGATGGTGGTTTGATTCCCAATGGCGACTTCGCCAGCGGCTTGACTTATTGGACTCAGAGTTTTGAGGGCACACTCAGAAATGTCATGCTCAATGGCGTTAGTACACAGATGATGTGTATGCCGGAAAAAAGAGGTGCAGAAGCCGGTCCAGGCTCCAATATTGACACCACTCGGTTTGATCCGCTCTTGACCAATACCCGCTACCGCCTGTCATTCGACGCTGTGCGGGATAACAGCATGCTCGGCAGCGGAAACCTCAATCACGCGAAGCCCGGCATTGTCCGCGTCGCGGTACGCAATGACTTTGCACGCCAATACCACGAAGAAATTTACGGTGTGGCCAATGTCTCGGATAGCGCCGGTAAATCAAAACGCATCACGATCGACTTCGTGACCCCTGAAGTCGACGTGTTTGCAGCCACTCCACAAAATAGCAAGGTTACCAGCGGAGTGCCGTTCGCTAGCCGTACCAAAGTATTTCTGATGTCCGGCGCCGAAGTTGGCCCGACCGGTGGCGATATTTGCGTAAAAAATGTGAAGCTGACACCAGTTCCAGAATTTGCATCTCTGTTGAAGCTC